>JAEWEZ010000072.1 GCA_023389045.1 Actinomycetes bacterium
GGTGTACACCTTGTGGCGGTAGTCGGTGAACTCGGTGAAACGCTGCACGTACTCCCACACGCGCGCATTCGAGGTGTGGAACAGGTGGGCGCCGTAGCGGTGCACCTCAATCCCGGTGGTTTCGTCCCGCTCGGAGTAGGCGTTGCCGCCGATGTGGTCGCGCCGGTCGATGATCGTCACTTTCACGCCGTGCTCTTGCACTGCGCGCTCGGCGATGGTCAGTCCGAACAGACCGGATCCGACGACGAGGAGATCAGGGTTCGACACGGGACGTCCTTTCAGGGTTGGTGCCACAACGTCGGGGACGACGGGGGCGATGACGGCTCGTGACCGATGCCGCCCGGCACATTCCGATGACATGTTCACAGTAGCGGAGCGGTGCCTGGCTTCGGGGGCCTTGCTACGGCGCGGCGTTGGTGGGCTGAGGGTCACACCGTCTGGCCTGCCAGACAGACGCTGAGAGCGGGGTCAGGTGAGCCCCGGTGACCTCGGAGCCTCTGGGGGGCTCGGTGGTGTCCTCTCCTCTCCGGTGGGAGTGCGAGACTCGACCAAATGCCGGTAGCCGATCCGGCGGAGCCCGCCCGGTGCGAGCCGGTAGGCCAGACGCATTCCCATATTGCGCACGGCCTGAGCGGTGCTGGTCACTCCGTCCCGGTGCATGATCCGCTGCAAACGCAGGTCACTACCGATCAGGGTGAAGCCGCCGCGGCGGGCGAAGAGGTCAGCGTCGACCCGGTAGTCCACGAGCACATCCGGCAGGTTTGCCATCCGTGCACCTCCGAGCATCATCCGTTCCCACAGCCAGTAGTCCTCCAGCAGAGGCAGTTCCCGGTAACCAGCCACGGCCAGGGCAGTTTCCCGCTTCATGACCACGGTCGGATGGTGGAAGGGGCTGTGCGTGGGCAGATACTTTTCAATCTCCGCCTGGGTGAGGGGGCGGCTGCGCTTCGGCCCGGTTCCGGGGGCCACCTCATCGCTGAACTCCTGCATGGCTGAGCCAAGGAGGTCCAGGCCGTGCTCCCGGAAGAAGGGGATTTGCCGGGCGAAGCGTTCGGGGCGACAGAGATCATCGGCATCGGCCCGCGCCACAATCGGGGCGGGCATGGCCTCCAGACCGTCCTGCAGGGTGCGGGCGAGGCCCCGGTGGTCGCGGTGGCGCAGCACGATGGCCTCACCGAACTCGCCATCGCCGATGCGGGCCACGAGACGGTCAAGGGCTGCGTCGAGCGGACCGTCCACGCTGAGCACGATGATCTCGGGCGGGAGGTCTTGCTCGAGGGTGGCCGAACGGATCGCTGCCTCAGCCCGGTCAGGGCGATCACCGCCCCACATCGGCATGAGCAGGCCGAAGCTCGGTCGTGTCATGGCTGGCCCTTCCGCTCCTGAGAAAGGGGGCGGATCTCGGCGATCATTGTTCTCGCCGCCCGGCGGCACGCTCGATACGACGGATATCGGCGGCGGCTTCCTCGTCGGCCGAGAGAACCACGGCGCTGGGGCGGGGCCTGCGACGGAGGGCGTCCAGCGCCCCGTGCATCCCGGTGCCGAAGAGCCCGCTGTGGTGGCGCAGGAGGAGCCGCACCCAGCCGAGCGCGGTGGAGCCGCCGTAGAGCACCTTTTCGATCAGGCTGAAGGAGTCGGTGCGCAGCAGCGCCCACAGGCGGTTACGCACGTCGTAGTAGAAGCGGGAGCCGGGATCGGATTTCGCACTGGAGAAGGCAGCTGTCCGGTGTTCGACGATGGAGGCGGGAACGTGCAGGCCTCGGCCGTGGCGCAGGAGCCGCCCGGTGTGTTCGAAGTCGTCGGACCAGATGAAGTAGTCGGCATGGGGAAGGCCGAGTCGGCGCACATCCTGTGCGTTCATCAGGCAGGAGACATAGCTGGCGGTGCGGATGGGGCGCCCGCCTGCAGTGCGCGCATTGCGTTTCTCGTCGGCATCGGCATCCCAGCGCGTGCGCGAGCGGTTCATGGGGTGGTCCCGGCCATCAGTCCACACGGCGCGTGATGACAGCACCGACAGGCGAACCGGGGTGGCTTCGAGGGTGGCGATCAGAGCGGCGAGCGCGCCGGGGCGAGGCACGGTGTCGTCGTCCATCACCCACACCCAGTCGGCCTGGTGACGTTCCAGGGCACGGGCAATGCCGGCAGCGAAACCGCCCGCACCTCCCACATTGCGTCGAAGATGCACCACATCGGCGCCGATGGGGTGACGATCAGCGACCGTCCCGGAGGCATCGGTCGAGGCATTGTCGATGATGACCACGGCGTCAGCGGGGCGCTCCTGCGCGGCAAGACCGTCGAGACATTCCTGCAGCAGCTGCTCACGGTTGTAGGTGACGACGACGGCGACGTATCGCGCAGTCGCTGCGTCCGGATGTGCACCGGTGGCGCTGAGCTGCGGGGGCACGGTCCCTCCTGGCGGGTAATCCTGGGCTGGCAACGGCGAACGACGGTCCGACGGGGCGCCGTGGGCGACTCCCCATCTGGTCAGTGTACGGATGGAGGCCCGTCGTGCTGTGACGCCACGAGTGAGGCGCCGGGGATTTCCTGTGAAGGATGTGAAGGTTCAGCACAACGTCGGCGGCTCCTACCGTGGACATCCGTCTGAGGCGCCGCCGATGGCGTTACTCTGGCGAGCGCGAGGACCCTAGTCGCTCCCCGACTCTGGAAGCCGAAGACCAACTGCCGCAGAGGAAGAAGGACCCATGGTGCAGGACGGGAACCACTCCCAGCCGCAGCGTCCCGGCGCCCCCCGCCGTCCCGGCGGTTCCCGCGCCCGCGCGGGTGGGAGCGCGCGAGCTCTGCCGCCCGCACGCCCGCCCCGTCGGCCCGGAACCCCCACCCGCCCCATGCCGGTGGTTCCACCCGTCTCCGCAGCGGGAGACGCACCCCAGGAGCCCCGCAGTCACCGACCGTCCATCCGGCACCACGGCGGGCAGTATCAGCAGCACGGCGGGCAGTATCAGGGAACGCAGGCCCCTCACCGAGATGGCTCCTGGGCCGGTGCCGACGGGACTGCGCCCGCATACCCCTCCTCTGGGGCATCTCATGACCCCCGCCAGCCGTCCCCGTACCGGCACACGCGTCCGGTTCGGCGCCGCCATCGCATTCCCCGCGTGGTACGGCTCGGCACCACGCTGGTGGCACTGGCCTTGGTCATTTCCCTGGGATGGATCAGCGGCCTGTTGCTGTGGACGAACTCGCGGATTGAGCACGTCGAGGCGCTCTCGGGGAGGGCGGATACGCCGGGCACCACGTATCTGCTGGCCGGTTCGGATCTGCGGGACGGCCAGGCGGTGAAGGATGACGGCACCCATGGCAAACGCACCGACACCCTGATGCTGCTGCATAAGGCGCCCAATGGGCAGACCTACCTCACCTCTCTGCCCCGTGACACCTACGTGAGGATTCCAGGCAAAGAGAAGAAGCGCAAACTCAATGCGGCCTATGCATTGGGAGGTCCGAAGCTTTTGGTCGCGACGGTGGAGGATTTCACCGGGCTCACGATCGACCACTACGTGGAAGTTGGGTTCGACGGGGTCGAAAAGATCGTGGATGCCGTCGGCACCGTGAACCTGTGCCTTGACCGGGATGCCGACGATGCGCGCTCCGGGCTCAAGATGACCAAGGGCTGCCATGATGTCGGTGGCGAACAGGCGCTGGCTTTTGTGCGTGCCCGCTATATCGACCCGACCGCGGACCTCGGGCGTCAAAAGCGCCAGCAGCAGTTCGTCTCCAAGCTCATGCAGCGGGTGCTCTCCCCCGGTGTGCTGCTCAATCCCCTGGCGCAGGTGCGTGTGGCAGGGGCGGGCTCCGACGCCTTGACCACGAGTGAAGGCACCGGGGTGATTGACCTTGGGCAGATGGCCTTGGCTGCTCGTTCAGCCATGAACGCGGGCCCGGTGGCGATGCCGATCAAGGATCCGAACTATCGCACGAAGCGATCCGGGGTAGTCATCCTGACCGATCCCGATGAGATCAACACGTTCTTCCGGGCGATGGAGAACGGCTCCCTGGAGCGTCCTGCGAAGCAAGGCTGAGAGCGCGGAGAGCCCTCAAGCGGGGTGAGGGCCACAGCGGGTGAGGGCACGGGCGCGCGCACACAGCCGAGGGCTCAGTGTGGAGAGCCGAGGGCTCAGCGGAAGAGCATGTCGATGACGATGTTCACCGAATTCAGCACCGACTGGCCCTTCGCACGCGAATAGTCCGTGTAGAGGATGTGCACCGGGTGCTCGCGCACGGTGAGCTGGTGGCGCCCGATCTCCTCGATCAGTTCGGAGGCATGAGCCATACGGTTTTGTTCGATGGTGATCTTTTCGCAGGCCTCACGCCCGATGACGCGCAGACCGTTGTGTGCATCGGTCAGGCGCACGCCGCTGGTGAGGTTGGAGTACCAGACCGCTCCGCGCAGCACGAGGCGTTTGATCAGCCCCGGTTTGGTGCGGTTATCCAAGAAGCGGGAGCCGAGAACCACATCCACGCCCTCGCTCTCGCGCAGGGCGATCATCTGGGCGGCGTCCTCCACCTGATGCTGGCCGTCAGAGTCGAAGGTCACGATCTGCCGCATCTGCGGATCGCGCAGGGCGTAGTCGATGCCGGTTTTCAGCGCGGCCCCCTGCCCCATGTTGTACGGGTGGCGCACCACGGCGGCACCGGCCTCAGCAGCAACACGGGCGGAATCATCATGCGAGCCGTCATCGACGCAAACCACCAGCGGATACCGAGTGCGCAGGTCACGAATAACGTCACCGACCACCTGCGCCTCATTGAACAGAGGCACCACGAACCAGGTGGAGTCCGCTCCCGGCGTGGCGGGTGCTGCGGATTCCGTGGGGTCCGACGAGCAGGTGTCAGGGCACATTCGGTCACTTTCGAGGATGCGTGGCGGCACAGTCACAGCGTCTTTGCGCTGCTGGAAGGATACCCTGTGCCTATGCGCGGCCAATGGTCGCCACGAGCACGAACGGGTCACGACGGCCCCCAAGGAGGATTTGCTGTGAAAACTGCTGTGGTCGCCCTGGGCAAGATCGGTCTGCCGCTTGCGGTGCAGTTCGCGGATGCCGGCCATGAGGTGATCGGCGTGGATGTGAACGCCCGCCAGGTCGAACTCATCAACCAGGCCAAGGAACCCTTCCCCGGTGAGGCTCACCTGCAGGAGAAACTCTCCGAGCTGGTTCCCGCCGGAAAGCTCCGCGCCACCACCGACTACGCCGAGGCGATCCCCAGCGCCGACGCGATCGTGATCGTGGTTCCGCTGTTCGTGAACGACGAGACCTGGGAGCCGGACTTCGCCTGGATGGACTCCGCCACCCGTTCCCTGGCCGAGCACATCACCCCCGGCACCCTCGTCTCCTACGAGACCACCCTGCCGGTGGGCACCCTGCGCAACCGTTTCGTGCCGATGATCGAGGAGATCTCGGGGCTCAAGGAGTCCACGGACTTCTTTGCCGTCTTCTCCCCCGAGCGTGTGCTGACCGGCCGTGTCTTTGAGGACCTGCGCAAGTACCCCAAGCTGATCGGCGCGATGAGCGAGGAGTCCACCCGTCGGGCCCGGGAGTTCTACGAGTCCGCCCTGACCTTCGATGAGCGCCCCGACCTGCCCCGCCCCAATGGTGTGTGGGACCTCGGCTCCCCCGAGGCAAGCGAGCTCGCGAAGCTCGCCGAAACCACCTACCGCGATGTGAATATTGGCCTGGCCAATGAGTTCGCCCTGTTCGCGCAGGAGCACGGGATCAATGTGCACACTGTGATCGAGGCCTCGAACTCCCAGCCCTACTCTCACATTCACCAGCCCGGTATCGCCGTGGGCGGGCACTGCATCCCCGTCTACCCGCGCCTGTACCTCTCCGGTGATCCCGATGCGCAGACCGTGCGCACCGCTCGCCTGCTGAATGCCTCCGTTCCCGGCAAGCTCGTGGATCGTGCCGAGGACCTCCTGGGCAGCCTCAAGGGCCTGAAGGCCGTGGTTCTCGGTGCCGCCTACCGTGCCGGGGTGAAGGAAACCGCTTTCTCGGGTGTGTTCCCCACCGTCGAGGCACTGCGCGCCAAGGGCGCCGAGGTCGCTGTGCACGACCCCTTCTACACCGATGAGGAACTCTCCGGCTTCGGCTGGGAGCCCTACCACGTGGGTGAGGGCGCAGACCTCGTGATCGTGCAGACCAACCACCCCGAATACCGCGACCTGGGCAGCGCCGATGTGCCCGGCGTGAAGCTCATCGTGGACGGCCGCAACATCACCAGCGCCGAGAACTGGACCGGCACCCCGCGTCTGGTGCTCGGTGACGGCCAGAACTCCACCGCCGGCGGCAAGAACGAGAAGCCGGCCGTGGGCAGCGAGGCCTGAGCCCAGTGACCGTGGAGACCCTGCTCGCGCTCGGCGGATCCGGCGGGATTGGCAGCCGTACCTTCATCATCCAGCTTCTGCTGGTGCTGGGGATCGTCGTCATCATCGCGTGGCTCTTCATCAAACGCGGCGCGAAGCAGCTGGCGGTGCGGCGACTGATCATCATCGGCTTCGCCATCTTCGCGGTGGCCACCGTGCTCTTCCCCGGCATCCTCACCAAGGTGGCGCACCTGGTAGGTGTTGGCCGCGGCGCCGATCTGCTGCTGTATGCCACGGTGCTGGTTCTGCTCGGCTTCCTGGCGCTGCAGGAAGCACGCACCAAAGCGGCGGAGAAGCGCACCACGTATCTGGCGCGGCGCCTGGCAATCGACGAATCCGAACCGGCCACGGCCTACCGTGAGCGGGCTCTCGCACAGCACCGGAACGGATGAGCAGCCTGCTTGCTCTGATTCTCACCGCCATCGTTGTGGTCCTCCTGCAGTGGGGGCCCTCAACGGTGGCGGTGCGTCTGCTGGGCGGGTCATGGGCGCTTGCTCTGGCTCTCGCCCCGGCCTGTGGCCTGGGCCTTGCCGGGCTCAGCGCACTCCTCGCGGGCAGGATCGGGGTCACCTGGTCCCCGCTGCCCCTGCTCGCGGGAGCGGCGCTCCTGATCGCCTGTGCTCTCCTGCTGCGTGCCCTCGGGGTGCGTCTTCCCTCGACGGCGCTCGACGGTGCCGTCTGTGAGCGACGCCAGGCGCTCTGGGCGGTTCCTGCGATTATCGGCGCGCTGGTGATCGCACTGGCACCGATTCTGCGTGCCGCCGGGCAACCTGATGCGGTGCTGGAGCGCTGGGATGCCCTGTACCACCTCTCAGCCCTGGCACGTATCCGGGACACAGGGAATGCCTCCAGCCTGGTCATCGGATCCGTGTCGAATGCGGTCGGGAGACCACACCCCTATCCCGGCGGTTTCCATGCCCTGGCCTCCGCTGTTCCCGAGGTCAGCATCCCGGTTCTGATGAACGCGGCCGGGCTCGCCGTCTCCGTGCTGCCGTGGGTGGTCGGCACGGCTCTTCTCGCGCGCGCCGTGCATCCGCGGGTGAGCTGGGCGGCACCGGCCGGTGCTGTTCTGGCCGCGCTGATCCCGGCTGCCCCCTGGAATGAGTGGGTGCACCTTTCTGCCGTGCCGAATATGACCGGTTCCGCAGCGCTTCCGGGTTTCCTCGCCGGCGCCGTTGCTCTCTGGGGAGCCCTGCGCCCGGTCCTCGCGGGAGAACAGCAGGCCGAGGCTAGCGCCTCCTCGCATCCGGTCCGCCACGGGCTCGCCATCACTGCTGTCCTTGCCGGGGGCGGGCTCGGCCTGGGGGTTGCTCACCCCAATGTGGCGGTGACCGCGCTTCTCCTTCTCCTGGCGCTCACCGCGGTCACCACGGTGAGTGCATGGGTGCGGCGCCCCTGGCTCGTGCTCCTGCCGCTTGTGTTCCTTGCCCCGGTGGTCTTCCTCATGCGGAGCCCCCTGGCCAGTTCTGTCACCGATTTCGTGGGTGGTCTGCAGATCTCCTGGTGGGCTGCGATCGGGGAAGTTGCGCTGGGATTGCTGACGGTGTGGCCAATGGCGCTCGGCGTCATCATTGCCCTGCTCTGGTGGCCCGGGCTGGTGGCCTGCGCGCGCGACCCGCAGCGACGGTGGCTTGTGGCCGCATGGGCCGTGATCGTGGTGCTCTATCTGGATGCGGCGGTGGATTCTCCGCTGAACCTGTCGGTTCTGTACTACCGGGGGCAGGACCGGATTGCGATGCCGCTGGCGATGCTCTCGTGTGTCGCAGCGGTGTCTGGCCTGCGGGTGTGGTCGCGGGTTCTCGGGCCGGTGGGGGCCGACGGGCGCCGCAGCCGCGCAAGCGCCCCTATGATTGCCGCCCTCGCTGTGGTCGCGGTGGCCCTGGCGGGCCTCTCTCTGCCTACTCGCGCGGATAACGCCGCCAAGAATCTTGCGCCGGATTACCCGGGCCGCGGGCGCTTCCTGCAGGCTGATGAACGCGAAGCCTGGGCACAGGCTGCCCCGACCATGGACAAGTCCCTCAGGGTCATGGCGAATCCCTTTTCCGGCGCCTCCCATATGTACGCCCTGCACGGGCAGCCCGTGTATTTCCCCGTCGCAGGAATCTCGCTGGTCCCGGCCGACCGCTTTTACCGTGATTCCATGGCGCTGGCGCCGTCGTCGCCCAAGCATTGCCAGGCGCTGAAAGACGCCAATATCGGTTATTACTACGTGGATCAGCTGCAGTACCAATCCCAGTACGATCCGGCTCTGCGCGCTATTTCCCAGCCGATCGACGGACTCGGCACCGTCGTGTTCCGCACCGACCATTCCGTGTTGATTCGTATCGACTGCACCCTGCCGAAGGAATCTGAGTGACGTCGCAGGCAGGCACGACTCCTTCGAACGCACAGTCACGGCCATATCTACCGGGGCTCGATGCGCTGCGGATCCTTGCCGTGCTGTGGGTGGTGGGGATTCATGTCACCGGGGAAACGGTGCAGGAGGGCGCCCTGGGGTGGGCCGGCTACGCCCTTCGAGTCACCATAGCTGCCTGCGTTCCGCTGTTCGTGATGATGACGGGCGCCTTGAACCTCTCCCCCGGCGCGCATCGTCACGGGCCGCGTACATTTCTTATCCGGCGAGCGCGGCGTATCGTTCCCGCCCTGGTGGTGTGGTCGACGGTCTATCTGCTGTTCTCGACGCTCACCGCCGATGTGGAACTGAACCTGGCCACCGTTGTGGACCAGATCCTGACCGGCGAGACCTACGTTCACCTGTATTTTCTGTGGCTCATCGCAGGTGTGTATCTGCTTGCGCCGGTCGTCCAGCCCTTCCTCGGTGCCGGGGATGAGCCTCGCCGCGCATGGATTCTTGGGATCAGTGCCATGCTGTGGACGGCACTGGTCATAGCAGCTCCGCTGCTGACTCGAGCCTTCAATCCTGAACGTGAGCGGGTCCTGGTCGTGGAGGGCTCCCTCACCTACGGGCTGCTTTTCCTAGGGTATTTTCTTGTGGGGCGAGCCATCATGCTCTCCCCGCCGTCACGGCGTATCGCGGTGGCGCTGCTTGCCGGCTGCATTCCGCTGATCGCTGTGATGACCATTCTTGAAGCAAAGAATGCTGATCATCCCCTGCTGAGCATATGGCGCGTCTCCTACACCGCACCGCTGCTCATGGCCTATTCCGTCATGTTCTTTGCGGCGTGGGTTTCACTGACCAGCTCATGGCGTATGGAGGGCGCCTGGGCGCATCGGCTCCGCACCCTCGCAGAAGCGACCTTTGGAGTGTTCCTTGTGCACTTCCTGGTGATGATTCCGCTGCGGGAAGCTGTGCCCTATCTGGCTCAGCCCGAGGCGCTCCCCCTGCTGCTGCTCTGGTTCCTCACCGTGATTATTTCCGCAGTGATCTCGCTTCTCGCTGCGAAAGTTCCCGGCCTGCGCCTTATTTTCTAATCGCACGAGCCCATGGAGTGGGGGCACGGAGCGGTGTGCGGAGGGGACACGACAGGCATTGCCCCGTCCTGACAGCGGGGTCACGCCGTGCGCGGAGCCGGCTACCGCTGGATGCTGCCCAGGATCTGAGCTGCTCCCTGGCGGGCACAGCCTGCCAGGGAGGCGTTCTCCATCGTCCATTGCCGCAGGTGCTCGCGGCGTGGGCGGTTGGCACCATCCAGGGCCTGGGTCATCGCCTCCGCCACAGCGGCACTGTCATATGCGCAGGGCCAGCCTAGGCCCCCCTCGCGGATACGCTCATGCGCAGCGCCCTCACCCGCGTGGATCACCGGAGTGCCGCAGGCGGTCGAGGCGTAGATCTTGGTGGGCAGCGCGAACTCGTACCCCTGACCGGGGGTGATGGAGGAGAGCCCGGCCACGGCACCGCGCAGTACTCGCGCAATCTCGGAGGGTGGCACTTTGCCGCGGAACTCCACCCCGTCGATCCCCTGCTCACGAACCTGCTGTTCGAGCTGGTCGCGCCCCGATCCCTCACTGAAGAACAACAGCCGGGCCTGGGGATGTGCCCGACGGGCCTCGGCAAAAGCGGCGAGGAAAACGTCGGCCCCCTGCCATTCCGAGACGGTGCCGGCATAGACGAAGTACGGTGAGGCGCCGTCGGGGTTCTCCCCCGTATCCGGGCCCTCCGGGGTGAAAGTGTCCGTGTCGATGCCATTGCCGATCATGACCACGCGGTCGCGGGCCCCGATCAGTTCTTCTACGCGCGCCTGCACTCCCGGGGAGATCGTCAGTACGCGGGCTGCACGCTTCCACACGGTGGTTTCGGCGGTGCGCACCGCCGTGCGAATCGGGCCGGGAACTCCCTCCACGCTGTTGGTGGCATCAGCCCACACATCTGCCGCATAGAAGGTGTAGGGCACGCGACGCAGGGCGGCCACGCACATTCCCACCAGCCCTGTGGTGGGCGGGGGCTCAATCACGAGGGCGTCCATGCGTCGCTGCAGGAGCGCACGGAAGAAGAACGGCACATCGAAACTCATGTATGAGAGGTAGCCGCGCACCTGCCCCTGGCTGTCACGCTTGACCGGCCAGCGCGAGGGCGATCCGGCACGCACCGTGCCCGTCACGCCCGGGGGCGGCGCTGTAGTCAGTACTTTGACCTCGGCGCCGGCCTCTTCCAGCGCGACGGCGAGCGCTTCCAGTCGGAAAGCGGCAGCACTGGCCTCCGGGGTGTAGAGGCGGGTGCCGATCACCACGCGGGGGCGCCGCTGCTGAGGCGAGCGCTGCGAGGACCGGTTCGTCGTCAGACGGGCAGGGCGCGGCAGGCGAATCATGCGTGATCGAGCAGGGTCTGCACCACGCGCTGAGAGGCCTGACCGTCACCGTAGTGCGCGGGACGCTCCGCCGTGGGGCGGGGGCGCTCCACCGCCGCGGTGAGTTCCGACGGATCCGCCACCAGACGGTTCCAGTCGTTCTCCAGGGTCTCCACCCACTCGGTTTCGGTACGCACCGTGGAGCAGGGAGCGCCCAGCAGGTAGGCCTCCTTCTGCAGGCCGCCGGAGTCCGTCACCACGGCAGCGGCATGCTGCAGGGCATTCATCAGATCGGGGTAGGCCAGAGGTTCACCCACGTGCACGGCTCCCCCGGCCAGTTCAATGCCCGCTTCCTGTGCCTTCGCGACCAGGCGCGGGTGGGCGAACAGCGCGAGCGGCAGGGAGAGGTCCTGCAGGGCGCGGATGATCGCGGCCAGACGCTCCGGATCATCGGTGTTATCGGCGCGGTGGATGGTGGCCACGGCGAAAGGCTTCTGCGGGTCGATCCCCTCGGGGAGGCGCAGTTCGCTGCCACGCACGGCTTCTGCCACGCGCAGGCACACGTCGGTCATCACGTCCCCAACCACCACGGTGCGCTCGGCGAGGCCTTCTGCAGCCAGGTGCCCCGCAGCCACCTCGGTGGGGGCGAGCAGGAGATCTGCGGCGTGATCGGTGAGAACGCGGTTGTGCTCTTCGGGCATCCGGCGGTTGAAGGAGCGCAGGCCCGCCTCGAGGTGAGCCACTTTCAGGTGCATCTTCACCGCGGAGAGGGTGCCGGCGAGCGTGGAGTTGGTATCGCCGTAGACGAGGGTCCAGTCGGGGCGGTGCTTCTCGAGCACCTCATCCATCCCGGCGAGCATGGCGCCGGTCTGGCGGCCATGCGAGCCCGAGCCGACCGCGAGGTTCACATCGGGTGCGGGGATGCGCAGGTCTGCAAAGAACGCATCGGACATCTTCGCGTCGTAGTGCTGGCCGGTATGGACGATCACGTGCTCGACATCGTCGCGTCCGGCAGCGGCATCAGCAATCGCCGCCAGCTTCACGAACTGCGGGCGCGCGCCCACGACGGACAAGATCTTCATGTGCTCCTCCAACGAAATCCAGCGGCTCAGGTGCTTGTTCAAGACTAGCGGGCATATGCAGCCGCCCAGGGCGCCGCGCTTAGCGTTCGCTCTAGGGATACTCTTGCAGGTTTTCTGGCAGGCCAGCATCGTCACACTCCGGAAGACGCAGAAGCTGAGCGCGCCCCGCGGAGGCGACAACCATCGCCCCGGGGATTTCCACTGAGTTAAGCGACCTTTCCGCCGGATCAGGTTCGGAATACAGGAGTGGATCCTGGTAGACGTACCTCACCTGCCAGTCTTTCAGAGCCCGGCACACCGACGGATCGCGCTCCAGGAGCTGGACTTTCTGTGTGATGAGGTCCTGACTCGGAGTGCGAGAGGTGGAGTGAACAGGAAAAACAACCTTTGTTCCGTACAGGGGATAAAGGTAGGCCGCACCGGACAGCGGGGAGGCAAGAACGGCGTCGTCAGGCCCAATAATACTCGCCATATGGGCCATCTTCTCCTGTTCCAGCCCCGAAACCATCACTACTGAACCCGGCTTTGGATCTGCAATAAGGGCAGTCCTTTTCGCCCGATATTGAACACTGCCCGCCAACGCAAAGACGGTCACCGCGATAACAACAGCGTATGCGATATAGCCCACCGAGAGACGCCGTAGATTATTATCCCCACACAGGCGTTCTATAATTTCCGCAGCCGCAGCCATGCCCGCAACCGCCGGAACCAATGCAGCCACGCAGAGAGTAACGACGGTACGAACGGGGTCATCATAGTAAAGGGTAGAAAACCCCCACCCGGCTGAGCGTAAAGCGTCGATATGAATGATCGCGCCAATCGCCAATACCAGCACGGGAGTGGGGCGACGCAGAGCAAGGCACAGTATGGCGCCGACAATCGCGAGCAGCCCCAACCAGGCATTGAACACAACCGGCCACAGGTTCGACTGCACCGACACCGTCATGCGGAGCGTTTCACCCCACGTGGCAGGGTCTAAAGAGCGTTCAAAGGCGGAAATGCTTTGCCCACGCGGCGTTAGCCGAATAGCCAAGACGCACAGCACCGGTGCAGTGGAAGCGATAAGAAGCCCTGCCCGCATCCATAGGGGTCGATGTGACCAGGCGTTCTGAGCAAGCCTCACCGCAGACCGCAACGCAAAAGGCGTCGCCAAAAGCAAAAGTGTGACTGCCGTATTGGGGTGGGCAAAGCCTGTAGCGCCCACGGCGAGCACCACCACCAGTATGCGCCGATAGGGCGGAGCAGACTCAGGACTGTCATCGATAGCCCGAATCACCGCAGCAAGCGCGGCCGGCAGCAATGCAAAGCCCAGCAGGTTTGGCTGATGCGCCTGCCCGGTCCCCACGACCAGCGGCGTTGCTGTCGTTACCGCACTCAGCAGTGCACCGATAGCAGGCGCTGTGCGCAGGTGAGGCGCCACAACATGGGCGAGCATAGCCGCGCCCAGCACCCACGGGACGGTTCCCAGCACCACATCGCCCACGTTGTAGACCAGAGCGACATTATGGCTGGGAAGAAGTGTGACGAGATCATGCCAGGCCGCGGGATAGTAACGATCCGAATGTGATCCCACCGAGATCCGCCCCAGATGAAGTGTGGAAGCATCGCCCGTATCCCAGATAGTGCGGATCGCGGTGAGATGGAAAAGGTGGTCCCACCGTTGAAGAAGAGCATCAGGACGCCCAAGGCCTGCAACAATCGGCCCCGCTTGAACAATGATGGAGCAAATGACCGCCACGGCGGTGATCACCAGTACACGCTGGCCCATTCCTGGCTGCGGGGACTGCGCGCGGGTATGTGCAGGATCCGGGTGTTGCGCCTCAGAAACCCGATACACACGGCGATGCAGTACACGTACCGCATATCCCACCACGCATGCGGTCACAACCACCGGCACGAGGTTCCAGTCCCATGGGGTCCAGGCCCACCACACCGCGGCCGTTGCCACGATGCACGTTGTCGCGAGTGGGGCAAGGGGAACAGCGGACCACCATGGCATTCCCCCGAGCCTGAGTACAGGCAAGCCCACAAGGAACAAAAGGCTGCACAGAAGTGCAGCCTGGCCCAAAGCCTGGGCCCACGTTACGCTTTCCACGGCGGGGCACTCCAAGTGGTTGGCAGCGGGGGACTTGCCCGTCGGGCGGTAGCGCTTCACGGGGGTCATAAGCCAAAACGGACACGTGAGGCGTGCTATCCGGTCAACGCATCTCTCGGGGCATCATCAGCACAGCCCACCGGGGGCGGGTAGCGCTCGCCTATACTACCGGACGTGTCACAGCCGCGGATCCTGGTCATTTCCCTCTCCCCCATCCACCGTGATGCGCGGGTGCTGAGGCAACTCTCCGTCGTTCGCGAATTCGGCGCCGTGACCACCGTCGGATACGGGCCCACGCCGGAAGGCGTGGAAGAGCACCTGCAGGTGCCCGATAACCTGCCCACCCTCCCGCAAACTCCTACCGGCGTCGCGCGGCTCGCTCTGCGCAGACTGCGCTCCGCCGAACTTGCCGCTCCCGCTGTGCAGTGGGTGCTCACAGCACTCAAAGGCGAACGCTTCGACCTGGTTGTCGCTAATGAGGCCCGTATTCTGGCCTTGGCTGAGGCTGTAGCCCACGGTGCTCCCATCTGGGCGGATATGCACGAGTGGGCTCCTGAGGAACGCACCCATGTCACCAGTTGGCGCCTCCTCGTCGCTCCGCTGATGGACCACCTGTGCCGCCGTTATCTTCCACGAGCCGCCGCTGTCACCACAGTGGCTGGAAGGATCGCGCAGCTCTATCAGGAGCGTTACGGCGTCCATGCTGAGGTGATGCGTAACTCCGCACGTCTGCATGACCTCTCCCCCTCGCCGATGGAGGAAAACCGTGTGCGGCTGGTCCATTCCGGCGCTGCGGTGCATGGGCGCAACCTGGAATTGACGATCGACACGGTGCTCGCGCTTCCCGAGCGTTTTAGCCTCGATTTGTTCCTGGTGAGTGGAAATGACGGCGGGAAATACCTCAATGAGCTGCGGCGCCGCGCCGGGGATAGCGGACGCGTGCGGCTCCTAGATCCAGTGGCCCCCGATCAGCTCCCGCCCACCCTCAATGCCTATGATCTCGGGGTTTTCTGGCTGCCGCCGGCCCATCGCAATGCGCATCTGACCCTCCCGAATAAGTACTTTGACTACGTGCAGGCTCGGCTGGGTATTGCAATCGGTCCCACCCCGGAGATGGCAGACCTGAATAGGGCCTACGATCTCGGCCCGATCTCGGAGAGCTTCTCGTCCGAGGACATCCTCGCCTCCCTCCAGGATGTCGATGCTGAACAGATCTGGACGTGGAAGCAGAACGCGGATGCCTGTGCCGCGGAGCTGTCTTTCGAACACGACGCAGACGTGGCTCGCGGCATCATGCGTCGCTTTCTCAAGGTTTCCCGCTAATGCGTGAAAACCCGGCCGCGCGCGCCCTCTCCATCGCCACGAGGCATCCTCGACTCGGGGCTGTCCTGGGCTCTGACCGCGTGGCTCCTCTAGCTCTCCGGCACGGTGACACTGCAGCAGCTCACCGCTTCGCTCGCGCTTACCGCTTACTTCAGCAGGGAATGCTTTGCGATGATCTCGACGAAACGGTTTCAGCCCTTCTCCAGCGGGCCGACCATCACCTGGAGCGGGGACGAGAAAACCTCGCCGTGGAGTGGGCTGATATGGCGTGCCTCCTGGCCTTCCACCACACCACGAATACGCTCCGTACGCCTGCCTTCATCCGCGATCCTGATGCTTTCCACAGGGATCTCCTGGGCACGCGGGCGGGCCGTCTGCTGTTCTCGCAACCGGATGCTCCCGTTCCGGATCGTTCCCGTGAGTTCCCTGAAGCGACTGCGGAGCGTCCCCGTCGGGTCCTGATACTCTCCCAGGGGCTGTGGACCTTCGCCCACCGTGTCAGGGACCTCCTCGAAGCGGATCCGTGCATCGAAGTGCGGACTATGGATTTGGGAGACCTGCCCGTCGGCGACCGTCTTAACCACCGCCGCACCCTCCGTGCACGCTGGGCGTATTCCCTGCACGGCACTGTGCAGGAGGTGCCGCAGGAGCTGGTGGAGCCCCTCGAATGGGCCGATGAGGTGTTCCTGGAATGGGGGTCGTTCTGGTCCGCCTGGATGACGCTGCTGGACCTGCGCCGCTTTAACGTGCGCCTCACTCTGCGCATTCACCGCTTTGAGCTGTTTACGCCCTATGCCATGACGATCCGTATGGCCGCCGTGGACCGGGTCGTTTTCGTCTCGGATTTCTTGGAGCGTATGGGCTATCAGCTCATTCCCCGTCTGCCCCAGACCGGCGGAACCCAGGTGGTCTCGAACGCCCACGATTTCTCCCCCTTTGCTCCTGCGCAGCAGGAGGGTGACGAGTTCGTCCTGGCACAGGTGGGCTGGGCACCGCCCATTAAAGACGTGGTCTTCACCCTGGAAGTTCTCGAAGCCCTCCGCGAGCATGACTCGCGCTATCGCTTGCTGCTGATTGGCCCCGAACCAGCGACAGATCCCCGCGACTGGAAGCATCACGACAAGGTCATGGCGCTGCGGGAGCGTCTCGGCGATGCGGTGGAGGTTCTGGGCTTTCGCGATGACGTTCCCGAGCTTCTGGGGCGTGCCGGTTTTCTCATGTCCAGCTCGCTGATTGAGAGCGCTCATGAGGCAGTGCCGGAGGGTGCGAGCGCGGGTGCAGTCCCGGTGGTTCGTAACTGGCCCTTTGCAGCGCCATGGAATGGTGCGCGCTCCCTGTACCCCGATGAGTGGGTGGTGGAGGATGTTGCCGGTGCGGTCGCGCGTATCCTCGCCCACCGTGATCCTCAGGTGCGCCAGCAGGCTGGTCTGGAAGCGCGTGCGTGGGTGCAGCGCAACCGCTGCCACGGGGACGACGAGAAGGGGTTCAGCGCCCTACTGCGACGCTGAGCCTTCATGCTGCCCTCAGCGGTCCGTGGCCTCGTCCACCGCACGGATTGCGCTGCGCATCCCATAGACCGCAGCCATATCCGGCCGTGAGCGGGACACCGTCCATACCGTGAGTAGCGCGTCGCGTCCGCCGGCGAGCAACACCTGAGCACCATGGATACGCTGTAGCGCCTCGGGGAAGTCGCGAATCGACTGTCGAACTCGCACACCGCGATCCCACGGGCTCATCCTCACCAGATTGCGTCCGATGGGGGATCTCTGGGCACGGCTCACCAGCGAATGCAGCGCGGCGGGTAGTGGCTGCAGCGGGACGTCCACCAGGTCATCCACGCCCGGGGGCAGCGTAGGCAGCTTGTCGGAACCCATACGCAACACGCTCAGGTGGATCGGGCGTTTAGCTCCTGAACGGAGAACCTCGGCCATTTCCGAGAGGGCGTTCACGGAGTGCCCCTCGGTATCGATCAGTACCAGCATGCAGGGTTCAGGTGAAGTCGTCGTCATCGGATGATCCTCGCGCAATCGTCCACAGCAATCTGAAGCTGATGGGCGCGGGAGAACTTTTCAGCAAAATCCTGCGCCTGTCGGATATCGTCGGCGCTCACATGCATGGCGATCTCGGCAACGGCCTCGAGCGCCGCGGCGATCGAAGCCGGTTCAAGTTCAGCAGTCGGCACCCACAACGGGTATGCGGAGAGTTCCGCGGTGGTGGCATTACCGGGATCATGCACCGAAACAATCGGTTTACCGGTCGAGGCGTACTCGTACACCTTTCCGCTGGTCACGTACTGTCCAGTCCCCAGGGCAAGGACCAGCGCATCCATCTGCGCATAGGCATCGGCGATCTCGGCCTTACCCACGGGGCCGGCATAGTGCACGCCCAGCTCGCGGTAGGTGTCGAAAAGGGAGCGCATGCGTTCATCGGACTGCGATGAATGCCCGAGGTAACCGTGCATCCGCAGTTCGGCCCCGGCAAGGGCACGAGAGCGCCCGACGGCGATCTCCCAGCCGTTGAAAAGGTCCTCGAGTGGGACTTGGCCGGTCATGGTGCCGATGTATCCGAAACGCAGGCCCTGCTCACGGCCCTGCCTCGGGGTCGTGGCGTGGCCGCCAGAGACGGGGTCGAAGCCGTTAGCAACTACTCGCATCCGTGAAGCGGCCTCGGGGTACTGGCGCTGATGCCATTGGAGGATTGCGTCATTGACGAACCACACGGCAGAGGCGTCGGCTAAAAGTTCAGCCTCGGCCTTGCCCTGTGCCGAGGTGGTGGTGGCTATGGTGCGCCCGCTAAACACGTCGAGCGACCAGGCGTCTCGGTAGTCCATCACGTAAGGAACGCCGTAGAGATCCTTGAGGTGTTTGCCCACCGTGAAGTCCACATGCGGGTTCGCGGTGGCGACTACGAGATCAACCGGGTGCTGACGGTGAATTCTTTCGGCGGCCTCAGCAATGGCGGGGCGCCAGGTGGCGTATTTCCGTTCGGGGAAGATCCCCAGGTCCCTTCGGTTTCGCACGGTTTGCCACAGCTCGGGCCACCGCGCACGCAGCCAGGGCCAACCGGATACGTCGCCATCTCCCGCGAGGAACGGTACGCGTTCACTATGGATCCGCGGATCCACTCGCTCCATGAGGGAGGGATCAACTCCCGTCGAATCCTCAAAGTACTCGACGGTTGTGGTCAGAACCGTCACGTCCCAATCCGCGGCGGCAAAGGCATTCGACATTGCCAACGCTCGATACACACCGGAGGCATGAGAGGGCGGGTAGCTGAAGGCGACATACAGGATATGGGGGCGATCCTCAGCCACAGGTTCTCCTCTTCTACCGGGTCACGTCCGGACGCTCATGGACGTGTAGCACGCGCGCTGCCGTACACTCACAGCGACCCGTTCGATGCTACCGCAGCCGCATGATAGGGCCGCTTTTCGAACGAGTTCACCCCCTCATCGGCCTGGTAGGAGCGCATATGGCGACCGCAACACCATCTTTCGCAGATCCTGTAGGCAACACAGCGGAACCTGTCCGTCTTGCGCTCACCACCGCCCTGCTTCGGGTCCCTCCCACGTACTTCGTCACCGAGCATTCGCGCCTGCTCATCCAACAGGACAAAGTGCGCGCTGTCGCGGTGCCACTTGCAGGGCAGGTCGAGGATCCGCGTATCGGCGTTCCACTGACTGCAGCCCTTCCGCCGCAGGCGGGATCCTGGGATATGCGCCGACGGTTGGCTGGCCTCGCCCTCCCCCGGCAGTACGCACTCCTGCGTCGGCTGCGCCCCGATGTGATTCATCAGCATCATTCCGTGTGGTCCCTCGCGGCGGTCGCGGCGAGCCGACACCTTCGCGTGCCAATGGTCACGACAGTGCATGGCACGGATGTCACCCGCAGCGCAGGCTCTGCGACCGACCCGATGACGCGCTGGCACCGCCGCAACACCACGGCGGCTCTTCGCCATTCCGCTCGTACGCTAGCGGTGAGTGGCTACCTGGCCGGTATAGCGCAGCGGGCAGGCGCCTGCCCGGACCGCCTCGATGTGCTGTACCAAGGCATTGATACCGAGGCATTTACCCTGCCCGCTCATCAGCCCGATGGCGAGTTACGCCTGCTGTTCGTGGGGCGGCTCGTAGAGCAAAAGCAGCCGCGTCTCGTTTTCGACTGCGCGCAGGCCCTACGCAGAGACGGGGCCAAGGTGCGGGTGGAGATCGTCGGAGACGGTCCTCTCCGGGCAGATCTCGAAGCCTACGCCCGCAGCCTCGAGGTGCCCTGCACCTGGCATGGGGCGGTGCCCCGGGAGCAGGTTTGCAGTGTTCTGCAGAGCGCTGATGCGCTCATCCTGCCCTCACGTGGGGAAGCCGCGGGGCTCGTGCTTTTGGAAGCGCAGGCCTGCGGCGTTCCCGTGGTGGTGACCGACGGGGATGGCAAAAAGGAAATGCTTGCCGACGGAACAACCGGCGCTGTGGTGCCAGCCGATGCCGACGGGGCCTGCCTGGCACGGGCGGTGCGTCCCTTCCTGGAAGGGCATCGGGCCGACGGGGCACTGGCAGAGGCCTGCCGTCGCTTCGTGGTGCAGGAGCGCTCCAGCCAGGTCGCAGCGCTGCGTCTTCACGAGATCTACGCGTCGGTCCTGAACCGATAGAAGGGGTAGAGAGGGGTTCAGTAGCCCGCACACGCCGCAGGGACGGTGCGTAGTGTCCCGTCGTTCGCGAACATCACAGGGCCGAGTGGTTCCCCGCCGTCACTGCCCCGCAACCGGCGGGAGGTGGTTCTGCTGCTGTGCCTTGCTGCGACGCCCGCCGAGGCCCGCGAGAGCTGCCTGCTCTGCGAACTCCGGCACTGCCTCCACCACCTCGTCGAAGGAACCGTAGGCCTGCAGACGCGCATCACGGAAGTAGAAGATGATGTCCGAATCCACCACTGCAGCCAGACGGTGAGCAACCTGCACCACCGTCACATCGGGGATGGCGCGGACCGCATCAGCGATCGCCGCTTCCGTCTTGGTATCTAGGGCACTCGTGGCCTCGTCCATAACCAGAACCGAAGGATTGTCATAGACGGCACGGGCGATGCCAATGCGCTGACGCTGCCCACCGGAGAGCGACATACCGCGTTCCCCGGCCATGGCGTCGATCCCACCGGGGCGCAAGGAAATCGTCTCCCAGAGCTGAGCGGATTTCAGGGCCTCCACCACACGCTCCCGGTCCACCGCCTCGGCATCCCAGGTGAGCGCCACATTCTGGGCGATGGACGCATCGAAGAGGGAGACTTCCTGCGGCACATAGCCGATGCTGGCACGCCACGAATCCACAGCTTTTTGCAGGGGGATGCCGTCAATCAAGATGCGGCCAGCCGTCGGCTCCAACAGACCGAGCAGCAGGTCCACCATCGTCGACTTTCCAGCGCCGGAGGAACCAACAAAGGCAACCCGCGCCCCCGGGGGGATCGTGAGATTGACGTTCGAGATCGCTTCGCCCTCCGCCTTGGGATAGCGGTAACTCACGTCCTCAAAACGGATCTCGTGCATCCTCCCCGCTAGCTGGTGGCTGCCCAGGGCGCGACGCTCCGCCTCCAGCTCTTCGGCCTCCCGAATATCGTCCAGCACATGCTCCGCAAAGGACCTAGCGGAGTTCATCTGCGAAAGAATCGCCTGGAAACGCGTGAGCGAGGGAACGATACGGAAACCTGCCAGGGCGAACAGCGCGATCGACAGCACCGCGCCTTCCTCGCCGCCGGTCATGAAGCCAACCCCGCCGATCAATGCGAAACCAACCACGAGGCCCGCTTCCAGCACGAAACGGGGAACCTGGCTGAGGAACTGCGCCTGCGCACGAGCACGGGAGGCATGGCGGCGGTTGAGAAGAACCTGCTCCTCCACCTGCGATCCGCTGCCCTTCAGCGTGATTTCCTTGAGCGCTCCCACGGCTTCGGTAATCACTCGCACCGTGCGGAAGGAATACTCACGGTTGTCTCGACCGTTGCGGACCGCAGATCGCGAGATCACCCGAGACAGCAGAAGCGCCAAGGCCCCGAGGTAGGTGATCGTCACGGCAGCCGTGACCGGCTGAGCCACCACGAGAACCATCAGAATCAGGGTGGTGGACACGATCTCGGTGAACAGGCTCATCGAGGGCATCAGCACACCGGAGACCGTGGTGGCCACCGCCGAGTCGACCGACCGCACGATATCCGCTGAGTTCCGCCCAAGGCGCCTCTCCCACGGCGAGCGCATGTACGCCGCCAGCAGACGCTGACCAATCGCCACCTCATGCGCGGCGAAGCGAGCCGTGGCAATCCGTAGGAAAACAATATTGAGCAGGGACTTCACGATCACGAGCGAACAGAGCACCGCGATCATCGTGATGTACCCCTTCAGGCCCGCGAAGGTCCATCCCACCACCGGGATGGTCACGGGAGACCCCGAGGTCACAGCCGTCGCGGTCAGGGCCATCAAGCTCAGTGCTGCCACGTCGAGCAGGGACAGGCAGCTGGTGGCAATCGCATAGGTGTAGAGGAACCTGCGGCTACCAGCAGGCAGCACCGTCAGCAGCTCCGAGAAAACCTCACGAAGCGGCTTCACATGCGGCGTCACCGTCGCGGCGTTTGCGGTGCCAGGACTGGCAGAGTTCACGGGGCGTCTCCTTCAGACGTCTCACGGCTGTTTGCTGTGCGCAGCAGATGCGCCAAGGCGTCGACCACCGTGTGCGGGTCTCGACGCTGGCGGGTGGATCGAGCAGTGTCTTCCCGCAGGCTCTGGCACTCCTGTTCGCTCAGATCACGCTCGATTTCCACAATGCGTTGTACGGCTGCGTCCTGAGAGCCCACAACCCACTGTTCAGGAAACAAGCCGCGAGGCCCCGGCGCCGCCACATGCGGCCAGTCCCTCACCACCGGGATACAGCCGTGCAGGGCCGCCTCATCGATGGATTCCTGCGACCCCTCTTGAAGAGACCCGGACACGATCATCGAGCATTGACGGTACAGGGCGCCCATATCGGACACGAAACCGGGCATGAGAACAGCCTCCCCCAGGGCATCGAGGCGTGCCCGGATCCTCTCCGCCCTCGGGTCGTCGTCTGGGATGGGCTTCCCCGCCAGCACCAGTCTGAGGTCGGGGACCTGCTGGCGGGCGTGCTCGAACACGTCGAGCACCCATTCCACATCCTTCACCGCGGGTGCCCATTGCACCTGCAAGACGCTGCTGTCTCGATCCCCTTGCACGTCATCCGGAATCTCAGCGTTCAGCCTGTTCGCGATCACATCTGCCTGCAGCAGCTGGGGCCTATCGAGCAGGGATGCCACCAGTGTGCGCACATGAGGCGCGATAAACACCATGCGGTCTACACGTTCCATATCGAGCAACTGCAGGTAGGGCGCGAGTGCTTCGTATCGGTGCAGACGCACCACGAGGGCGCGATCTCCCAGATCATGCCTGCTCAGCCACGCGGCCGGCAGATGCCCCCACTCCACCCAGAGGACATCGCAGTCGTCGATGGCATGTGCCAGTGCGGCCGGCAGCGATGGGCGAGGCGCCCCGTGTGCTTGCTCTGCCGCCAGTCGAGTGAGGGTAAAGAGGTCAGGGAGTTCGTTGGGCGCCAGGATGTCGTCCAGATCGATTCGACGAATATCCAACCCGGGTTGAGCAGCAAGCTCATCCTGGAGGGAATCCACAAACGCCCAGTGCCGCCGTCCGATGATGCCGACACGGGTGGGGGTGGGCAGGGGCCGACGCGGCAGTGCGTGGGCCGCGCGTGCATCAGCAGCGCGCAGGTCGCTCAGAAGCTGACTGTGATGGAACGCAGCCAGATGCTCCTTGGGGGACAGGAACCAGGGTTTCTCTCCCCCGGTCCCCCCTTGCAGGGCAGGGTGAAAGAGCAGACGAAGGGCTTTACCCAGATGCACGGCGGCCATTTGTGTCTGCCCGTTCTGATGGCAGCAATCGGCAACGCCAAGCTGCCGCTCTACTCCGGCGTGCAGGCCTGCCGGAATTGTTCCGGCATCAAGGGCTCCCATCAGCCCCATGTATTGCAGTCGTTCTCCGGCCTCCCCCGGGAGCCCGAGACGGGCGCTCACCGCGAGCCGTGCAAGGCTACGCAGCAGAGCGCCCGGTCGGGGGATCCAGTTGGTTCTCAGAGTTCCACCACACGTCCGTCACGCGCGCTCTCCAGCACGGCCTCGACGGTGCGCACCGTGTTGAGGCCTTCGCGCATGGTCACGATGTTGGAGGCATCGCCCAGGATGGCGTTGCGGAAAGCCTCGTGTTCGGTCTTCAGCGGCTCCTGGCGGGTGAGGGCATAGCGGGTCACATCACCTTCGGAGACTCCCCGGAAGGAGGCCATCGAGTCCCACATATTCGTCTGGGTTTCCCCGTTGGCGTAGAAGGTGAGGTCGGCGTTGAGGGTGTCGCCCACGAGGGCGCCCTTTTCGCCGGTGACCACGGTGACGCGCTCCTTGAACGGGGAGAGCCAGTTGACCAGGTGCCCGGTGATAGCACCGTTGGCCAGGCGCCCCGCGATGGAGACCATGTCCTCATCCTTGCGGCCGCTGCGGCGGGTGGAGGTGGCTGCCACGGAGGCGTACTCGGACTGCGCCACCCAGGCGGTCAGGTCCAGGTCGTGGGTGGCGAGGTCCTTGACCACGCCCACATCGGCGATACGGGCGGGGAAACCACCCTGACGGCGGGTGACGATCTGGTAGATCTCCCCCAGCTGCCCATCGGCGATGCGCTTGCGCATCCCCTGCAGGGCGGGGTTGTAGCGCTCGATGTAGCCGACCGCGCCCACGAGGCCCGCCTTCTCGAAGGCGGCGGTGATCTCCTCCGCCTCATCGATGTCGAAGGCGAGCGGCTTCTCGACGAGGGTGTGGATCCCGGCGTCGGCGAGCGCGAGGGCGACGTCGCGGTGGAACTGGGTGGGCACGGCGACGACGGCGTAGTCGATGCCGGAGGCGATGAGCGCCTCGACGTCCGGCAGCACGTCGAGGTCGGGGGCCGCGCCATGCGGGTCACCGTGCGCATCGGCAACAGCGACGAGGTCCACCCCGTCCAGGGCGCGGAGGTTGCGGGCGTGGTGGCGCCCCATCATGCCCAGGCCGATCAGGCCCGCGCGCAGCGGCGTCGCCATGCTCACGCACCTGCCTTCGCGACGGTGTTCACCGCGGCGACGATCCGCTCGCGGTCCAGGTCGGAGAGGGAGGGGTGGACCGGCAGGGAGAGGACCTCGCGGGCCAGCAACTCGGTGACCGGCAGGTCCACGTCGCTCTGGAAGGTCGCGAGGCGATGCACGGGCGTGGGGTAGTACACGCCGCAGCCCACCTTGTGCTCCTCGCGCAGCGCGGTCGCGAAGGCGTCGCGCTCCGCAGCGGTCGCGCCGTCGATCTTCACCGTGTACTGGTGGTAGACGTGGGTCGCTCCCTCGCGCACGACGGGCGTGACGACGCCCTCGAGGTGCTGGTCGAAGAAGGCAGCGTTCGCCTGACGGGTCGCGGTCCAGTCGGGGAGCTTGCGCAGCTGGACCCGGCCGATCGCGGCGTGGATGTCGGTCATGCGGTTGTTGTAGCCGGCGATCTCGTTCGCGTACTGCGTCTCCATGCCCTGGTTGCGCAGCAGGCGCACCTGACGAGCAGTCTCGGGCCGGGCGCAGCCGACCATGCCGCCCTCGCCGGAGGTCATGTTCTTGGTCGGGTACAGCGAGTACATCACCGCGTCACCGAAGGTGCCCACCTGGGCGCCCTGCCAGGTCGCGCCGTGCGCCTGGGCGGCGTCCTCGAACAGCCACAGCCCGTGCCGGGTCGCGATGTCCACGAGCGCATCCATCGGGGCAGGGTGGCCGTAGAGGTGGACGGGCTGGATGCCGACGGTCCGCTCGGTGATCGCGGCCTCGACAGCGGCCGGGTCCAGGGCGAAGGTGTCAGGGTCCACGTCCACGAAGACGGGCACTCCGCCGGAGACGGCCACGGAGTTCGCGGTCGCGGCGAAGGTGAAGGAGGGGACGATGACCTCGTCCCCGGGCTTCAGGCCCAGCGCGAGCATCCCCAGGTGCTGGCCGGAGGTGCCGGAGTTCACTGCGACGACCTCGCG
>JAEWEZ010000121.1 GCA_023389045.1 Actinomycetes bacterium
CCCGAACGGACGGTGCAAGACGAGCTGGATCTCCTCACCGGAACCGACCGACGTGTGCTCGACGCGGTGCCGCCACGCTCCGCCCGCGACGTGTCGCGGCTTGCGCTGGACGTGGGGCTCGACGACGCTTCCGTGCTTGCTGCTGTGGGACGTCTTGAACTGTTGGGGCACGTGCAGATGACATCGTCAGGGGTCCGACGAGTGCGGGGCTAAGGAGCGGTGAGGCGGGGCTGGGGGAGGGGAGAGGGAGGGCGGTGGGGAGGTGGAAAGGCGGGGGGGGGAGAGAGAGACAGGTGGCGGGGCCGGCAGCAGGGGGACATGCGGTGCTTTCCCACCGCGATCAATGCGGTCGGTGGCGAGGCAGGGGAAGGCTGAGCCGAGGGGGAGGCGGGCTGTGAGTCGGCCGCCGGAGGCGGAAGCTGCGAGAATCCTCCTATGGCGAAGCGGAGGGAAACATCCCGCGCCGCAGATAGCACGGCGCGCGAGGCTGGCGTGCGCGGTTCGGGCACCAGCCGGGCACGTGACGAGGCGCGGGGCTCGGTGCAGAGCAGTGCAGGAGGGGCGGCCCGGGCCAGGACTGCCGGTGTCAAGGACTCACGGGCATCTGCGGTTGCGGCCCGCGAGATGCGAACTCAGGCGGCGCCGACGCTTTCTGCGCAGGATGCCGAGGTAGTCGACGCTTTCGTGTGGCATCTGCGTCTGGAACGCGGACGCAGCGAACACACCATCACTGCCTACCGGCGTGAAGTAGAAACGCTCCTGGAACATTGCGCGGTCCACGAGCGGCTAGATCTCCCTGACCTCGACGTGATGGCCCTGCGGTCCTGGCTTGGCGCCCGTGCCGAAGCAGGGGCTGCCGCAAGTACCCTCGCGCGCTCCGCTGCGGCCGCGCGGACGTTTACCCGCTGGCTCGCCTCCACGGGGCGAATCCCGAATGACGTCGGTGCGCGACTTCGCGCCCCGAAGCGCGGGCGGCACCTCCCGGCCGTCCTCAGCCCGCAGCAAGCGGTAAATCTTTTGGATGCGGCACGGGATGGCGGCGGTTCCACGCCGCGGACCGAGCCTGTGAGGAACGGGCGTGCGCACTCAGTGCGGTCACGCGGATCGGTCGGGGTCAACGGTTCCGGACCCGATGGGGGCTTGGCGAGTGGTGCCGATGGGATGGATTCCGACGGCGGTGCGTCGGCCCCCGTGCAGGAGGCTCGCATACAAGAGGCTCGCAGTGGATCGGCATCTTCCCAGGGCAGAGCTAAACAGAACGTGCAGTCCGATGCGCATCAATCTGCCCTCGAACATGCTCAGGTCTTACGCGATACGGCGGTGCTGGAGTTGCTGTACTCGTCGGGGCTGCGAGTGTCGGAACTCGTTGCTCTCGATCGCGCACATGTCGACCACACGGAACACACGGTGCGGGTACGCGGTAAGGGCGATAAGGACCGAGTCGTGCCCGTGGGAGTGCCAGCGCTCGCCGCCATCACGCGTTGGGAGCGAGAGGGGCGTGACGTGTTGCGTGCCCAGCGGTCAACGCCGCTTCCGCCGGCCGATGCGGATGCGCTGTTCCTGGGCGTGCGTGGCGGTCGGCTGGGGGATCGGGCGGTGCGCACGCTTGTGGACCGCTACGCGCAGGAGGCGGGGCTGCACGGACACCTCAGCCCGCATACCTTGCGGCACAGCGCGGCCACGCATCTTGTCGAGGGCGGTGCGGATTTGCGTAGCGTGCAGGACTTTCTGGGGCACTCATCCCTCGCCACCACGCAGATTTACACGCATGTGAGTGCCGAGCGGTTACGCCGTGCTGTTGAACAGGCGCATCCCCGGGCCTAGTCGCGTCCGCTGACCCGCTGCCTCGACCTTTGCGAGCGGCACGCGCTGGTGCGCGTTGCCGGGCGTGCGTTTCAGAGTGCTAACCCCTGTCCCTGCCCTACCCCTGCCTCGGCCCTACCTCTACCCCTGCCTCGGCCCTACCGCTAGTCCTGCCTCGGCCCTACCTCTACTCCTGCCCTACACCAAGCCCCGCCCCCGTTTCGGGCGGTCTGCTTCCAAAATTTGGAACGTACCCACACGTCACTGCAGGAAGGTGGCGCCCGGCTCAGGGTTTCGGGTGGCCTGCTTCCAAAATTTGGAACGTACCCACACGTCGCTTGAAAGAGGTGGGCCTGGGCCGTAGGGCCGCGCGTACGTGAGCACAAGCCGACGGACGCACCCGCCCCAGCCCGGGTTTCAGGCGGCGAGCTTCCAAAATTTGGAACGTACTCGCACGTCACTTGGAAGAAAAGAGAAAAGAGGGGTGGAGCCGTGCGCGCCTCCGTGTGGCGCGGACGTGGAGACCGTGTACCCCGTTCCGGGTAGGTGTGCAGCTGCCTGAACGCCCGCGCAGCCCACAGTCAGGGCAAGTGCTAGCGGCTGAAGCGGTGGTTGAAGGGCAGGATCGTGTGAGGGGTGCGGGGTGCGCCCGGCATGCCGTCCCAGGAGGATGCCGAAGTCATGCCTGAACTGACCAGGTAGGCAGCGGCGCCATGAATCCGGCTTTCGTGAGTGGCGCGTGCAGCCTGCACTGCGTCTGCACTCCGACCGCCTCCAAAGCTATTTCCACTAGCAGCACCGCCCCGCCATGGCAGCAGCACGCTCGGCCCGGCCGCACTGAGCAGCGGAGCCGGATCGATGTACTCGTCTTTCCCCCGTCGGGCACCCAAGTGCAAACACGGCCCCTCCGGACAGTGCGGAAGGCCCCCTGCCTGCGTCGATAACGTGCCCAGCGCATCCCCAGCGCGCACGGACTGCCCCGCCGCCACAGACGCCTCGACCGGTTCATAGGTAGACAGCAGCCCGTCGTGGTGGCGCACCGAAACAACGCCCCGCCCCGCGACCATCCCCGCGAAATGCACGGTGCCGTCCTCCACGGCAGTGACAGTGGCGCCGAGCGGAGCAGCAATATCAATGCCGCGATGCCCGGGGCCGTAACGATGCGAGGGAGCTTCGAAGGGCTGCACGATCGGATGCGGCGGTGGCACTGGCCAACGCCATCTTCCGCCACCACCACCAGAAGCCTCCCCGTCCGCTCCTGCGGGTGAAAGCCCGGCAAGAAACACAAGACAAAAGCTGAGCAGAAGCGTTCCAAGCCGCCATCGGTAGGAAGGAGTCGCCGCAGGTACGGCATCCGTCGTGCGGGGAGTCTGGACTGCGAAGGAGGTCATGCCGCGATCCTTCCGAGCACGACGCAGCGGTGCAGCCGACGGGGTCGGGTGGTGGATATCTGTGCGTGGGGAGGACTCGCCGCATACGAGGCATAACTCTTGTCCGGGGGCGGTGGATATCTGTGCGTGGGGAGGACTCGCGTGGTTGGTTTCCCTGTCGCGCCCGACGTGACGCACGCCGCGACATGCACCCTCGCGCCGTCGGATAGACTTCACCCAGCATCCGGCATGCCCGGATGACTTCGCGTGCCCACCACGGCACCTCGACCATCGGTCCGTCGAATCCAACCCCGGTCCTGCCGGGTAACGATGCAGACGGCGGTCGGCGGCCCGGGCACCAGGCCCCACGCCAACCGGTGCTGGGGGAACAACCGAGATAGACGGTCCTGCGCGAGGACCGCGGACGCCTCCGGGTGCGCCGCGCGAGCCCAGGGCCATGAGAGGACACCACTATGGCAGTCGTCACTATGCGTCAGCTCCTGGAGAGCGGCGTCCACTTCGGGCACCAGACCCGTCGCTGGAACCCCAAGATGCGCCGTCACATCTTCACCGAGCGCAACGGCATCTACATCGTCGACCTCATGCAGACCCTGTCGTACATCGACAAGGCCTTCGAGTTCGTGAAGCAGACCGTCGCCCACGGCGGCACCATCCTGTTCGTCGGCACCAAGAAGCAGGCGCAGGAGTCCATCCAGGAGCAGGCCACCCGCGTGGGCATGCCCTACGTGAACCAGCGCTGGCTGGGCGGCATGCTGACCAACCTGCAGACCGTCTCCGCTCGCGTGAACCGCCTCAAGGAGCTCGAGCAGATCGACTTCGACGATGTGGC
The DNA here is from genome assembly GCA_023389045.1 of Actinomycetes bacterium. Lineage (GTDB taxonomy): Bacteria > Actinomycetota > Actinomycetes > Actinomycetales > Dermabacteraceae > Brachybacterium. The sequence continues at coordinate 4,024 of JAEWEZ010000121.1, forward strand.
CTCCTCCGGCCGCACCAAGAAGGAACTGCTCATGATGCGCCGCGAGAAGGAGAAGCTGGAGAAGACCCTCGGCGGTATCCGCGATATGGCCAAGACCCCCAGCGCCGTCTGGGTCGTGGACACCAACAAGGAGCACCTGGCCGTCGATGAGGCTCAGAAGCTGAACATCCCGGTCGTGGCGATCCTGGACACCAACTGCGATCCCGACGAGGTTGCCTACCCGATCCCCGGCAACGACGACGCTATCCGCTCGGTCACCCTGCTGACCCGCGTGATCGCCGACGCCGTGGCCGCCGGCCTGCAGGCCCGCCACCAGAAGAGCGAAGGCGGCGAGAAGAACGTCTCGGCCGTCGACGCTGAGCCCCTGGCTGAGTGGGAGCAGGAGCTGCTCAAGCAGTCCGAGGTCCAGCAGCAGGACGCCCCGGCCGAGGAGTCCGTCTCCCAGGACAAGGCTGAGGAGACCCCCGAGGAGACCACCGAGGAGAAGGCCGCTGAGGCTGACTCCGAGAAGTCCGAGTGACATCGTTGATCTCGTGACCTTTGGGCCCGGGGGCGGTACCGTCGCTCCCGGGCCCTTCACGGGGCCACCGCCCCGCCCAGCTTCCGCACGCACACCGCGATAAGAGGACAACTCACATGGCGAACTACACCGCTGCTGACATCAAGGAGATCCGCGAGTCCACCGGCGCCGGCATGCTCGACGTCAAGAAGGCTCTGGACGAGGCCGACGGCGACAAGGCCAAGGCCGTCGAGATCATCCGCATCAAGGGCCTCAAGGGCATCGCCAAGCGCGAGGGCCGCACCGCGTCTGAGGGCCTGATCGCCGTCGACGTGCGCGACACCGATGGTGGCCAGACCGGCACCATGGTGGAGCTCAACTCCGAGACCGACTTCGTGGCCAAGAACGACAAGTTCGTGGCCCTCGGCGACGAGGCCGTTGCCGCCGCTGTCGAGTCCGGCGCCAAGGAGCCCGCGGACCTGGCCGACACCCCCTTCGGCACCGCTCTGACCGACGCTGGCGCCACCATGGGCGAGAAGATCCTGGTGCGTCGCATCGGCCGCGTTTCCGGCGAGGTCGTTAGCACCTACATGCACCGCACCAACAAGGATCTGCCCCCGCAGGTCGGCGTGATGGTTGCCACCGATAAGGCCGGCGCTTCCGTGGCTCACGACGTGGCCATGCACATCGCCGCCTACTCCCCGACCTACCTCTCCCGTGAGGATGTGCCCGCTGACGTTGTTGAGAGCGAGCGTCGCGTGGCCGAGGAGTCCGCCAAGGAGGCAGGCAAGCCCGAGGCTGCTCTGCCGAAGATCATCGAGGGTCGCCTCAACGGCTTCTTCAAGGAGAACTGCCTGCTCGACCAGGCCTTCGCGAAGGATCCGAAGACCACCGTCGGCAAGATCGTGGAGGAGGCCGGCGGCACCGTCACCGGTTTCGTCCGCTTCCGCGTGGGTAACTGACCCTCCGTTTTCTCTCGGTGAGGGGCCGACGGGACACCCGCCCGCCCCGCACTGACTTCCGCTGGCCGTGAGCACGGCCACGGCCTCGGGGGCCCCCCCCCCCCCGGGGGGGGCCGCCCCG
>JAEWEZ010000091.1 GCA_023389045.1 Actinomycetes bacterium
CGTGTCGGCTGTGGTGAGCGGCCGACGGTCGCTCAGTTCTCCAGTTCGCCCTCGACGGTGGTGGACTCGACGACATCCACCTCGCTGAAAATGTCGCGAACGGCTTCGATGACGGAGCCGGCCACGATGCGTGCACCGATACCGCCGATGATGGCGCCCACGCCGAAGGGGAGCAGACGACCGAGCCAGAGCCCACCGGCCTTGGCCATCAGGCGGCGGCGCACATAGCGGCTGATCTGCTGAGAGATGAGGCCCTGGACCATGCCGGCGTTCCCCCCGGCCAGAACGTTCTCCCAGCTCACACCCTTCTTACCCATGGACTTGGCGATGATTTCCTCGCCGCGCTCGCCAGCGAGCACCGCCAGCATCACCAGGCGGCGGGTGGAGGAGTCCTTCATGTCCACCTCATGGATCGCCGCGGCCGAGAGGGTCAGGAAAGCGCAGGCTTCGGCGAAGGAGACACCCTCGCCGATGGTCAGGCCCATGGCGGCGATGGTACCGATGCCGGGGAGGGCCGCCACGCCACCCACGCCAGCGCCGGTCGCGGTCATGAGGTTCAGGAAACGCGAGCAGACCATGTCCATCAGTTCATCGTCGGTGGCCTTGGGCTTCTTCTTGCGCAGGGAGGCCACGTAGCTCGCGGCAAGCGGAGCCTGCACCTTCAGAGCCGTGTCGATCATCGCCAGCCAGCGTTCATCCAGCGGCTGTGCGAGGGACTCATCGCTCGAGGCAAGAGTGTCGATCTCGTCGGGCTTCGGGGTGGAAGAGTTCACCGGGGGCTCCGTTCGTGAAAGTTCTGTCGCTGCGTCGCCGCCGATCCTTGCAGATTCGCCGTTGGACGCCAGAGCAACGGTACAACCCGTCGGCTCCACGCATGCTGAAACTCAGGTGGCATACGGATTGAAGCCCTCGACAACGCCCCTGTCACACGCCCTCTGCCGACCTTAGGTGCGGCTGAGGATCACCCGGCCAGGACGCAAATGCTGGATGTCACCCTCCAGACCCAAACGGCTGATGGCCTCGTGCACGTCGTATCGCATGGCCCAGCGGCCTTCCACGAAGGAGCGCGGCACGGCTCGGTCATGGCACAGGATGCCCGCGAGGTGGTCGATTTCATGCTGGTGGATGCGGGCGGTCCAGCCGGTGTGCTGCTCGTCGATCGTACGCAGGCGCCCCTCGGCGGTCAGCTCCACCGCCCGCACCCGCACGGTGCGGGAACGCGGAACAATCGACTGCCAGCCATCGACCGAGAGGCATCCCTCAAAGGCGAAAACGTCGAGCGAGCCGGTGATCTCGTAGACGGGGTCCAGGAGGGTTCGCAGCGGCAGGGGGCGACGCTCCAGCTGTTCCTCTTCGCTGCCGAGGTGGGCGAGGTCCTCCTCGGTCTGCGTATGGGGCTGTACCGCTCCCTCAGCATCCTCTACCTCTCGGGCGTAGCGGTCTTCCAGCACCGCCATCCGCAACGGCAGCCCAATCTGCGGGGCCGCCAATCCAACCCCCGGGGCCTTATGCATCGTGAGAGTCATGATCTGGACGAGCTCCTGCAGCAGAGGCAGGGGCAGACGCAGCGCGGCGAGGAGCTCCTCATGGCTCGCATCGCGGGTGATGAGGCTCTGATCCTCAAGCACGTCCTGACCCCGTCGGCGCAGCGCCGGGTGACCGGCTTGCACGATCGGCAGGGGAACCTCGGCAGGGTCGGCGTGTTCTGCGCGCTCCTCGGCGCGGGAAAGCACTCTGGCTCGGTGACGGTCCAGGATGCGCTGGGCGAGTTCGGCGATATCCACGTCGAAAGTATCCCATCGCACACCGCTATGGCCCCGTGCAGCACAGTCCGCGCCACGCCGACGGGACCATCGGACACCTCCCCTCCCCCAGCCCGGTGGGTTATGCTTCCCGAGCCGGTGCAAGGAAGCACTCCACACCCCGTTGAGGGCCTCCGGAGGACATCCGTGGATGCCTCGCCCCGGTGAGAACACTTCACAACGGACCGTCCGGCACGTACCTGCCGGTGAAGGGACATCACCATGGCAACAGTTACTTTCGACAATGCGACGCGCATCTATGCGGGCTCTGAGCGCCCCGCCGTCGACAGCCTCAACATTGAAATCGCCGACGGCGAGTTCCTCGTGCTCGTCGGTCCCTCCGGCTGCGGCAAGTCAACCTCGCTGCGTATGCTCGCCGGCCTCGAAGAGATCAACGCCGGTCGCATCCTGATTGGTGAGCGCGACGTCACCGACGTCCCCCCGAAGGACCGCGACATCGCAATGGTCTTCCAGAACTACGCCCTGTACCCGCACATGACCGTGGCGGACAACATGGGCTTCGCGCTGAAGATCGCCGGCACCCCCAAGGCCGAGATCCGCAAGCGCGTGGAAGAGGCCGCCAAGATCCTGGACCTCACCGAGTACCTCGACCGTAAGCCGAAGGCTCTCTCCGGTGGTCAGCGTCAGCGTGTGGCCATGGGCCGCGCGATCGTGCGCTCCCCCCAGGTGTTCCTCATGGACGAGCCGCTGTCGAACCTCGACGCCAAGCTCCGCGTCTCCACCCGTACCCAGATCGCTTCGCTGCAGCGTCGTCTCGGCGTCACCACCGTGTACGTGACCCACGACCAGACCGAGGCTATGACCATGGGTGACCGCGTGGCCGTGCTCAACCAGGGCGTGCTGCAGCAGATCGACTCCCCGCGTCGCATGTACGACCACCCGAACAACGTCTTCGTGGCCGGCTTCATCGGCTCCCCCGCCATGAACCTCATCGCGCAGAACCTCTCCGAGGGCGGCGTGAAGTTCGGTGACGTCGTGATCCCCGTGGATCGCTCCACCCTCTCCGACACCAACGAGAACCGCGTGACCGTGGGTGTTCGCCCCGAGGATCTCGAGCCCGTCAGCGACGGCCACGGCCTGCCCGTGGAGATCGACGTGGTCGAGGAGCTCGGCGCCGACGCCTACGTGTACGGTCGCCTGGCCGGCTCGGATGAGACCTCCAAGCCGATCATCGCCCGTGTGGACGGCCGCCGTCCCCCCGCCAAGGGCGAGACCGTGTTCTTCCGTCCGAAGGAGGGCCACCTGCACCTCTTCGACGTGGCGAACGGTCAGCGTCTGGGCGACTGATCCAGTCCCCCGTATGCGACGGGCGTCCGGCCATCAGGGCCGGGCGCCCGTCGCCTTTCTACGTAGCACTCTCTGAGCAGCGCTTTCAGTGCGAAACCGGCAGCATCTCGCGGCGCACCACTCACGCTGTAAGAGTGAAATGCCCCGCCGATTGGCCCTCCCCGCGAAGCCTTCACGCTTCCTCCCCGTCGGCACAGGCCCCACAACATGCACCCGAGCCCCTTCTCGGGGCAGAATGGAGCAATGGCACCTCTGGAAATCACCGCCTCCCGCGCGGATCCGGCACTGCTGGACCTGCCCTGGGAGCGGCCGCTTGAGGAATGGCCCGAGGAGATCCTCGCGGCCCTCCCCCGCGGTATTTCCCGGCACGTGGTGCGTTTTGTGCGCGTCTCCGGCCGAGTGCTGGCGCTCAAGGAAATCGACCACACCCTGGCGCGCCGCGAATACGACATGCTCCGGGTGCTCGGCCGTCTCGGAGTTCCCTGCGTCGCTCCCTTTGCCGTCGTCTCCGGACGCACCGACGCTCAGGGTGAGCCCCTCGACGCCGTGCTCATCACCCGGCACCTGTCCTTCTCCCTGCCCTACCGCGCCGTGTTCAGCCAGGTCTCGCGGGAGAACACCGCGCATCGACTCCTCGATGCCCTCGCCGTGCTCCTCGTGCGCCTGCACCTGCAGGGTTTCTACTGGGGTGACGTTTCGCTCTCCAACACTTTGTTCCGACGCGACGCCGGCGCCTTCGCCGCCTACCTCGTCGACGTGGAAACCGGCAGTCTGCATGAGCAACTCTCCGATGGGCAGCGCCACTACGATCTCGACCTCGCACGCACCAACATCATCGGCGAACTCATGGACCTGCAGGCCGGGGATATGATCGATCCGGAGATCGACGTCGTCGAGGTGGGCGATGACCTCGTGGCCCGCTATAAGCGTCTGTGGGCGGCACTGACCGAACGTGAAAGTTTCGCTTCCGATGAGCGGTGGCGCGTCTCCGCGCGCATCGAGCACCTCAATGAGCTCGGATTCGATGTGGGCGAACTGGAAATCACCACGGACCTTGGCGGCACCTCCGTCTCGATCATGCCGAAGGTGGTCGATGCCGGGCATCATTCACGCCGTCTCATGCGCCTGACCGGGATCGACGCGCAGGAGAACCAGGCCCGTCGGCTGCTGAACGATTTGGACCACTATCGGGCCGCGACCGACCAGCAGGCTGAGGATGAAGAGTTCGTGGCCCATGAATGGCTGCAGAACAGCTATGAGCCGGTGGTCCGCTCGATCCCCCGCTCCATGCGCTCCAAACTCGAACCGCCCGAGTTCTTCCACGAGGTGCTCGAACACAAGTGGTTCCTCTCCGAGCGGGCCGGGCACGACGTGAGCACCACCGATGCCGTGCAGGATTACATCCACACCCAGCTCCAGCACCGGCGCGATGAGAAGGCACTGGTGACCACGGAAACCTCGGCCCTGCCGATTATTGAGAGCTAAGCAGCGCGAAGCTCAACAGCGCGACGCTCAGCGATAAAGAAACCCAGCCAAACGAAAGGGGCTGCACCCCGTGAGGGAGGTGCAGCCCCTTATCGATGCTGTCGCGCGGCTCAGGCGAGGCCCTTGCGCGCCCGGGTGCCGGAGATCTCGTAGAGCGCGATGGCCGCCGCAACAGAAGCGTTGAGCGACTCGGTGCGGCCCGTCATCGGGATCGACACGACCTGGTCGCAGGTTTCGCGGGCAAGACGCGAGAGGCCCTTGCCCTCGGCGCCGACGACGAGCACCACCGGCTCCGTCGCGAGCTGCAGTTCGCGGCTGGTCACGTCTCCCTCAGCGTCAAGGCCCAGGGCGAAAACGCCGCGGTCCTTGAGCTCGGCCAGGGTGCGGTTCAGGTTCGTCACCTGCGCGACACGCACTCGGCCGGCGGCACCGGCCGCCACCTTCCAGACGCTCGCGGTCATGCCGGCACTGCGACGCTCGGGGATGATCAGGCCATGCGCGCCGAAAGCATCGGCGCTGCGCAGGATCGCCCCGAGGTTACGCGGATCGGTGATGCCATCCAGGGCCACCAGCAGCGGCGGCTCGAAAGCGTTCTGCGCGATCTCCAGGAGATCGTCGATCTCGGCGTAGTCGTAGGCCGGGATCGTGAGCGAGACGCCCTGGTGCACGGCGCCATCGGTCATGCGGTCAAGGTCCGTGCGGGAGGCCTCGGTGACCGGCAGGCTGCGGGCATGGGCCAGGCGCAGAATCTCCCGCACCCGCTCATCAGCATCGATCCGCACCATGAGGGTCAGGGCTGTGGCGGGAACGTCCTCACGCAGTGCCTCCAGCACCGCGTTACGGCCCGCTACCTGGTCGCTGCCGGGCTGTTTCGCGCCGCGGGCACCGCGGGCGACAGTTTTCGCGCCACCGCGGTAGGCCTTATGGCCGGGACGGTCTTCCGCCTTCGGGGTGGGGCCTTTGCCTTCGAGGGCGCGACGACGCACACCGCCGGATCCGACGGTCGCGCCCTTCTTGGAACGGCGCACGGCGCCGCGTCGGGAGGAATTGCCTGCCATCTCGTGCCTCCTCAGGCTTTGTCGTTCAGGAACCAGCGGGCGCCGTCTTTACCGTCCTCGACGCGGATCCCCGCCGCGGCGAGGGCGTCACGGATCGCATCGGCGCGGGCCCAATCCTTCTGTGCGCGGGCTTCGGCGCGGTCCTCCAGCTGGCTGCGCACCAGCGCGTCGAGAGCCTCGTGTTCACCACCACCGCTGCTTCCCGCGGCGCTCCCCCACTGGGCGCCGAGCGGATCGAGGCCGAGCACGTCGAGCATTCCTCGCAGCGCACCGAGCCGTTCGTCGATCTGCTCCTTCGCACCACCGGAGGCGAGCAGGGTGTTCAGGGCGCTCAGTTCGCGGTGAACCACGGCGAGCGCCTCGGGAACGGCGAGGTCCTCGTTCATCGCGGCGGTGAAGTCGTCGGGCAGAGCCCAGGCGGTGAGGTCCGCATCAGGGGCGGCTGCGCCCTGACCGTCGAGCTGTTCTGCGGCGCGGCGGGCGGTGGCCACGAAACGCTCCCAGACCGTTTCCGCTTCCGCCATGGCGGTGGCGTTGTACTCCACGGTGGCGCGGTAGTGCGCGCCGACCAGACCCAGGCGTAGAGCCGGGGCGGGGTGATCAGCGAGTGCCTGGGCGGCGGTGACGAAGTTGTTGAGGGACTTGCCCATTTTGAGGCCGTCCACAGTGAGCATCCCGGAGTGCACCCAGCGCTGGGCGAAGCCGTATCCGGCGGCGTGGGATTGCGCCTGCTCGTTCTCATGGTGAGGGAAGCGCAGGTCGAGGCCTCCGGCGTGGATGTCGAAGGTTTCGCCCAGATACTTGTGGCTCATGGCGGAGCATTCGAGGTGCCAGCCGGGGCGTCCGCGCCCGAAGGGGGTGTCCCAGGCGGCGGTATCCGGTTCGGTGGGCTTCGCGGCCTTCCACAGGGCGAAGTCGCGCGGATCGCGTTTGCCGGGTTCCATCTGTTCCCCGGCGTCTTTCATATCGTCCAGGCTCTGCCGGGTCAGGGACCCGTAGGTGTGATGGCTGCGCACGTCGAAGTACACCGAGCCATTGCCATCAGCGTAGGCGTGCCCGCGGTCGATCAAACGCTGCATGAAGGCGATCATCTCGGGGACGTGCCCGGTGGCGCGGGGCTCGTAGGTGGGGCGACGGTTTCCGAGGCGGTCCAGCACGTCGTGGAACTCGCGTTCGAAGCGCAGCGACCAGGCCCACCAGTAGGCGTCGTTCTCGGCGGAGCGGTCCAGGATCTTGTCGTCAATGTCGGTGACATTGCGCAGGTGCAGCACCTCGTAGCCGCTGCGTTCCAGCCAGCGCACGAGCACGTCGATCGCCAGGAAGGTGCGCAGATGGCCGAGGTGCGGGGCGCCCTGTGTGGTCGGGCCGCACACATACAGCGACACCACCCCCTCACGCACCGGTTCAAGCGGTGTGATCGTGCGGGTGGCGGTGTCGTGGAGTCGAAGAGTCACATCCCCAAGGGTACGGTGCGCAGGCTGTTCCTGCGCGGCAACGCCCCAGGGATGCGAGCGATCCCTCGCCAGAGGGATCGCTCGGGGCTCACTCGGACGCGGTGGAGGGGGCGCCGGCGCGCTTGCCGTAGAGCTCTTCAAAGGTGTCGTCGTAGCTCACGGCATTGTGACGGCCGCCCTGGAACACCTGCACGGCGCTCTGCGCGGTTTCGATCGTCACTTCGGGGGCACCGAGCTTCTTGGAGACCAGGAAGGCGATGAGGCCTGCGATCAGGGCCAGCAGGATGAAGACGCCCGCGATAATCAGGAAGGACAGCCAGGGAGAGAGCCCCAGGGCAATCAGGCCGTTGGCGGCGGCGAACAGCAGCATCACCCAGGCCGAGAGCAGCAGGAACAGCAGCACGGCGGCGCAGGCGGCGATGATGCCAACCTTCACCCCGAGAGCCGTGATCTCCTTCTTGGCGATCGCGATCTCGTGGTGGACGACGCCGAGGAGTTCGTCGCGGATGGACTGGACGAGCTCACCGATGGACCGCTGAGTGGGCGGGGTGCTCGGGTCGTTCGTGGTGTTGATCATGAGGCGAGCCTATCGCAGGGTCGGGGCCGGGTGGCAGGCGGAAACGGGCAGGGGTGGGGCGATGCACAGATGCACCGCGAGGGTTGGGAAGCGGAAGAGGACCTGTGATGCCAAGGGGCCGTGGGACCGACGGGCTGTGGGGCCGACGGGACAGACGCTGAGTGAACACACCGCCGCCTCGTCCCGTCGGCGCCCCGTCGGACCCATCGGTTCCCGCGAGCCCCGGTGAGGGTCAGTCGACGGTGATCCGCTTGCGCTTGGTGCTGGCCGGGCGCGGTCCCGCGGAGGTGGAGCGGCGCACCACGATCTTGGGGGCCACGGCCACGTCGCGCGGGCTTCCCTCGCCACCGGAGACGCGCTCCACCAGGAACTGGGAGGCGAGTGCACCCAGACGCGAGGAGTTCGGGTCGATGCTGGTGACCTGGGCGATCCCGGAGGCAGACAGCGAGGTGTTGCCGTATCCGGCCACGGCCAGCTGGCTCGGAACGTCGTAACCGGCATCGCGCGCTGCCGAGAGCACACCCACGGCGGAAACGTCATTGGTGCAGGTGATCGCGGTGGGCACCTGGCTGCCGCGCAGGAGCATCTGCCCGGCGGTCATGCCCACCTGCTCGGTGAAGTCGGCGGGCTCCACGCGAGCCTTGCTTTCCAGGCCGTGACGGCGCATCGCGGTCATGAAGGCTTCGGCGCGTTCCTTCGCCACGGCGGCACCCACGCCACCCACATGGGCGATCTCTTCGTGTCCGAGGCTCACCAGGTGGTCGACCAGCAGGCCCTGGCCGATCTCATCGTCGATGCGCACCGTGTCCACACGCCCGATGTAATCGCGAGAGCAGCCGATGGCAACCAGCGGTCGGTCCCCGGTTGCTTCCAGCACGGCGTCCATATCGTGCAGATCGGAGATGGTCAGGAAGCCGTCCACGCCGAGGGTGACGAGGGATTCGATGGCTTCGGTGTCAGCGGCGATCGGGTATTCGGGAACGCGGCGACGGGTAGGAACGACCACCACGGAGCGACCGGTGGCGGTCAGTTCAATGCGGGCGGCGCGCACCAGATCCGAGATCCAGGTGTTGCGCATGGTGTTGACCAGCACGGCGACCACACCACGGTGGTCCTGTTCCTGGGCGAGCTCTTCGAGCGGGAAGCCAAGGCGCTCAGCGGCCTCACGCACACGGGTGCGCATCTGCGGCCGGATATCGTCCATGCCGCGCAGGGCACGCAGGGCCACCGCACTGGAGATTCCGAGAGAATCGGCGACATCGCGCAGAGTGCCTCGCGTGGGGCCCTTGTCTTTGGCGATGGATTCTTCGACCCGATCCTCCTGCTCGACGATCTGATCGGTCGCCGGAACCTGGCCGGCCATGGCGTCATTGGCGGGATCGACGGTGCCGCCGCCCGCGCTGGTCGCATCGTTGCTCATACCTCCATTGAACATCATCGGAGGCAACCGTGCCTTCGCTCGGAGGCCTCGTGCAGGAGATCTCGGGCATACGCGCGGGTGTGGGGCCGACGCGCCGTCGGCCCCACACACCCTGCTCACTCACTTTCCGCTGCCGAGGCCCTTCTGGATCAGGTCCATGACGGAGGCGTCCGCGAGGGTCTGGGTATCCCCCACCTGGCGGTTTTCGGCCACATCGCGCAACAGGCGGCGCATGATCTTGCCGGAGCGGGTCTTGGGCAGCTCGGTCACGAGCAGCACGCGCTTGGGTTTAGCGATCGGGCCGATCTCGCGGCCCACGTGCTGGCGCAGGATCTCGCAGGCGGCATCCTCCCCACCGGCTTCCTGCACGGCCGCATCGGTGCCCTCGCGCAGGATCACGAAGGCCACCACGGCCTGCCCGGTGGTTTCGTCATCGGCGCCAACCACGGCTGCTTCTGCCACCCATTCATGGGAGACGAGCGCCGATTCGATTTCCATGGTGGACAGGCGGTGCCCGGACACGTTCATCACATCGTCCACGCGCCCCAGCAGCCAGATATCACCGTCTTCATCGCGGCGGGCACCGTCACCGGCAAAGTACTTCCCGGGGAAGCGCGACCAGTAGGTGTCCTTGTAACGCTGCTCATCGCCCCAGATGCCGCGCAGCATCGCGGGCCACGGCTCGGTCAACACCAGGTAGCCGCTTTCACCATTGGCGACGCTTTCGCCGTCATCACCGACCACGTCGGCACAAATCCCCGGCAGCGGCTTCTGCGCCGAGCCGGGCTTCGCCTCGGTGATCCCGGGCAGCTGGGAGAGCATGTGGCCGCCGGTTTCGGTCTGCCACCAGGTGTCTACGATCGGGCAGCGTCCGCCGCCAATCACGCGGTGGTACCACTTCCAGGCCTCGGGGTTGATTGCCTCGCCCACGGTTCCCAGCAGGCGCAGGGAGCTGAGGTCGAAGCGGCCGGGGATCTCCTCGCCCCATTTCATGGCGGTGCGGATCGCGGTGGGTGAGGAGTAGAGCTGGGTGACGCCGTACTTCTGGATGATCTCCCACCAGCGGCCCTGATGCGGGGTGTCGGGGGTGCCCTCGTAGATCACCTGGGTGCTGCGGTTCGCCATCGGGCCGTAGACCACGTAGGTGTGGCCGGTCACCCAGCCCACATCGGCGGTGCACCAGTAGACGTCGGTGGCGGGCTTGAGATCGAAGACATTGCGGTGCGTGTAGGCGGCCTGGGTGAGGTAGCCGCCGGTGGTGTGCACGATGCCCTTGGGCTTTCCGGTGGTTCCGGAGGTGTAGAGGATGAACAGCGGATGCTCAGCCTCTACCCACACCGGCTCATGCTCGGTGGAGGCGTTTTCGCGCGCCTCGTGCCACCAGACATCGCGCTCGTCGTTCCATTCCACCTCCCCGCCGGTGCGGCGCACCACGAGAACCTTCTGCACGCTCGGAGCGCCCGAGGCGAGGGCTTCGTCGACGGCGGGTTTGAGACCCAAGGCCTTGCCCCGTCGGAACTGTCCATCGGCGGTGATCACCACGGTCGCTTCGGCATCCTCAATGCGGGAGCGCAGGGCGTCGGCGCTGAAACCGCCGAAGACCACGGAGTGCGGGGCGCCGATACGGGCGCAGGCGAGCATCGCAAAGACGGCTTCGGGGATCATCGGGAGGTAGATCGCAACGCGGTCGCCGGTGCGCACGCCAAGGTCGGTGAGCACATTGGCCATCCGGCTGATTTCGTCTTTGACCTGTGCGTAGGTGTAGCTGGCGTCGCTGCCGTCCTCGTATTCCGCCAGAAGTGCCACCTGCTCTCCGTGCCCGGCCAGCACATGCCGGTCCACGCAGTTGTAGGCAACGTTGAGGGTGCCGTCGGCGAACCAGCGGGCGAAGGGAGCATTGGACCAGTCGAGCACCTCAGTGAAGGGCTTTTTCCAGCTCAGCAGGAGGGCGCGGGACTTCCAGAAGGCAAGTCGGTCGCGCTCGGCTTCCAGGTAGATCGAGGGTCGCGCCACCGCGTTATGCACGAAGTCGGAGGGCGGCGGGAAGGTCTCGACGGTCTGCGTACTGGGGGCTGCGGGCTGCTGCGATGCGTTGGTCTCGCTCATCTACGCTCCTGATCGGTGGGCCCGGTGAGGTCCGGGGCGGGGACCCGCACACCGTACCGCACCGAGACCCAGGTCACAGCCGCAGTTCAGGGAGCGTCGGAAGCTACTGGACAGTCAGTTTTTCTCGGCGTCCGGAACCGGGTGGATCTCCATCCGTTTCCCGTCGGGATCGTGCACGACGATATTGGTGACCGGCTCCGTGCACAGTTCTGCGCGGTAGCCCGCCGTCTGCAGACGCTCACACAGTTCGTGGAGATCGCCGCTGGTTTCCAAGCCCAGGTTGACCAAGGCCGGATCACCGTAGGGCTCCTCTCCCGGCCGGGAGACGGGGGTCATTGCATGCGGGGCGTGGAGCCCGATGGTGCCGCCGCCGGGGCGGGTGGCCTGCGCCCAGTGCTCATCGGCATAGCCGACGGGCTGGAATCCGAGCGCCTGCGCGAGGATCAGATCGGCCTCCCGCTCGGCACCGGCGGCACTGGCGCGCACCGCGCTCACGCGCACGCGCGGATCCGGCTCGGGTTCATTCTGCGGCGAGTGGTAGCCGTAGAGGTCCTGGTGGGTTTCGTTCAGAGCGATGCTCTCCCCATGGGGGCCGACGAGGGCGCCCTGCAGGCCCCAGGTTTCATCCCAGGTGCGCACGGCAAGCCCCGCAGCCTCGAAGGCCTCGGCCGCCTCGCTCACCGTATGAACGGCCAGGCATAGGTGAGTTTCCTGAATTTCGAGAGAGTTCGGCTCGCAGCGATGGATCAGCACTCGCCCGCCTCCACCGGCGCGGAACATGGTGTAGCCGCCCGCGTCGGAGGCCAGCTCAACGCTCAAACCGATAACGCGCAGGAACTCCACCATGGCGGCGGGATTCGCGCTCCACCGCAGGGGAGCAACGGTCAGGTCGAGGTCCACCGTGCCGGTCGGGGGCGAGTACGGCATGGGCTCGGCGGTCATCGGGGCGTCTCCTTCTGCTGCGGCGTGGTCGCGGGATCGTCGATCGTGGAGGCGTTCTCCAGGTAGTTCCGCAGCGCGCTCTCGACCAGGGCGGAGAGGCTGCGGCCCTCATCGACTCCACGATGTTTCACCGCGAGGACGAGATCCTTGGGGAGGTACACATTGAACTGCACCTTCGGGGGGCGTTTCTCCTCGGACATAGCTCGATGCTAGCAGCCTAGGGGCCGCTGTCGCGGGTTGCGAATATGCCCGATCGCTCGCACGCCCCGAGCACCCGAGGCGCCCTCTTCGCGGTGCCGCATGCCTTTCGAGACGCTCCCACCGGCTTGTGGAGATGCGCCGATCAGTCCTCCACGGCCGGCAGAAGCTCAGCGAACGCTTCCAGCAAACTGGCGCGCGAGCATTCCTGAACCGTCACGCTCCCCAGACCCTCCTCGGGGCCCTCCATCAGAAAGACGGCATCGCTCAAAGCCAGCACCGAATGCTGAGTGGCCTCAGCGCTCGAGATGGTGGTCAGAACCGACAGCGCACGCGCGTCCCGAAAGCGTTCGGCGAGTTCGCCGCTTCCGTCGAGCTCTTCCATCGTGGTGTCGATGCAATCACCGTCAGCGTCCCCGGCCACTTCATTCTGATCCACGTATCGGGCGAGTCGCTCAGGAATGCAGTCGCGGGTCGGCACCGAGAAGTGGTGGTAGCCATCGGCGCCCACAAACTCCTCCAGAATCCCGTCATTGACGGAGATGTAGTAATAGATCGAGGTGGTCTGATCGGCCACCTGGCGGTTCACCGTGAGCATGGCGGAAGGGGCCTGCCGGATCGCCAAAATCCCTGCTAGACGGCGTTCAAGCTGGAAGGGTCGGTTTGCGGCGGAGCCTTCGTCGAGATCCTCTCCCTCATTCTCCTGATGCTCTGGATCCAACACGATCAGACCTCGAGCGATGAGAGAGCGCAGCGCCGTATTGGCCACGGCGGTGCGATCAACCTCCGCAGCGTCCAGATACGGAGTGCCGGTGAGCTCTACTGCCGCCTGCCCGCCCAGGCCGAGCAGCTCCTCGTCCGTGAGCATGACGAAAACGTTCGGTTCATCGGACGCGGACGCGAAAACCTCGAAGATACCGGCGAGATCGCGTTCGGTGAGAGAAGGGGGAAGGGGCGGGGTTGTCATCACGAAGTTCCTGCATTCCTCGAGTCAGCACGGCTCAGAACAGTCCACCGACAAAATCGCTCACTGCGCCGGCAGCATTGCCCATCGCATTACCCACTGCTTTCGCACCGTTACCGATGGCCTCGCCCGCCGCAGACGCCGCGCTACCGACCGCCTGCACGCCTGTGGAGACTGCATTACCAATCGCCTCACGGTTATCCCAAGCCATCTTGCCGAGGTCTGCGATGGCTGCACCCGCACCGATCGCAGCACCGACGCCGGCGACGACGGGGGCAGCCGGCCCGGTGAACGGGGCAGCGAGCATGAGGGCGCCACTGAGGGCAGACGCTCCACCGGTCACCTTCGCGAAGGTGTCATCAGCCGTGAACAGCTGATATCCGCCAGAAATAATGTCAACACCCGGCAGGAAGCGGCCAGCATATTTGCCAACACCCTTCATCCAGGGAGCAACATCATTAAGCTTATTAAGCTTTTCCACCAAAGGTTTAAATCGATCCAAAACAAAATAGGGAACACCCAGCTTATTCGCCACTTTACGGAACATCTCAGACCAGCCTTTGCCAGTCTTCGCGATCTCCTTGACGATTTCCTCTACCTTTGCCCTTTTGGCGACCTCTTCGGTCACTTCACACAGCCCACTCCAGAGG
>JAEWEZ010000139.1 GCA_023389045.1 Actinomycetes bacterium
GCACCTGCTTGCTACCCTTGCCGAGTGCTGGTCACCGATGCGCGACAGCGCCCGGCGGGGATTGCAGGGGCGCTCCCGCGTCGTGCCCGCGCACTGTGTGCCGCCGTGATGGCGACGCTCCTGCTCGCAGCTCCCGCCCTGGCTCTGGGTGAGAAAAGCCCCTTTGAGGTGCCGCTGAGCACGGACCGCATCACCGTGGCCCCTGAGGTGGTCACCCGGGTTCCCCTGCGCGCCGTGGTGGAGGACACCGCGGAAAAGGACCTTGATTTCAATGGCACGCGGCTGACGGCGCCGCCGACATCCGAGGGTGCTTCCCCGAATCGCATCTCCATCAGCACGGATGGGCGCAGCATGAAGGTCGCGGGGGAGGGCACCTGGTCGCTGCTGGGCGCGGACCTCGTCTTCACCCCTGCACTGGGTACCACCGCACCGCGCACCCCCGTCTCGCTACGTATCCCCAGCGTGCACGGGCATCTCTCCGAGCCGGTGACCCTGCATGCCACCGTGCTCGAACCCACGGCTGTGCAGGCGCGTGCCTCGGCCGGTGAAGAGTCCGTGATGCAGCTGCCGGTGGAGGTCCCCGCCGGTGGTCGTATCCAACTGCAGCTGGATGGTCAAAACCCCGGGTCGAGCCTGAATGAGGCAGCCACCCGGATGACGCTTCCCGAGCAGGGGCTGTGGGAAGTCCAGTCGGATCAGCGGCGCCTGCGTTTCGTGCCGGTCAGTGCGCGCCTGGGGCAGCAGCCGGATCCGGTGCGGTTCGTGGTCACGGGGCCGACGGGCTTGGTTCGTGCCGCTGGGACTGCCCAGGTGACGATCCCGATCATCTCCGACATTTACCGCTCCGCGCCCTATGGGCAGCCGATTGTGATGTCCGTGGGGGAGGCGCAGCAGAACGTCGACCCGAAGACCCTCCGGCTCGAACCTCCCCAGGGCGAGACGGGGATTCGTCTTGCCCCCGACGGCACCAGCGCTCATATTCCGGGCCAGGGCGCCTGGACTCTGGACCGCACAGCGGTCACCGTGACCTTCACGCCGGAAAGCAGCGAGGTGCGTTTCGTGGCGCCGATGATGCTGACCGGCGGTGACGGGAAAGGAAACCGTGCCGCGCCCGGCCTGCTCTCCACCGGATACCCGCTGCTGGTCGACCGGGTGGGTGTGGCGCGCCCCGGGCAGGATGTGCTCTTTGATCTGTCCGACGGGGCTCTCGAGATCAGCCCGGAATCGGTCGTGTTCGACAGTGAAACGCTGCCGGAGGGCTCCAGTCTCACCGATGAAGGACGCACCCTCACTGTCCCCAAGCAGGGTAAATGGGTGATTGACCAGGGCGCGCGTACGGTTCGCTTCATCCCGGTCACAGGCTATGGCGGCTCTGTCACCCCCGTGCATGTGAGTGCGCGCGGCATCTACGCCGACTCCACAGCCCACGCCCTCTTCGAGGTGCGTTTCGCCTCGGTTCTCCCGACGATGCGTGACGATGAGGCACGCACCGCCGTTGACAGCGGCGTCGTGGTTGATCTGCTGGCGAATGACACCGCCGGCAGCACCGACCGCCCGCTCGTGCCCGGAACTCTTCGGATCCGGCATCTTTCTGCCACCAATCTGTCCGAGCTCGATGAGGGCCAAGGGAAGCGCCTGGTGATGCCAGGGGAGGGCGTCTATACGGTGCTGGAGGATGGCCGCGTGCGGTTCACCCCGGCGGACGGTTTCGTGGGACGAGCCACCCCGATCGACTACATCGTGGAGGATTCCAAGGGCGTGCCGGCCACCGCAACCCTGCAGGTTGATGTCGACCCGACCCTCGTCTCCGAACCGGTGGGCAGCGGGGACATGACCAGCGGTATCGGCAGCCTGCTCGCGGGTATTCTTCCCACTCGCCCGTCCACCGCGCTGATGTTCGGCACGATCGTGGTGCTGCTGTTTATGGCGGGCGCGGTGGCGCTCAGCATTGGCGCGCGGATGGAGCTTGACCGGCGGCACTGGAAAGACTGATCGCAGGCTGAAGGGCCGGTGACAACACTGAAGGACCGGTGACAACAGCTGCCGTGGCGGCGCTTAGGAGGCCGGGCACCATTCCGGAGTTGGCACCGGATCCTGCAAATGCGCCTGGGCATCCTCGGCGGGCACCAGATCGGTATTGCCCTTCCCGATCAGCAGCTTCACCCCGGGGCCCTCGAGGTTTTCATCCATCTGGATCGTCACCTCGGTGAACTGAGCGGCCACCGACTGCGCTGCCAGATAGCCCTGCGGCCCATGCACCACCGTGTAGGCGGCATCGACGCTCTTCACATTTCCGGGCGTGCCGGTCTTATAGCCACGCTTCGCGAGCTTCTTCGAGACCTTTCCGGCCAGACCTCTCTCCGACGTCCCATTCATCACGGTGACCTGCACCTTATCGGGTGCTAGAGGCACGGCACCCTTCGGCGGGCACTGCGGGGCCGCTTTCTTTTTGCCCCCCTCCGCACCCGGCTGCTCCGGCGCTGTCGCGCTGGGATCCGCACTCGATGGCGCCTCCGGTGCCAGCACGAGACGCACCAGCAGTGAAGCGCCGGCGATGCTCACCACGGCGATCAGGCAGAGGGCGGCCAGCTGGATGCCGCCACTGCGACGTGCGCGCTGCACACGAAGATTGCGGCGGCGCACATCATCGGCGGATCGCCCGTAGGGGTGAGCGCGTCGGCGGGAAGGGTCACTCATCGCGGCTCGACTCAGTCATCCAGAGGACGGTACCGGATCCCGAAAGCGTCCAGACGCGGCAGATGCGCCCGCAGACGCTCCTCGAACTCATCCCAGCTCTGCTCAGGAGAGCCCCAGGCCCGCTCAGCCAGCGCGCACATGCGCGGGAAGGCCATGTACTGCAGATGCTCCGGGGTGTCGATGTACTCGGTCCACAGCTGGCCCTGCAGGCCCAGGATCAGTCCCTTGCCCTGATCCATGACCTTCTGCGGGGCGAAGGTCGCGGTGTACACGTCCTTGACGGTGGTGAGGCCGCCGATTGCGAGCGGCTCCTCATCCGTGGGCTTGGCCTGGTAGTAGTCGAAGTAGGTGTGCTCGTTATTGGCGATCACGGTCTGGAAACCGCGATCCACAGCTTCCTTCACGCCCTTGCCGCTGCGCCAGTTCATCACCACCAGATCGTCGGGAACGGTGCTCTCCAGCACCTCATCCCAGGCGATCACGCGCTTGCCCTTCTCACGAAGCACCTCCATGGCGAAGGCCGTGAACTTGCCCTGCACCTCGGAGAAGCGGGTCAGACCCCACTCATTCATGCGGGTGCGCACCTCGCGGGAACGCTCCCACTGGGCGCGCGGGCACTCATCGCCACCGATGTGCACGAAGGGCGCCGGGAAGATGTCTGCCACCTGGGTGAGGACATCGCGCAGGAAGGTGAAGACTTCATCGGACACCCCGAGCACATGATCCGAAATGCCCCACACCTCACGCACGCGGACGGGGTTCTCGGGCTGGTTGCCGAGCTGCGGGTAGGCGGCCACCGCTGCCTGCATATGCCCGGGCAGGTCGATTTCCGGAACGATCATCACGCCGCGGTTGCTGGCGTACTCCACCAGGCTGCGCAGTTCGTCCTGGGTGTAGAAGCCGCCGTGACGCTCCTGGTCAAAGACGCGGTCGCCGCGGCTCTGAGAGTCGTCATCACCCATATGGCCCACCAGGGTGCGGTCACGCCAGGCGCCCACCTCGGTCAGCTTGGGGTAGCCCTTGATCTCGACCCGCCAGCCCTGATCATCGGTCAGGTGCAGGTGCAGAACATTCAGGCGGTGCAGCGCCATAGCGTCGATCATCCGCTCCAGCTCGGAGATCTCGAAGAAGTGGCGGGAAACATCGATCATCATTCCGCGCCAGGCGTAGGCGGGGCGATCGGAGATGGTCACGCAGGGCACCGAGCCGGAAGCGCCGGTCACGATCTGCGCGAAGGTGTTCCGCCCATCAGCCAGCGCAGCTTCGCTGCCGGCGGTCAGATTCGCGCCAGAGGGGGTAATCGACAGGGCGTATTCGGTGGGGCCGAGATCTTCGTTCAGGCCGACGGAGAGGTCATCCCACGGGTTATCCGTCTGCCAGGTCTGCTCCGAGAAGATGACAGACTGGGGGAGGGGGACGAGGGCGATCGGATCGGCCATGCCTGTTCACTCCTGGGCAGAGGACGGTTTCGAGGACTGTCCCAGTCTGCCATGTCTGCGGCCCGCTGGGTGCGCTGAGAGGGCGAGAAAAGGGCCCGACCGGGAGTGCTCCCGATCGGGCCCTGGCACGGGGATCCGCTCCTTCCCAGTGACGCGTCACGCGTCGAGCAGGTACCCGTGGCTTGGGGTGCTGAGCTGTGTCGGCTCAGCTGAACTCTCAGCGGTACGTGACGAACACGTGTGGAGCGTTCCAGATCTGACGCTCGACCACCTGGCGGCGTGAGGTGGAGGCATCCACGATGCGACCGTCACCCGCGTAGATGCCGATGTGCCCGTAGTTGTTGCCGGTGAAGGCCACGAGATCGCCGGGCTGAGCCTCAGAGCGGGGGATGATCGTTCCGTTGTGCACGTAGCCGCGTGCGCTGCGGCGCGGCACATCAATGCCGGTCTGGTTGTAGACGTAGAAGACCAGCCCCGAGCAGTCAAAGCCACCGGGAGCGCTGCCGCCCCACACGTAGCGGGTGCCGAGATGCTCGCGTGCCTCCGCGAGAATTGCACTGCCATTGCTGTCTCGGCTCGGCGGCTTTTCGCGCTCGTTGTCACGGCTGGCGCTGCCACCGTCGATGCGAACCGAGCTGTTCTGCACGGCCTTCCAGGTGTTCCGGCCCACCACGCCATCGACGCGAATGCCGGCGGCACGCTGGAGAGAACGCACAGCGCGATCAGTGCCGTTCCCGAAAATGCCGTCAACCCGCAGAGAAGCGCCACGCTCACGCAGGTGCGTCTGCAGGGTACGCACAGCATCCCCGCGGTCGCCCTGACGCAGAGTGGGGGTGGCCGAGGGCTTTTCCGGTGCCGGCTTAGGCGCGGGCTTGGCGCTGGAGCTTTCTCCCAGGGCGCGCCAGGTGTTGGGTCCGACGATGCCGTCGACCAAAAGCTCCTTGCTGCCCTGGAAGGACCGCACAGCACGGTCGGTGCCACGGCCAAAGATTCCATCCTCGGCGATCCGGGCGCCGTGGGCGTTGAGACGGCTCTGGAGGGTGCGCACAGCATCGCCGCGATCGCCACGGCGCAGCTTCGGCTGATGAGCGGCGCGTGCAGACGGGGCCGGTGCGGCCTTCGTGGTCGCAGTCGCATCGCTGTTCAAAGCGGCGCGAGTGCGGGGGCCAACGATGCCGTCCACGGCGAGATCGTTCGAGGCCTGGAATGAGCGCACGGCCTTATTCGTGGCGCGGCCAAAAATCCCATCCTCACGGATATCTGCACCGTGGTGGTTCAGGAGGCTCTGCAGCTGGCGGACCGCTTCCCCACGGGCGCCCTGGCGGAGCTTTACATCGGCGAGCTTGGCGGTGCTCTTGATGGAGCCGGGCAGGGAGCCGCGGATCGCTTCCAGAGCGCCGGTATCGGTGAGTGCGCGAGCGGATTCACCCGTGGTGAAGGCTGCGCCAGCGGTGACGGCACCGAGGACGGCCACTCCGCCCACTGTGCGCCCGACGGGCCGTGCCAGCCCGCGGTAGTCGATCACGGCGGGACCGGGGGCCCGGTGCGCGCCGCGTGGGGCATTGCGGTTCATATGCGCTGTTCTTTCTCCACCGCCTACGCCGAGAGGACTACAGCGGGGCCGCAGTAGTCCTGAACGCCCGTCACCGAGGGAAGCAGAGGAAGCATCGAGGGGGTGACGGACGGCGCCCACGATCAGTGCCCCAGACAAGGCGGCACCATCAGCCACTGTAGAGGGGGGTTTCAGGGGCTCTTCAGGGGAGTTTGCGGCCCCAGTCCCACCCCTTTACTAAGATTTTGCCAAAATTCCTGAATCACATTCGTGTCGTTTTCGGGTTCCTCGAAAAGCTGTGCTAAATGACACCGCTGTTATTTATCGAGGGCATGAAGCGCGATATGCGGGGCGGCAGAAAAAGGAATGCAATGACAAAAGACCGGCCCCTGTCCTGGCGGACAGGGGCCGGTCTTATCTGGTCGGGGTGACAGGATTTGAACCTGCGACCTCTTCGTCCCGAACGAAGCGCGCTACCAAGCTGCGCCACACCCCGAGGGGAACAACCCGTGTGAGTCGCTCACCGAGGAGACACCTTACCAGCGTGGGCGCCCCTCACGCATACGCATCAGGCTTTCCGTGCCCTCAACGTGAGCAAACTCGCCTCAGGGGGAGTTGCAAAACGGTAGTTCGAATACGGACTCGCGCCGAGCCCAGCGCTGACGTGCAGGGGAACTCCACGCCAGGAGCTGAGCCCCTTGGCCTGCTGACGGGGAAGATCGCAGTTGGTGACCAGAGCGCCAATCCCCGGGAACCCGAGCTGCCCGCCATGGGTGTGCCCGGCCAGGATCAGCTCTGCCCCGTCGCCGACAAAAGAGTCCAAAACCCGCTGATACGGAGCATGCGCAAGCCCCAGATGCAGCACCCGACCATGCTCGGGTGCCGAGAGATCCTGGGGAGCGGGCATCTCATCACGCTCTAGATGCGGGTCATCCACACCCACCAGGCGCACCTCAAGATCGCCCAGATCAATCGTGGCCCGGGCGTTGGTGAGGTCCTTCCAGCCGTGCGCTGACAGGCCCGCCACCAGCTGCCCCGTCGGCAGAGTGAAATCAGTGCGCTCAGTCAGCCCCTCGGGGCGGGCATCGGGCAGCAGGTACCGCAGAGGGTTCTTCCGGGAGGGAGCGAACATGTCGTTCGAGCCCAGCACAAACGCACCCGGCCGCTCCAGTAGCGGAGCCAAGGCCTCAAGAACCCGCGGAACCGAGGCGGCGGCAGAAATATTGTCGCCGGTATTGATCACCAGATGCGGCTTCAGCGTGGCCAGATGCCGCAGGAAGGCAAGCTTGCGCTCCTGATCCGGCATCAGGTGAATATCGCTGATATGCAGCAGGCGCACCGAGCGCGAGCCGGGAGGGAGCACCTCCGCGGAGAACTCCCGCAGGGTGAAACGGTGAATCTCCACATGCCGCGCCCACACATGTGCGCCGGCGGCGAGGGCAAAGGCTGATCCGGCAGCAACCGCAGCGGTGGCTTTGAGTGCAGTTCTCACGGACCCGTTGCTCCCTGTCCCTGGTTCTCCTTCGGCGGGTTGGGCTGGGCCGGCTTATTTTCCTTCGGCGGCTTCTGAGCCCCCGGCGCGGCCGGTGCAGCCGGCGTCGGGGCCGGCGGTGGCGGCGGTGCGGCCGGGAAGGGCTTGGAGGGCAGGCCCTGATGCGCCTTCGTCATGAACTCCTGCCAGGTGGGCAGAGAAACCGTATTGCCCCAAACCTTGCCGTGACGGAGGTACTGGCCATCCACCTGGAAACCGCCGGGGCGGATATTCGCCTGCGGATGCCCGAACCAGACAGCTGTGGACATTTGCCGGGTGAAGCCCACATACCAGGTGTGGAACTGGCTTCCCGAGGTGCCGGTCTTGCCACCCGCGGGGTGCCCCGGAATGACCTTGCCCCTACCGGTGGCGCGAGGATCTTCGAGGTCCTGCTGCAGTACCCACGCCATCGTGTCGGCGTGTTTGCGATCCATCACCTGCTGGCAGCGCTGCCCGGAGAACTTCATCTTCTTCCCGTTGCGGTCCTTCACCTCGGTAATCGCCTGAGGCTTGCAGTAGGTGCCGCCGGAAGCGTAGGTCGCGTAGGCCAGCGCCATGTCCAGCGAGGAAATCCGCAGCTCACCAAGCACCACCACGGCGGGGGCGAGTTCCGTGCCGTAAATGTCCTGGATGGGCGCGGTGAAGGTTTCGGACGTGAAGGGGTTGAAGGTCGCGGGAACCACGCCGATATCGCGAGCGCGTTCCGCGATCCCGCACAGGTCGAGCTGCTCAGCCATACTCGCATAGGAGGTGTTGACCGAGTACTTCGTGGAGTTCAGAACCGTTTCCATCGGTGCGAGGCGCACGGAGACGGCGTTATCGGGGTTGTAGCCCTTGCGTTCGTGCCACCGTCCGCGCGGAAGGCACTTGGCGGGGAAGGTTGTCATGGTTCGACGGGCCGTGGGAACGCGGTCGTAGATCGTGCGGCCGGACTCGATCCAGGACTGCAGCACGAACGGCTTGAAGGTCGAGCCCACGGGGAAACCGCTGGAACCACCCAGTTCCTTGGGCACCGTGAAGTTGATAGCGGTCTCGCCCGGCGCCGTCTTCTCGTGCGGGTTAAAGGCACGGTTTTCGGCCATCACCAGCACCTTGCCAGTGCCGGGTTCGACCGTGACGATCGAATGGCCGAAGCCATGCTGGGACTTTGCCGGCACGCGGCGCTCCAGGATGTCGGTGGCGAGCTTCTGTTTGCCCGGATCCAGGGTGGTGCGGATCGTGAGGCCACCGCCGTAGAGCAGCTTGCGGCGCTCCTTGAAGGTGGGGGCGAACTCGGGATCGTTCAGCAGAGTGCGGGTCACGTAGTCGCAGAAGAAGCCGTTGCGGCCGGCATCGGCGCAGCCGGCGCGCACATTCTGGATCTTCAGCATCTCCTTGACCGGCTGGGCGGAGTATTTGTCGTACTCCTCCTTCGTGATGAAGCCCTGGCCGCGCATATCGCGGAGCACTTCGTTACGGCGCTTCTCGCCGGCCTTGGGATGCCGGACCGGGTCGTACTGGTTCGGGCCATTGGTGATTCCCGCGAGCAGAGCGGCTTCGCCGGGATTCAGATCTTTGGCGTTCTTGGAGAAGTAGTGCCGAGCCCCAGTCTCGACGCCGTACTGCGAGGGGCCGAACTGGGCCACGTTGAGGTACGCGTTGAGAATGCGCTCCTTCGACCACTCCGGATCGGATTCGAGGGAGAGCGCCAGCTTTGCCTCCCGCAGTTTGCGTCCGTAGGTCTGCTCGGTGGCTTCCTTGATCCCTTCCTTATCGCCGCGCTGGACGGCGTCCATCAGCAGCGCGTTTTTCACGTACTGCTGGGTGAGGGTCGAACCGCCCTGGGTTCCGCCCGAGCCCATCGCATTGTTGACGAAGGCTCGCGCCATACCGCGCATATCCACCCCGCCATGCTCGTAAAAGCGGCGGTCTTCCACGGCGATCACCGCATTTTGCATATGCGGAGAGATCTTCTCCAGCGGAACCATGATCCGGTTCTCGGTGTAGAAGGTGGCCAGGAGTGAACCGTCGGCAGCTTCGATCCGGCTGGCCTCGTTCAGCGGGGCAACATCCAGCTGCGAGGGGTAGGAGTCGAAGAGGTTCACACCGTCCTCGGCCATCGTCGAGGTCACGGAGACGGCCGGGAGGAAGAAGGCGGCCATCAGCACCCCGCCGAGTGCCGAGACGGCAAGCATTCCGAGCAGTAGATACACGGTCTGTGCCACGGTGGCAGGGAGTGATCGGCCGCCCCGGGGGCGGCTGGGCGCGGTCTGAGCCATGATCACAGAGTACGGACCGAAGCCGAGAGCCTCCACAGTCCGCGCCGTGGTACTGCGCACCTGCGCGAAGTCTTCACGTTCTGTGGCTGCGATGGGACGGGGTGATGGACGGCCCCGCTACCCGTGTCGTGGAACCCCCGGTACTCCATAGTCCTGCCAATGAGGGCGACAAACAGGGCATATGGGATCGCGCGAAAAGGGGTGCTGGGCGGAGCTCGTGAGGACCCGTCGGACTCCCCGCGGCGTTGCGACGGCCCTGAACACTCCCTACGATGGCGGCCGGACCGACCGAGTCAACGATGATTCACAGGGGGCCTTATGACGATCGGGAGCATCCCGAGGACCGACGACCGCAGCTGGGCGGGACGGGGCAAGTGCGCCGATCTGGACCCCGACGGTTTTTTCGTGCAGGGAGCCGAGCAGAACCTCATTAAGGCCACCTGCTCCGGATGCCCCGTGCGCACGCACTGCCTCGCTGATGCGCTCGATAACCGCATCGACTTCGGAGTTTGGGGCGGTATGACCGAGCGTGAACGCCGCCGCCTGCTTCGCCAGCATCCCCATGTGCGCGACTGGTTCAGCCTGTTGAACCGCATGAGTGCCCAAGCGGCGGGCCAGTAATCGGCCATTGCCCCTCCCGGGCCGGTACGCTCCTGCCATGAGCACCATCACCCGCTGGGAATACCTGACCGTCCCCCTGCTGATTCACGCCACCAAGCAGATCCTCGACAACTACGGCGAGGAGGGCTGGGAACTCGTGCAGGTTGTGCCCGGCCCGAATCCGGAATCCCTCGTCGCCTACCTCAAGCGACCCCTCCAGGAGGCCTGAGCACTGTGACTGCATCCCGTATCCGCGCCCGTCTGGCCGAGCTCGGCCTTGACCTGCCGCAGGTGGCTGCGCCCGTCGCCGCCTACCTGCCCGCCCTGCGCAGCGGCTCCTACGTGTACACCTCCGGCCAGCTGCCCTTCGTCAGCGGTGAGCTTGCTGCCACCGGCAAGGTGGGCGCCGAGGTGGAGGCCGAGCGCGCCCAGGAACTCGCCCGGGTGTGCTTCCTCAACGCCATGGCTGCGGCCGAATCCGTGATCGGCAACCTTGACCACGTCGTGCGGGTCGTCAAGATCACCGGTTTTGTGGCCTCCGACCCGTCCTTCACCGGCCAGCCGGCAGTGATCAACGGCGCGAGCGAACTCGCCGTGGAGGTTTTCGGTGAGGCTGGTTCTCACTCCCGCAGTGCCGTGGGCGTGGCCGTGCTGCCGATGGATGCCCCCGTCGAGGTCGAGGTGATCTTCGAGATCGACTCGGAGAAGGGCGAGTCCGCCACCGGCGACCTGTCTGCCTGAGACACAACATCGTGCCCACCACAGCACCCTTAACGCTCCCGGGAGTGAGGACACTCCCGGGAGCGCCGTCTATCCCGGCGAGCACACCGTCGGCAGCCCCCATTGCCCAGTCGATAGCCCTCATAGCAAAGACGCCGCGACCATGAATGATGATTCGACGCCCGACGCCCCGTACGTGCCGCCCGCCGCACCACTCGTCGATCTGGTGACCGTGCGAGCCCCGAACCCGGGGCCGATGACTCTCCAGGGCACCAACACCTACCTGATCCGTGACGCCGACCAGGTGTGGGTGGTCGATCCCGGCCCGCGCGATCCCGAGCACCTCGCGGAAATCCTCCACGCCTGCGGCCCCGCAGCCCGTCCTCAGGGCGTGCTGCTGACGCACCATCACGCCGACCATGCCGCTGGTGCCGCGACCCTTGCCCGCCAGCTGGCGGCACGCAGCGGCACCGAGGTGCCCCTGTGGAGTGCGGACCCCTCGCTCGTGCCCGGCTCCCGCCCCGTCCCCGCGGAGCTGGAGGGCGATGGCGGTGTGGTCGCCCATGTGATTCACCTGCCCGGGCATACCGCGGACAGCCTCGGTCTGCTGGTGGAGGGCGGACGCATGCTGACCGGCGACACCATCCTGGGCGGCTCCTCCACCGTCGTGGTGCCCGAACACGGCGGTGATCTGCGAGCGTTCCTGCAGTCCCTGGCAATCCTGCGGGTCATGGTGTTGGACGGGCGGATCAGCTCCCTGCATCCCGCGCACGGGGATCCCTATACCGATCCCATCGCTGCCCTCGCCACGATCGAAGAAGCGATGGAGCACCGCAAAGAACGCATCGAGCAGGTGCGGCGCGCGCGTATGGCCGGGATCTTGACCATGGACCGCCTGCTGCGCACCGTCTACGGCCCCGATCTCCCGGAGGAGAAGCGCAAGGCCGCCGAATGGAACCTCCGTGCCGCCCTCGACTACATCAGCGCCGGTCACTGAAATCTCGCGGGGTGCAGCGAACTCTCGCTTAAACCCCCACATCAGGAGCGCTCGGGCCCTGCCGCCGTGGAAACCACGGTGACAGGGCCCGAGCGCTCGGAAGAAAAGTGCGGGCTGGGATCAGCGGGCGCGACGGTGCAGACGCTCGATATCCACCAGCAGCACGGCGCGGGCCTCCAGGCGGATCCATCCGCGCGAAGCGAAGTCGGCCAGAGCCTTGTTCACGGTTTCGCGGGAGGCGCCGACGAGCTGAGCCAGCTCCTCCTGGGTCAGGCCGTGGGCGACCATGATGCCGTCATCGGTCTGACGCCCGAAGCGCTGCGCAAGATCCAGCAGGTTCTTGGCCACGCGGCCGGGAACGTCGGCGAAGACGAGATCCGCGAGGGACTCATTGGTCTTGCGCAGACGACGCGCGAGCGAGGCCAGCAGGTGACGCCCCACCTCGGGACGCTGCGCGAGCACGCGGTACAGATCCTGCTGCGAGAGCGAGTACAGGGTCGATTCCGCCACGGCGGTGGCGGTGGCGTTACGCGGCGCCGGATCGAACAGGGACAGCTCGCCGAGGGTCTCGCCCGGGCCGAGCACGGCCAGCAGGTTCTCGCGGCCGTCACCCGAGGCGTGGCCCACCTTCACCTTGCCGGCACCGATGATGAACAGACGATCGCCGGGGTCACCCTCGCGGAAGATGACGGCGCTGCGGTGGAAGTCTTCGTGCGTCATCGAGGCGAGAACCGCCTGCTTGCCGTCTTCGTCCAGAGCCGCGAACAGCGGCGATGACCGTACGATGTTCTCGTCCACGGTTCCTCCTGAGCCTGAGGCCCCGGCGTTCTGCAGCGGGACCGTCGTCGGTTGTGAGACCCCCTGAACCGGGGTGTCTGCGATCACACGTTAGGCACAGCGTATCGCGCGGACCGCTGTCATTCCGAGAAGAATGGCTGTGTCCGGCGTCGGGGACGCTTCCGCGAGGGCCGGGACCGCCCCACATCCACCCGCGTAGGAGCCGAGGAGACGATGGCTACCGCCCCCGCCGCTGACATCCTCGAAGTCGCCGCTGCCCTGAACGAGCTGTATCCCGAGGCGCGTACAGAACTGGATCACCGCAACGCCTTCGAACTCCTCGTCGCCACCGTGCTCTCCGCCCAGACCACGGACCAGCGGGTCAACTCCCTGACCCCGGAGCTTTTTCGGCGCTTCCCCGATGCTCGCAGCCTCGGGGAAGCGGAGGAATCGGATCTTGCGGAGCTGCTGCGTCCCCTCGGGATGGGGCCGACGCGGGCCCGACGCATCATCGCCCTCGGCCAGGAACTGCAAGAACGGCACGAGGGCGTCGTGCCCGATCAGCAGGAACAGCTCGAAGCGCTCAGCGGGGTGGGCCGCAAAACTGCGCTCGTCGTGCGCGGCACCTGGTTTGGGCACGATGCGCTCGCCGTGGATACGCATGTCGCGCGCCTTGCCGGCCGGCTCGGCTGGAGCCGCGCGAGCAATCCGCGCACGGTCGAAGACGATGTGCTGCGCCGACGCGACCGGGCTGCGGCGGCCTGGCGTCGAGAGCGCGCGCACGATGCCACGGACTCTGAGGCGAAGGACCCGGATGCTCGCCCCGCCTGCCTCGGCGCCACCGTGCTCTCCCTGCGACTGATCCTGCATGGGCGTCGGGTCTGCACCGCGCGCTCGCCCCACTGCGATGAATGCAGCCTCGCGGCCCTGTGCCCACGTCGCGGCGTGAAGGCGGCCTGATGAGCGACCCTCGTGAGCAGGCATGTCCCGTTGACCTCCCACCGTTCATGCAGCCCCTCGCACGGCAGGCGCGTTCCGGCCGGGACGTGCTCCTGGACCGTGGCGTGCATCCGCCCCGGCCCGAGGACCCGCCCTACCGCCGCAGCGCCGTTCTACTGCTCATCACCGGCAGCGAACGAGACACCGCGCAGGTTCTGCTGCATGAACGCGGGCATGCCCTGCGCTCCCAGCCCGGGCAGATCGCCCTTCCCGGCGGGGGAGTGGAAGACCAGGACGCCGATGAGATCGCGACCGCGCTGCGGGAATCCCGCGAAGAAGTCGATCTGAACCCCACCGATGTGTCCGTGCTCGGCACCTTCGCGCCCGTCCCCATGCCGCATCGGCACCTGGCCATCACCCCGGTTCTCGCCTGGGCAGCCGAGCCGCCCGCGGTGCGCGTGCGCGATCGGCTCGAGGTGGAAAGGGTGCTGTGGACTCCCCTCGAAGGGCCCGACGGGCTGGCCGCGCCGCAGCGTCGAGCACGCGGCCTTCTCGACGGCAGGCCCGTCGGCCCCCTCTTCGACCTCCCCGACAACGTGCTCGTCTGGGGATTCACCGCCATGCTGCTTGACCGCGTGCTCACGCAGCTGGGAGCAGCGCCCGTGCCGCCCCATACGGTGCCGGCGCGCGAAATCCCTCCCCGGCTGAGGTGAGCCGTGCCCCGTCGGCCCCCTTTTTCCTGGTGGGGCGCGGGAGGAGTCGAGTACAGTTGAGGGTCGCTGGCGCGCCTTCGCACGCCGGCCGCACACCCCGCGCAGATCGCCCCCTTGCGGTGCGCTGATCTGCGACAACAGACCTTGGCGCCCCGACGGCGCCCCACAGCATCAGACAAGGACGGGATCCACGTGCCTCGTGGCAAGGTGAAGTTCTACGACGCCGACAAGGGATTCGGCTTCATCCTCGATGAGGAGGGCGGTCAGAGCGTGTACGTGCACGCCTCCTCCCTCCCCGAGGGTGTCACGTCTCTGCGCCCGGGAACCCGGGTGGACTTCGACATGGTCGACGGCCGCCGCGGACCCCAGGTGCTGACCCTGCGCCTGCTCGATCCGGCGCCCTCGGTGAGCCGCGCTCGCCGTCCGAAGCCGCAGGACATGGCGGTCATGGTCGAAGACCTGATCCGTCTGCTCGATGACGCCTCCAATGGCCTGCGCCAGGGCCGCTACCCCGACCGCGGACACTCCCAGAAGATCTCCACGGTGCTCCGCGCCGTGGCCGATAGCTTCGAGGCCTGAGCCGATGACCACCGCCCTCCGCACCGTCGTGCGCCGCTCCCGCACCGCGAAACCCAAACTGGACGCGATCGGGGCGGCGGCGATTGATCAGGCCCGTGAGGCCCTGCTGGAGGTGACCGACCCCGGCCAGGTGGGCGACCACGTGCGCGTGGACGCCGGAGCCGACCGCATGGTCACCCACGTCTTCGAATGCCTCATGCCCGGCTACCGGGGATGGTCCTGGGTTGTGGTGATGAACCGTGCACCCCGCGCCAAGTACGCGACCGTCGCGGAAACCGCGCTGCTTCCCGGGGACGGAGCCCTGCTCGCTCCCGCCTGGGAGCCCTGGGCGGAGCGTCTGCGCCCCGAGGATGTGGGGCCCGATGATCAGCTCCCCTATAAGGAGTACGATTCCCGCCTCGAACAGGGCTATGAAGCCACCGGTGAGGACGAGGAAGACCGCGTTGCGCAGTGGGAACTCGGCCTTGGCCGCCCGCGCGTGCTCTCCCCGGAGGGCCGCAGCGAAGCGGCAGAACGCTGGGAAGGTGGCGACTACGGGCCGCGTCCGGTGTCCCGTCGCGGCCGACGCGGCACCGTCGCTGCCACCTGCGCGAGCTGCGGCTTCCTCATGAAGCTCGACGGATCCCTGCGCACCGAGTTCGGTGTGTGCGCCAATGAGTGGTCGCAGGCCGACGGACGCGTGGTGCACCTGCAGTACGGTTGCGGATCGCATTCCGAAACGGGCAAGGACCTGCTCGGCAGTGAGGTTCCCAAGGCCACGCAGGTGGTGGTGGATGACCTCGAGGTGCAGTTCGAGCGCATCGAGCGCGCGGCCGAGGCGGAGGAGGCCAACTCCGCTAAGGAGAGCTCCGCTGTCGAGGAAGCGCCTGTCGAGGAAGCGCCTGCCGAGCAGACGCCTGCCGAGGAGAGCGAAGCCACCGAGCAGGGCGAAGCGGCCGAGCAGGATGAGCGCGCCGATAAGGACGACGCCGCCTGATCGTCCCCTCTGATCTGTCTACGACAAGGTGTGGGCCCCGCCGTCCTGGCGGGGCCCACACCTTTTTCTCGCGTGCCAGCGTGCCCTAGCGCAGCGACATCGCCACGCGGGAGAGCAGAGCCTCGATAGCGAGCGTCGGAGGCACATTGCCCGCGATCCGCTCCCGCGCCGTCTGCACGGCCTCCAGCAGATCCAGGGTGATCCGCCCCGTGCCCGTCCCAGCGGTCAGCTGAATCTCCTCCTGCACCCCCGGATTCACGAGCGGCGCGCCGGTTCCCAACTGCAGCCCGAGCACGTCCCGAAGCACCGAGTGCGCATCGAGCAGATACCGATCCAGAACATCCCGGACCAGACGGGTCTGGCGGCGCTTAGCGTCCTCCTCCAGCTGCTTGAGCTGCCCGCGGAGGGCAGGGAGCACGGCGCCATCCTCGATACCGGCCGAGCGCAGGAACGCCTCGCGCTCCTCGGTGGCCACCTGATCCGAATGCTCCTTGGCCTCGGCAGTGGCTCGATCCACGAGGGCTCCGGCAGCGAGCACCGCCTGCCCCACGCTGCGCAGTGCAAGGAGTTCCCGGGCGGTTTCTTCACGTGCAGCGAGGGCTCCCTCCTGGGTGGCGTAGCGCAGGGCGAGCCCGATATGCCCCTGTGCGGCGCGGGCAGCGCGGTCAGCAAGCGCTGGCTCCACCCCGTCACGCCGCACCAGCAGTTCTGCGACGACATCGGGGCTCGGAAGCGCAAGCGTGACCACTCGGCACCGGGAGCGGATGGTGGGGGCCAGATCCTGAGGGGATGGCGCACACAGCATCCAGACCGTCAGCGGCGGCGGCTCCTCAATGGACTTCAGCAGCACATTGAAGGTGCCCGGGCTCATCCGGTCGGCATCCTCCACGATGATCACGCGATGCCTACCCGTCGCGGGGGAGCGCTGCGCTGT
Organism: Actinomycetes bacterium; assembly: GCA_023389045.1. Lineage (GTDB taxonomy): Bacteria > Actinomycetota > Actinomycetes > Actinomycetales > Dermabacteraceae > Brachybacterium. The sequence goes on from JAEWEZ010000139.1 coordinate 16,713, forward strand.
CATCACCAGGGAGCGCACTTCTTCCTTGGCGATGGAGAGCTTGTCGGTGGCGACGACGGTGACATCCGGGTGCGTGCCGGCGCGCACCGTCCGGCAGGGTGTGCATTGACCGCAGCCGGTGAGCTGCTCACATTGCAGGGTGGCTGCGAAAGCACGTGCGGCAGTGGACCGGCCCGAGCCGGGCGGACCGGTGATGAGCCAGGCCTGGGCGAGGGAACCCTCGGGGGAGGCGGCACGCTGAAGCTGCGCGATCACCGCCTCCTGGCCGACCACGTCGGCCCACACGCTCACAGTTCGTCCCGGTGCGCCACCGGCTCAGCCGGCTCGAAAGTGGGGTCGAGGGCATCGAGGATGTCAGCCACGGCATCGAGCACCCGCTGGTGCACCTCTTCACGGGGCAGGGCGCCGTCGATCACCGTGAAACGCTCCGGATCGGCAGCAGCCAGGGAAAGGAACTCCTGGCGCACCGCCTCATGGAACTCGAAACCGGCCTGCTCCAGACGATCCCGCTCGGAGGCCTCGCGTCGCTCGGTGAGGGCCTGCGGCGGCAGATCCAGCAGGATCGTTCGATGCGGGAGGAGCCCGTCGGTGGCCCACAGGGAAAGCGCCGCGATCTGCGAGGGATGCAGGGACCGCCCCGCGCCCTGATAGGCGATGGAGGAATCCAGGTAGCGGTCGGCGAGGACCAGACCCCCGCGGGCCAGATGCGGACGCACCACGGTCGAGATGTGGTGGGCGCGGTCGGCGGCGTACAGCAGAGCCTCGGCCCGCTCATCGATATGCTCACCGTGCAGGAGCAGGGTGCGGATCTGCTCGCCGAGTTCCGTGCCGCCCGGCTCCCGCGTCGTCAGAACCAGATCCTCCGACACCGACCGCACATTGACCAGGTGCTCGCGGAGCATCGCCATCTGGGTGGACTTGCCGGCACCATCCCCACCCTCAAAGGAGACAAATAAACCGCGCCGCGGCGGATGCGTCGCCGGCACCTTCAAAGCGGGCCGGTCAAAAATGCTCGCGTCAGTCTGCGGCACAGCCTGGTCCTGGGACGGGGTCACGGAATCTCCTCCCCCGGAGTCGATGAATAGTCGTCGATGAATAGTCGAAAGCCGCCAGCGCAGCGCAGGAACGACGCAGTGCACGAACACCTCAGTGCAGCAC
>JAEWEZ010000035.1 GCA_023389045.1 Actinomycetes bacterium
CCCACACGCGGGGGGCCCCCCACGTATCATGGGGGGGGGGCCGCCCTTTTCTGGTGCGCAGGCCAGGAGGCTCAGTCGGCGAGCACCTCATCGAGGGCAAGCACGTCGATGCCGTGGGCCTCGCCCACGCCTTCCTGCACGAGGGCACCATCGACGGTGTGCAGGCCCTTGGCGAGGGCCGCATCCTGCCTGCAGGCTTCCCGCCAGCCCAGGCGCGCCAGCTTCAGCACGTAGGGGAGGGTCGCGTTGGTGAGGCCAGCGGTGGCGGTCACCGGCACGGCGCCGGGCATATTGGCCACGCAGTAGTACACGGCGTCATGCACCTGGTACACCGGGTCATCGTGGGTGGTGGGGCGCGAGTTTTCGAAGCAGCCGCCCTGGTCGATCGCCACATCCACGAGAACCGAACCGGGCTTCATGGAGGCGACCATCTCGTCGGACACGAGCTTCGGAGCCTTCTTCCCGGGGATCAGCACCGAACCGATCACCACATCGGCCTTGGCGACCTGCTCGGCCATATCCAGCTTGGTGTTGAAGCGGGTGAGGATATCGCCCTGGTGGGTGCGGGAGATCTCTGCCAGACGCGGCAGGTTGATATCCATGATGGTCACATTGGCGTGCAGGCCACGGGCCATAATCGCGGCCTGTTCACCGACCACGCCGCCACCGACCACGAGCACATTGGCCTCACCGGTGCCGGGGATACCACCCATCAGCAGGCCCTTGCCGCCCTGCGGTGCCATCAGGTGGTAGGCGGCAACCTGGGTGGCCAGACGCCCGGCGATCATGCTCATCGGGGCCAGCAGCGGCAGGCTCCGGTCGGGCATCTGCACGGTCTCGTAGGCGATCGAGGTGGTGCCGGCCTTCAGCACCGCCTCGGTGAGGTCCTTATCGGCGGCCATATGCAGGTAGGTGAACAGCAGCTGGTCCTTGCGCAGCAGCGGGTATTCCTGCGCGATGGGTTCCTTGACCTTGACGATCATGTCGGCCGCGCCCCACACGTCCTCGGCGCTCTTGGCGATCTTCGCGCCGGCTTCGATGTAGGCCTCATCGGGGATGCCGGCGGCGCGGCCGGCCTCGGTCTCCACCAGCACCTCGTGGCCGGCGAGGATCAGTTCATGCACCCCCGCATCAGTCAGGCCCACGCGGTATTCGTGGTTCTTGATCTCCTTGGGCAGTCCAATCAGCATCGTTCACTCCTTCGTGACACGGGATGGGCGGCTCCACGACGGGTGCCGGAGCAGGTGGGGTGGTGGGACGGGTCGGGCAGTCACGCTGGGCGAGGCGCCTGTGGGCCATGTCCCGACGTCGTCGCCCTATTCGACCACATCCACGGTGGTTTCGCTCACAGGAAAGGAAGCGCTCCCTGACCGTTTGTCGCCGTCGCCGGACGGTTCCCTAGACTTGTTGAGGCCCGTCGGCCCGAACCATTCCGTCCTTTCCCCGCCTGCAGGAGGCCCCTGTGATCACCGTGCGTGACCTTGAGATCCGGATGGGTGCTCGCGTGCTCATGTCGGGAGTGTCCTTCCAGATCACCGCAGGGGACCGGGTGGGCCTGGTGGGTCGAAACGGCGCGGGCAAAACGACGCTTACGACGGTGCTCTCGGGGGAGCGTCAGCCGACCGCCGGCACCGTGGAGGTGAGTGGCGAACTCGGCTACCTCCCGCAGGACACGCAGGTGGGTGATCCGACGCAGACGGTGATCGCGAGGATCCTGGAGGCACGCGGCCTGGATCAGCTGCTGCGGCGGCTGCGCGCTGCCGAACATGCGATGGCCGATATGACCATCTCTGATGACCAGCGGGAAAAGGCGATGAACCGCTATGCCCGCCTGGATGCCGAGCTCATCACCAAGGGCGGGTACGCCGCCGAATCCGAGGCGAAAAGGATGGCGGCGAACCTGGGGTTGCCGGATCGTCTGCTGGAGCAGGAACTGGGCACCCTCTCGGGCGGTCAGCGCCGACGTGTGGAACTCGCGCGGATCCTCTTCTCGCAGGCTGAGACCCTGATTCTGGATGAGCCGACGAACCACCTCGATGCCGACTCCATCGCCTGGCTGCGCGAACACCTGCAGACCTTCAAGGGCGGCCTGATCGTGATCTCCCACGATGTGCAGCTCGTGGAACAGGTGGTCAACAAAGTGTTCTACCTCGATGCGAACCGCTCCGTGATCGACGTGTACAACATGGGCTGGAAGCTGTACCTGCGCCAGCGCGAAGACGATGAGAAACGCCGCAAGCGGGAACGCCTGAACGCCGAGAAGAAGGCGAGCGCCCTGACCGCGCAGGCCGACAAGATGCGCGCGAAGGCCACGAAGGCCGTGGCGGCACAGAACATGCTGCGCCGCGCCGAGCGTCTCCTGGAGGGCACGGAGGAAGAGCATCGCAAGGACAAGGTGGCGGCGCTGCGCTTCCCGAAACCTGCGCCCTGCGGCAAAACCCCGCTCATGGCGCAGGACCTCTCGAAGTCCTACGGAAGCCTCGAGATTTTCACCGATGTGGAACTGGCGATTGACCGCGGATCCCGCGTGGTGATCCTCGGGCTGAACGGTGCCGGCAAAACCACCCTGCTGCGGATCCTCGCCGGAGTGGATTCCCCCGATACGGGCGAGATCATTCCCGGTCACGGCCTGCGGATCGGCTACTACGCCCAGGAGCACGAAACCCTGGATCGTCAGCGCACGGTGCTGGAAAACATGATGAGCGCCGCCATTGACATGCCCGAGGTGGAAGCCCGCAAGATCCTTGGCTCCTTCCTCTTTTCCGGCGATGACGTGCATAAACCGGCCGGGGTTCTCTCCGGCGGGGAAAAGACCCGTCTGGCACTCGCAACCCTGGTGGTCTCCAGCGCCAATGTGCTCCTGCTCGATGAGCCGACGAACAACCTCGACCCGGCCAGCCGTGAGGAGATTCTGTCGGCCCTCGGCGCCTTCGAGGGTGCCGTCGTGCTCGTCTCGCATGATCCGGGGGCAGTGCGGGCTCTCGCCCCGGAGCGGGTGCTCCTTATGCCCGATGCGGTCGAGGACCTGTGGAACGACAGCTACGAGGAACTCATCGAACTGGCCTGACTCTGAACCAGGGGAGAGCGCTAGAGCTGCACTGCTAGCGCTCGAGGATCGCGGCCGCGAGTTCCAGGGTGTGAGCGGGATCGAGCACCGCAGCCGGATGCGGACCGGCGGCGAGCCATGCGGCCCGCTGATCCTCGGCAGATGCATGGCTCACCGTGCCGTCAGGCGAAGCCGGCTGTGCCTGCGTGAGCCCCGGCCCGAGCACCTGCACCAGGTTCCCCTCGCTACGCCGCTGCACGAGCGTGGCATCGGCGAGGGTCCACGAGCCCGGCAGACCACAGGTGGCGGCGGCATCGTCGAGTTCCCGCACCTGCCGCGCCCAAAAACGTAGGCCCGCATCATCCCCGATATTCACCAGCAGCAGACCGCTCTCACTGAGCAGCGCGAGCATCTCAAGGTAGGCATCAGCGCAGGCCAGATGCGCGGGGGAGTCCTCCCCGGTGAATACATCCAGCACGATCGCATCAAAGCGTTCCTCACCCAGAACGCCCAGCATCTCCCGGGCATCCCCCACCATCTGCCGCAGCACCGTGCCGCCGGGCAGCGGTAGGGCTGTGGTCACAAGGTCGAGCAGTTCTCGCTCGATCTCCACCACGGTCTGTTCGCTGCCGGGGCGGCTGGCCTGCACCCAGCGCGGCAGGGTGAGCGCCCCCGCGCCCAGATGCAGCACACGGATGGGGGAGCAGGCCGGAGCCATGGCGTCGAGAACAGCGGCAATCCGCGCCAGGTACTCATGCCGGATCACTCGCGGATCGGCCAGATCCACATGCGACTGCTCCATCCCGTCAATATCCAGGCACCAGCCCTCGGTGATCTCGTCGTAACGGATCTCGGCGATCTGGTCGGTGCGGGAGAGCCGCACGCGGCGGGGCGCGCGGGGATCAGGGGCCGACGGGGCAGAGGCGGAGGAGGTCACCGCTCTATTGTGCGCTCCGCGCGGGGTTGGATTGTGCGCTCCGCGCGGAATCGGAACCCCTTCAAACCCTTCAACACATTGGAACAGATAGAAAAGACTGTTCTGTAAAACATCGTGTAGTACACCTGATATAGGCATGACAGTTGATAGCGTGTCGGCATGTTCGTGCTGCTGCTGACCCCGCCGCGTCGCCGCCCGGCGGGGGACCTCGTCACCCCTCTTGCTGAGGCCCTCGCGCATCTGCCCGTGCGCGGCCCCGAACGGACCATCGGGCAAGACGCCATCGTGCTGGCCGACCGTGCCGACCACGCCGTCCAGGCCATGCTCACCATTCAGGAAGTCGGCACCTGGCGGGTTGGCCTCGGTATTGGGGCGCTCTACGACCCCACAGCCATAACCCCGTCGGACACAACCCCGTCGGACACAGAACCCTCGAGCACCACCCCGTCGGCCCCCATGCCGCGCCCGCTTGCGAACCTCCGCGCCGTGCAGGAGATCCGAGCCGTGGAAGGCCCCGCCCTCAACGCCGCACTCGAGGCACTGCGCGCCGCCACCGTCACCGCCCAGGTGCCTCTCGCGGTACGTGCCGCCGATGCCCGGCAGGAAGAGAACGCGGCCGATGCCGAAGCAGTGTTGCGCCTGATCGGATGGATGATCCGCAGCCGGAGCCCCGGCCAGTGGAAAGTGGTGCGTGCCCTGCGTGAACAGCCGCGCGCCACCCAGCAGCAGTTAGCGCAGCACCTCGGGGTGACGCAGCAGACCGTCTCCCGTTCCCTGCAGACCAGCGGGTGGAGGGAGGAAAGCGCCGCGCATCCGCTGCTCGTGCGGCTGCTCTCCATGATCGACCTCACCTCTGGGCACTGAGCCGGGCGCCTCACACCGAGTTCTGGCCCCTCGGGCGTTATTCTTGGGCGGGCGCCCCCGCTGGTGCCCCCTGAACGACTATCCACCGCTGCTGTGAGCGCCCCGCGCCCGGCAGCCCCTCGCGAGGAGACCCATGGCGACCACCAATGACCTGAAGAACGGAATGGTCCTGAAGATCGACGGCCAGCTCTGGAGCGTCGTCGAGTTCCAGCACGTCAAGCCGGGCAAGGGCCCCGCCTTCGTGCGCACCAAGATCAAGAACGTGCTCTCGGGCAAGACCGTGGACAAGACCTTCAACGCCGGCGTCAAGGTGGAGACCGCCAACGTTGATAAGCGCGATATGCAGTACTCCTACATGGATGGCGACCTGTTCGTCTTCATGGACACCACCACCTGGGAGCAGGTCAATGTGACCGCCGACGTGGTGGGCGACGCCAAGGACTTCATGCTCGAAGGCCAGGACGTCGTGATCGCCTTCCACGACGGCACCCCGCTGTACGTGGAGCTGCCCGCCTCCGTGGTTCTCGAGATCACCTTCACCGAGCCCGGCCTGCAGGGCGACCGCTCCTCCGGCGGCACCAAGCCCGCCACCCTCGAGACCGGCCGCGAAATCCAGGTGCCGCTGTTCCTGGATCAGGGCGTGAAGGTCAAGGTCGACACCCGTTCCGGCGACTACCTCGGACGCGCCTGAGGTGAGCACCACCCCCGACCCGACCGGCCTGCCGCTCCCCACGCGGGAGGGCGCCGAGGTCGAGTTTGAACGGACCATCCCGGCCATGCCGGAGCGTCTGGCCACGATCACCCGCCACAGGGTGCGCGCCCTCGATGTGCTTTTCGAGGCCGATGCCCGACGGCGCGATGAACTCGAGGTGCTTGCCGATCGCATCCAGCGCACCGCGGCACAGACCCCGCTGCCGGAGCGCGCGCGTGAACTGGTGCGGCTGCACGCCTCCCACGCCGAGGAGATCGACGAGAAACTCGCCGCCCACTCCCCGGACTGGCCGCTGCACCGCATGCCCGCCGTGGATCGCGCGATTTTGCGTCTGGGCGCCGCCGAAGTGCTCTTTGACACTCCGGCCGAGCAGCGCCCCGCCGTGATCGGCGAGTACATCAAGATCGCCGAAACGCTCTCCACGGATTCCTCGCCGCGCTTCATCAACGGCCTGCTGAGCCGGCTCACGCAGATCCAGGATCTGCTCGGCTGAGCCTGAGCTGCACGTCGATACCTCAGCGAGCCCCGTCACCCACGGTGACGGGGCTCGTTGCGTCTCACACTGCAGCGGTGCCCGCGCGGGCGGCCGACGGGACTAGACTGCCCATCGGTCCATCACCCCTTTAACGACACGTCCCGTGAGGCGTGGAAGGGAGAGTCATGTCCGATCAGAACACGCCCGAGGTCCTCGGTGAGGAGGCCTCGGCCCCGCCCGGCGAAATCCGTCAGGTGCTCGGGGCGGACGAGATCCGCCGCGCCCTGACCCGTATCGCCCACGAGGTGCTCGAAGCCGGCCACGGCGCCGACGACCTCGTCCTCCTGGGGATCCCGCACCGCGGAGTGCCGCTGGCCCGTCGGCTCGGTGAAGCCGTGCTGCGCGCCGAACACGGCGACGACGGTGACCCCGCACTCCTGGAGAGCCAGCTCGAGGACCTCGTCGGCTCCCTCGACATCACCATGTACCGCGATGACCTGCGTCGTCGCCCCACCCGCGTCCCCGGCCCCACCCGGATCCCACGCCAGGGAATCGACGGCCTCACCGTCGTGCTCGTCGATGACGTGCTGTACTCCGGCCGCACCGTGCGTGCCGCCCTCGACGCCCTCTCGGCCATCGGCCGCCCCGCCGCGGTGCGTCTCGCAGTCCTCGTGGACCGCGGGCACCGCGAACTGCCGATCCGTGCCGATCACGTCGGCAAGAACCTGCCCACCTCCCGCAGCGAGCGGATCAGCGTGCTGCTGCAGGAAACCGACGGGCACGACAGCGTGGAGATCATTCGGCCTGCCGCCGCAGGCATGGGCGCCGAGGAGGCACAGGCATGAAGCACTTCATCACCATTGAGGACCTGAGCCGCGAGGACGCCACCGCGGTTCTCGCCACCGCCGAGCACATGGCGGAAACCCAGGAACGTTCGATCCGCAAACTCCCCACCCTGGTGGGAAACACCGTGGTGAACCTCTTCTTCGAGGACTCCACCCGCACCCGCATCAGCTTCGAGGCAGCGGCCAAGCGTCTCTCGGCCGACGTCATCAACTTCTCGGCCAAGGGCTCCAGCGTCTCCAAGGGCGAATCCCTCAAGGACACCGCCCTCACCCTGCAGGCCATGGGTGCCGACCTGGTGGTCGTGCGCTCCGGGTCGAGCGGTGCCCCGCACCTTCTCGCCCATGCCGGCTGGATCGACCAGCCGATCGTGAACGCCGGTGACGGCGCCCACCAGCACCCCACCCAGGCCATGCTCGACGCCTTCACCATGCGCCGCCACCTCGCCCCCGGGGATCCGCATGGCGGGCTCGACGGTCTGCACGTGGTAATCGTTGGCGACATCCTGCACTCCCGCGTGGTGCGCTCCAATGTGCAGCTGCTGACCCTGCTCGGCGCCCGCGTCACCCTCGTCTCCCCGCCCGCGCTCATGCCGGTCGGTGCCGTGGCCTGGCCCTGCCAGATCAGCTACGACCTGGACGAAGCCCTCGCCGAGGGACCCGATGCGGTCATGATGCTGCGCGTGCAAAAGGAACGCATGGTCGGCGGCGGATTCTTCCCCACCGCCGGGGAGTACGTGCGCCGCTACGGCCTCACCCCGCAGCGTGCTGCCCGCCTGCCCGAGCACACCATTGTGATGCACCCCGGCCCGATGAACCGCGGCCTTGAAATCGCCGGCCCCGTGGCCGACTCCGAACGCAGCGTCATCGTCGAACAGGTCGCCTCCGGCGTGTTCGTGCGCATGGCCGTTCTCTACCACCTTCTCGCCGGCGACACCCAGGAGGCCGCACGATGACCACGCCCCATCTGTTGATCCGCTCCGCCCGCCTGTACGGCGAGGACACCGTCGATGTGCTCGTGGAGGGCCCCACGATTCAGGACGTCGCCCCCGGCGGCAGCATCGACGTCCCCGAGGGCGCCGAGGTGATCGAGGGCGAGGGCTGCGTGCTGCTGCCCGGCCTCGTGGACCTGCACACACATCTGCGCGAACCCGGCGGTGAAGAAGCCGAAACCATCGACACCGGCACCCGCGCCGCCGCCCTCGGCGGCTTCACCGCCGTGCACGCCATGGCAAACACCAACCCGGTGGCCGATACCGCCGGCATCGTCGAGCAGGTGCTGCGTCGCGGCGACGACGCCGGCTGGTGCGAGGTGCGCCCGATTGGCGCGGTCACCGTGGGCCTGCGCGGCGAGCAGCTCGCCGAACTCGATGCGATGGCTCGCTCCGCCGCCCAGGTGCGCGTGTTCAGCGATGACGGCAAATGTGTGCACGATCCGGTGCTCATGCGCCGCGCCCTCGAATACGTCAAAGTGTTCGACGGCTGCGTCGCCCAGCACGCCCAGGAACCGCGTCTGACCGAAGGTGCCCAGATGCACGAGGGCATCGTCTCGGCGCAGCTGGGACTGGCCGGCTGGCCGGCCGTTGCCGAAGAGTCGATCATCGCCCGTGACGTGCTGCTCGCCCAGCACGTGGGATCCCGCCTGCACGTGTGCCACCTGTCCACCCAGGGGAGCGTGGAGATCATCCGCTGGGCCAAGGCCCGCGGCATCGACGTGACCGCCGAGGTCACCCCGCACCACCTGCTGCTGACCGACGAGATGGTGCGCGGCTTCGACGCCCGCTACAAGGTGAACCCGCCGCTGCGCACCGCCGAGGACGTTGAAGCGGTCCGCGCGGGCCTCGCCGACGGAACCATCGACATTGTGGCCACCGACCACGCCCCGCATCCGCGCGATGCCAAGGACTGCGAATGGGACTGCGCAGCCATGGGCATGACCGGCCTGGAAACTGCACTGCCGATCCTGCAGCAGACCATGGTGGACACCGGCCGCCTGAGCTGGCGGAACGTCGCGCGGGTGCTCTCGGAAACCCCGGCCCGCATCGGCCGTGATGAACGCCAGGGCCGCCCGATCGCCGCCGGCGAACCCGCCAACCTGCTGCTGTGGGACCCCGAGGCCCGCAGCGTCGTCGATCCCGAAAAACACGCCACCATGGGCCGTAACTCGCCCTACATCAATCTCGAGGTGCCCGGTGCGAACCGTCTGACCGTCCTGCACGGCCGGATCACGGTGCGCGATGGCGCCCTCCAGGAGGCCTGACCCGCATGGACCGCATCATCCCCGTCACCCTGCTCGCCCTGTTCTTCCTCGCTCTGGTGGGACTGGCCCTGTGGGGGTGGCGCCGCCGTGGCGCCCGCCAGGCGGCCCTGCCGGAGCCGCCGGCCCTGCGGGACGTTCCCGTCGAGGACCTCCTCGAAGGACCGATCGACGCCTACTACGCCAATACGGTCCTCGCTGAACAGCCCTATGAGCGCGTGGTCGCCCATGGCCTTGGCACCCGCGCCCGCGTGGAACTGTCCCTGACCCGCGAGGGCGACTGGCTGCTGCGTCGTGAAGGAGCCCGCTCCTTCACCATCCCCGCCGCGAGCGTGGAAGAGATCGGCACCGCCCCCGGTATGTCCGGCAAGTTCGTGGGTGGTTCGGGCCTGTTCGTTATCCGTTGGCGCCTGGGCGAGCACCGCCTCGACACCGGGCTGCGCCTGCCCGGCCGCCAGATCCAGGACCGTCTGCTGGCCCAGAAGGAGCACGCATGAGCACCCCCGCCCTGACCGACCCCGCCCTGCTGATCCTGGAAGACGGCACCATCGCCCGCGGCCGCGCCTACGGGGCCCGCGGCTCCCGCCTCGGGGAGGTCGTGTTCACCACCGGCATGACCGGCTACCAGGAAACCCTCACCGACCCCTCCTATGCCGGGCAGATCGTGCTGCAAACCGCCCCGCATATCGGGAACACCGGCGTGAACGCCGAAGATATGGAATCGCGCCGGATCTGGGTGCGCGGCTATGCGGTGCGTGAAGCAAGCCGCGTGGTCTCCAACTACCGTGCCGAACAGAGCCTGGAAGATCTGCTGATCTCCGAAGGCGTGGTGGGAATCAGCGAGATTGATACCCGACGAATCACTCGCGTGTTGCGCGAGCACGGTTCCATGCGTGGCGGTGTGTTCTCCGGTGACGCCCTCGAGACGGGGGAGGACGCCCTCCTGCAGCAGGTGCGTGAACAGCCCGCAATGAGCGGCGCGAATTTCCTCGAAGAGGTCACCATCGCTCAGCCGATCACCCTCGAACCGGAGGGTGAAGCCATCGGCACGGTCGTGGCCGTGGATCTCGGTATCAAGGGCGCCACCCCCCGCCATATGCTCGCCCGGAGGCTGCGCGTGCACCTCATGCCCGCCACCTGCACTCTCGAGGAGATCCTGGAGCGCACGCCAGATGCCGTCTTCTTCTCCAACGGCCCCGGCGACCCGGCAGCGGCAGACCACCAGGTCGAAACTCTGCGCGGCGTGCTCGACGCTGGCATCCCGTACTTCGGGATCTGCTTCGGAAACCAGATCCTCGGCCGCGCCCTCGGCTTCGGCACCTACAAACTGAAGTACGGGCACCGCGGCGTGAACCAG
>JAEWEZ010000052.1 GCA_023389045.1 Actinomycetes bacterium
TGAACATGGTCAACGTTCTGCATACCAGCCCTGATGTGCAGACGTTGGAGACGACTCTGTTGGGTCAGCAGGTCACGATCCGAGCTATCCCGGTCAAGTACCACTGGGACCTCGGGGACGGAAACACGATCACGACCACAAGACCCGGCAAGCCGTATCCCGCCAAGCAGATTTCCTCCACATACCGCTACGAGGGTTGGTACGACGTCACGTTGACCACGACGTTTGTTGGTCAGTACTCCGTGGCGGGTGGGCCGTGGCAGGACATTCAAGGCACGATCGAGAAAACCTCTAAGCCAGTGGAGATCTACTCCAAGTCCATGACCAGCCGCCTCCACAACCCCGAAAACCGGGACAAGGACGGCGGTCCGGTCGCGGATAGTAACGAGGAATGGCTCCCACCACGCACACCGGAAACCGAAGGCCCGAAAGACAAGAAAGCCAGGCACCGCACCATCCGCTGAGACCCCCAGCCAGTCCCGGGGCAAACATCGCCGCTACCTACGGCATGGTGTTCTCGCCCCGGGACTGGCTCATTTATCCCGTAGTAGTCGAAGAGAAGTGCCGACACCAGCTGTCGGCCCACACGACCTACGTACTCCCACGGTGACTGCTCTGTCGTGGAGCACAGTTCCGGAGATAGCCACTGCAACCCCGCGCTGTGCCCATGACAAGTCGGACACGACACTTCTTTGCCGTCTCCCAGCCCCTCCGTTGTCGCCGGCTAGCCCGGAGCTCTTCCACGCCTGAGCGTTACGGCGTGCTCCCCCTATCCGAGCCGCCCGCGTCTATCCCCGGCCTCCTGACCTGACTCGATCAGGGTTATCCACATTTTTGAGGGGCTGGTGGCGCTGCGACTTGCGTTTTCCTAGCGTTCAGGGCGTAAGCGTGATGACTCGATGTGGAAGGTTCCCGGATGAACACGTCTCCGACATAGCGCTGCCCTACTGGCAGCTGGTGCGCTCTTAGCTTTGACAGCCTGCGGCGGAGAGAACCCGGCTGCTCGCCCTAGTGCACCGAAGGAACCGACCCCGAGCGTCGCCCCTGAGCCCAGCGATGGAGGTGGGCAGAGTGGGGTTGCCGCTGATCCCACCAAGGCTGTGCCTGACATCCCTCCACCGGACCCCAAAGACTTCCCCGGCATGGACCAAAAAACCGATGAGGGCGCCGAGCAGGCGGCGCGGTATTTCCTTCATGTTACCTATTGGGCGCATCAGACCGACGGACTTTCACAATATGACGAACTAATCCTCAAAGACTGCGACGGATGCAAGAGGGTTCGGCAAGACGTTGAGGGCAGAAGTAAAGCTAAATCATTCTGGTCCAAGACTGAGGTAAAAGTTGGCATATGTAGTTTAAAATATGCGGATCAAGATATGAGAGAATATCATTGCTACACCACGCTGTCGCCGCACTTTGAGCCGGCTTTCCCGGGTGAACCTGCGGAAGATGTCGAACAGGAAAAGTTAGCAACGGGCGTGCAGCTCAAATGGGCAAATGGAAAATGGCTAGCTAGCGTATTTGGTATGGTGGCATGAAGTAGCTGGTATAGCGAGGGTGTAGGGAATTTCCTTGATACCGGTGGAGTAATGCCATTGTGTTCAGTAGCTCCTTCTGCTTCAGTTCGAACGGGGTGTTCGGAGCGAGGCGAAGGGCAAAGATTGCCGTGTTGGACAATCGTGGGCATGTTCCGAGCGGCCCGGCGTGAGTGCAGGTTCTAATGGTAATGCACTTAAGCTATGCGTAGGTTCCTATATCTCGTAGCAGGTCAAAAGAGAATATTTCTCTGAGTTGTATGACGACTGATAGAAATTTGATTGGCGGTATGATCGGAAGTCGTAAGAGGCCGCGCATTCGACTAGCTACGCACCTCATCAGATAGGGCGGCGCTTGGCTTTCATGGCCTTTGGACCCTCCGTCTCGGGGTGTGTGGCGGGATCCGCTCTTCGTTCATGCCGGCAACGAGGCCGAGGGGCAGGTGGTGCGGCTAACTGTGGTGGTGGGGGGGGTCTCTTGCCTCGGGATCGCCTGGCTCCCCTTCAAGCGATCATCCGGGTGTAGCGGAGCACAGTTGCGGTACTCGAGGCCACTGCCGCAGCGTTCTGCGCCAGTCTCGTGATCCGCAGCTCTGGGGCCATTTGTGCCCCTGTCGCGGCTCACCCCGCCCTCGTCCTCGCCATAGACTTTTAGCCTTCCCTGACCAGCGCGGCAGCAGAGTTATCCACATTTTTGAGGGGTGGTGGCGGTGGGGCTTAAGTTTTTCTAGCGTTCAGGGCGTATGCGTGCTGACTCGATGAGGAGGCTTCCGGATGAACGCGATCCGACGTAGCGCTGCCGTGCTGGCAGCCGGTGTACTGCTAGCCCTCGCCGCCTGCGGTGGCGACAGTCCGGCTGCTCGCCCTGGTGCGCCGGAGGAGCCAACCCCGAGCATCGCCTCTGAGCCCAGTGACGAAAGCGGACAGAGCGACGGTGGGGGTGAGCCAACCAAGGCTGTGCCTGACATCCCTCCACCGGACCCTAAAGACTTCCCCGGAATGGACCAAAAAACCGACGAAGGAGCGGAGCAGGCCGCACGGTACTTCTTCCACGTCCTGTATTGGGCACATCAGACAGATGGACTAGATGAATTCGATGCACTGGTCCTCAAAGATTGCAAAGGATGCAAAAAGGCTCGAAAAATAATCAAAAGTAGGGCGGACGCCAAGTCCTTTTGGTCTGAAACTGAAGTCCGGGTTGGATTGTGTGGCTTGAAGTATTCGGATGAAGACACAAGAGAATATCACTGCTATACGACCCTATCTGCACATTATGAGCCGGCGTATCCTAGTGAGCCCGCAGAAGATGTAAAAGAAGCAAAAATAGTGACAGGCGTCCAGCTGAAATGGAAAAATGACCGATGGTTGGCCCGCGCGTTCGGTGCGGCAGCATGATGTCCCCGAAGTCTTTGCGTTCCTGATTGGTGGGGCTTATTCCAGGCCTGGTGTACCCAGGCTTTTCCGCAGTCCCTTGGCCAGCGCAGACACAAGGTTATCCACATTTGTGGTGAGGCGGTGGCGGTAAGACTTGCATTTTCCTAGCGTGCAGATCGTGCCTGCACTGACTCGATGTGGAGGTTCCCGGATGGGTTTGGTTCGCCGTAGTGCTGCCATCGTGGCGTCGAGCGTGCTGTTGATGTTGGCTGCCTGTGGCGGGGAGAACCCAGCTGCGCGCCCTAGTTCGTCTGAGGAGCCAACCCTGAGCGTCGCCTCTGAACCCAGTGACGGGGGCGGGAAGGGTGACAGTGGCGGTGAGCCCACTGAGACCGTGCCCGACATCCCTCCACCGGACCCCAAAGACTTCCCGGGCATGGACCAAAAGACTGACGAGGGCGCCGAGCAGGCTGCGCGGTACTTCTTCCATGTCCTGTATTGGGCGCATCAGACTGACGGAGTTGCTGAATATGACCAGTTGGTTTTCAGGGGCTGCAAAGGTTGCAAGAGAGCTCGAGCGGTAATAACGGCCAGAACTGAAGCCAAATCCTTCTGGTCTAAGACTGAAGTGAAGGTTGACTCCTGCGACCTGAAATATTCTGATGAAGACACAAGAGAATATCATTGCAGGATGGCATTCTCTGCACATTTTGAGCCGGCATACCCAGGTGAGCCTGCTGAAGAGGTTGACCAAACAGTGATTGCGACAGGGGCTCACCTTAAATGGAGGAATGGAAAATGGATGGCTCTTGGGTTCGCGATCGCAGCTTAAGGTTCGTGACCATGGATGTTGTGGCGTGACGGCTTGAATAGTTCAGATACCTTTTGTGCGGCGCGTAACTTCGAGCGATTCTGCAAAACCTAGGAAGGATAGAATCGGAGGAACTGATGCTGTTCGCGTTCAGGTGAAGAAATGTCCCCGTCAGTCTGACTCTCGCAGACGTTTCGGTGGAAGCGGCGAATCCAAGTGCTAGGAGCTTTGCGCGTCTCGCGGTCTTCGACCGGGTTTGATGTCGAGGCGGCGCTTTGAGGGTGCTGAGACTCCGGACTTATCCGCCATGTCCCGGCGGCATGCGTCCCGAACCCGACTCCATGCGCCCCAGAACCCGGCCGGCATCACGTGTCGAAGAACTGTCTTCATGTGCTCGACGTTTCGGGGCTCGGGCCGGCGCCAGGAACTCGCGCCATCGCAGCGGGGGAGCTGCACAAAACGCCGCGGGCCCCGTCAAAGACGAGGCCCGCGGCGAATGTGCTGTGTCGGCGTGAGGTCTCAGGCGCTGAGCTTCTCGACCTTGCCGGACTTCAGGCACGAGGTGCACACGTTCAGGCGCTTAGCAGTGCCCTTGATAACGGTACGAACAGACTGGATATTCGGGTTCCAGCGGCGCGAGGTGCGGCGATGCGAGTGGGACACATTCTTGCCGAAGCTCGGGGCCTTGGAGCAGAGATCGCACGTAGAAGCCACGGTTGTCTCCTGATGAATCGGATTCGTTGCGGGTGCCCCAGCCTTCGCCTGGGAGGGACGTCCATCGCGCATCGACATGGGTCGCGCGCCATGGTCTTGAGTTCCGGCCGGGTTCGACAACCCGCGGTCAGGGCAACCCTGCAAGTGTAGCGCGCCTGCATGCAGCGGTGAAGAGCAGCAGCAGCGGCGCCCTGTGCAATCGCCCACAAGTAGCCGGCATGCAAGCACGCACGCCCAGCAGGGAGACCGAACCACCGTGCGGGCAGGTGTGCGATGTGTGCGTATCGGACGGCACGCGACGTTGACCGCCGCGTGTTTGCTGGGCCAGCACGCTGCTGACGTGCCTTTCCTTGGGTATCACGCGCCCGACCAACGTTCCTGCGGGAACGTCTGTGTCGCTCTAGCGGTGAGGGGACGACGCCGGCACGACTCCACAAGCATTCCCGCGGGAACCCCGCGGGAACGTCGCGGGAAGTCGCCTCGACGCGGCCGTGCTGCAGTGTTTCACCGCGACCTGGCATTCGCTCACTGCACCGCCGGCGAGTTGCGTTCGCCCAGCACCACCGTCCCGGGTGGAAAGATAGAAGCTGCGGAGCACCGTCGTGCGTCACCATCGCGCGTGATCACCATCCCTACTGACCACTACACAGCACCACCACCCGCACCGCCAGACAGCAAGGCACAGAGCGCGACCACCTGCTCCGCCACCCAACCCAACCACCCGCACCGCCACCTAGCACAACCACCCAACACACCCACGCAACACGACCGCCAGCACCACGCCGAGGAAGTGAACGATGGCCCGTAGCCGAAACGCCGCACCGGGCACGACCCCGTCTGGCTCCCTGCCCCTGAGCGAATTTCTGGAGTCGAAGCATTCGCGGGCCATGGCCTCCTTCGCCGTCCGTGACCTCGCCACGATGATCCGTTTCCGGCCCCGCCGCTATCTCACCCCGGTGCCGCTGCGTTCCCTGCGGGATGTCCGCGAGGGCGATGAGATGAGCGCGATCGTCACCGTGGAATCGGTTCGCGACCGACGGATGCGACGCCAGGCCGGCTCCATTCTGGAAGCGGTGGTCAGCGATGGCCGCGACACTCTCACCTTGACTTTCTTCCTCCCGCGCCAGCACATGGTGGACTGGCATTGCAGTCGTCTCACTCCCGGAACCACGATTCATGTGCGGGGCGTGGCCGGTTATCACCGCGGTGTCCCGCAGCTCACCCACCCGGAATACGACGAGGTCGATGACACCCCCGAGGCTCGCGAGCGCGCCCAGCGGCCCCTGCCGGTCTACCCGCTGAAGAAGAAAATCAAGCAATCCACGATGCGGGAAGCGACCGAAAAGGGTCTCGAATACCTGCACACCTTGCAGAGCCCGATTCCCGAGGCGGTGATCGCCGCGCGGGGGCTTCTCCCGCCAGCGGAAGCTGCGCGCGCCCTGCATTACCCGCGGGAGATTCAGGATGCGCACGCAGGCCAGAGGCATTTCGCCTACGAGGAAGCACTGGTGCTGCAAACGATTTTTGCGCAGCGGCGCGCTCAGGATGCCGCTACCCCTGCGCCTGCGTTGACGGCCGAGGGTCCGCTGCAGGGAGCCTTGGCTGCGCAGCTTCCCTTCCCACTCACCGACGGGCAGCAGGGGGTCATCTCTCAGATCCATGAGCTGGTGGCCCGCGATCATCCGACGAGTGTTCTCCTGCAGGGCGACGTCGGCTCAGGAAAAACCGTGGTGGCCTTGATGGCGATGCTGCGTGCCGTGGATAGCGGGCATCAGGCCGCTCTGCTCGCGCCGACGGAAGTTCTCGCCGAGCAGCATCACCGCACGATCACCACGCTGCTGGGGGATCTCGCGGCGGCCGGCCAACTTCACGCGCACCCGGACGCCACGCGGGTGCGCCTGCTCACCGGATCCCAGCGCACCTCCGCCCGTCGGGAAACCATGCTGGATGCGACGAGCGGTGAGGCCGGCATCATCATCGGCACGCATGCGTTGCTCACGGAATCCGTGGAGTTTGCCTCGCTCGGTCTGGTGGTCATCGACGAACAGCATCGTTTCGGGGTGGATCACCGTCGGCGTCTGCGGGCGAAAGGCCCGGGAGGCATGAGTCCCCACGTGGTTGTCATGACGGCCACCCCGATTCCGCGCACCGCAGCGCTCACCGCCGTGGGCGACCTGGACGTGCTCACCCTGCGGGAACGGCCGGGGATGCGCGCCGGGGTGCAGAGTTTCGTGGTGCTGGAAAGCAATATGCCGTGGATGCAGCGGATGTGGGAACGCGCGGCAGAAGAGATCGCTGCCGGCCGCCAAGTTTTCGTCGTCTGCCCCCATATCGAAGAGACCGTGACGGACCCACCTCCCGGGGAGGATCCTTCCCCGCCACCCCGGGGCGTGATGGAAACTGCGGAGCGTCTTTCGCGAGTGCCGCAGCTGGCGGGCGCGCGCATTGGCATCCTCCACGGCCGCCTCGGCGCAGAGGAAAAGCAACAGGTGATGGCGCAGATGAATGCGGGTGACCTGGATATTTTGGTGGCGACGACGGTGATCGAGGTGGGTGTGGATATCCCCAATGCCTCGGTGATGATGATTTTGGATGCGGAGTGTTTCGGCGTCTCCCAGCTGCACCAGTTGCGTGGCCGCGTGGGCCGCGGTGAACACCCCGGGATTGCGTTCCTGGTGAGCCGACTGGATGCCGAGCATGAGGCTGCTGAACGTCTCCGCCAGATCGCGGGTGCCGCCGATGGTTTCGCCCTGGCCGAACTTGACCTGCAACGTCGCGGCGCGGGCGACCTGGTGGGCACGGAACAGTCGGGTCTTGCCAGTGCCCTGGCCTTCCTCGACGTGCTGACCCACCGCGATCTCATCGAGATGGCCCGGGAGGACGCCCGCGCGATCATCGCCGAGGACCCTGCCCTGACAGACCATCGCGTGCTGGCGAGTTTTGTGGAGCAGAGGCTGCGGGCCGCCGAGGCCGAAGACGTGGAGAGGAGCTAACCGATGCCGCGCATCATCGCTGGGACCCTCGGCGGGCGCCCCCTCACGGGAACCGTCGGGAAAGGCACCCGCCCCACTTCGGATCGTGTTCGCGAAGCCGTGTTCTCCCGACTCGACGGGTGGGATGCGATCACCGGCGCCCGAGTGCTCGACCTGTTCGCGGGAACGGGGGCGCTTGCCGTGGAAGCGCTTTCCCGGGGCGCCGCGAGTGCGCTGCTCGTGGAGGCGCATGCCGCAAGTGCCCGACAGCTGCAGCGTTCCGTGAAAGACCTTGGCCTGTCCGCGCAGATCGAGGTGCGAGTGGGGAAAGCCGAACAGGTTGCTACGTCCGTCTCTGCTGCAGTGCTGCCTGCCGCCGCGCCCTCTGCCGCCGCGCCCTCTGCCGCCCCGTCCGATACCACTGCGCCTGCTGCCGCCGCGCCCGCCGGGGGAGCCTTCGACCTGGTCTTTATCGACCCGCCCTATGAGTACCCGACCGACGCGGTCGAAGCTCTGCTCGCGACGCTCCTACCGGCCCTCTCTGCCGATGCCGTCGTGGTCGTGGAGCGCTCCTCGCGGAGCCGACCGATCTCCTGGCCCGAGGGATATGCCGACGATGGCACCAAGAGCTACGGGGAAACCGTGGTGCAGTACGGCGGGCCAGCGAGTGCGGCATCGTCGGACATCACGACAGACAGCACCACCGACTGACCTGACACGCCCCAAGCCCACCCCGCGGCCCCGCAGCCGTCGGGCCCCACCCGTCGGAGCCCACCCGTCGGCCCCGCACTGTGATGAGCACCGAAGGCCCGCGACCCCGGCCAGGCCCCGCCGCTACAGTGAGCCCATGAGCACCGTCGTCCTGCCCGGATCCTTCGACCCCTTCACCCTGGGGCATCTGGATCTCGCACGACGTGCAGCCGCGATCGCTGACCACGTCATCATCGCCATCTCGCATAACCCCTCGAAGAAGGGTTCCCTGGATCCCGAGACGCGTCGCGCCGTGATCGAGGAAACCCTGCAGGCCGAGCATCTCAGCCCGCAGGTTTCCACCGCGATGCTCCCGAGCGGTCTGCTCGTGGACTTCTGCCGTGAGCATGGCGCCACCGCCGTGGTGCGCGGGCTACGCGGGCAGGCCGACCTGGCCTATGAAGAGCCGATGGCGCGGATGAACCGGCACCTGACCGGCCTGGACACCGTGTTCCTGCTCTCGAGCCCCGAGCATGCGCATATCTCCTCCAGCCTCGTGCGGGAGGTGCACGCCCTGGGCGGGCAGGTTGCCGACATGCTGCCGGTCGCCGCCCAGCGAGCCCTCGACGCCACCCGCCGCCCCTGACAACATCCGCCGCCCCCTCACAACAACCGGCGCCTCTGACGACACGCCTCACGCCCCACCGAAGGACCCCCATGCACGCCTCACCCCGACACCGCGACGCAGAGCGTCACGACCTCACCTTTGATGCCGTCGATCTGATCGGACGCACCGGCGCCCACCGGCATGTGGAACGCACCGTGCCGGCACCCGAGTCCGACTCCGAGGTGCTCGCCATGCAGGTTCCCGCCGGTGAACCGATCCATGTGGAAGCAGAACTCGAATCCGTGGTCGAGGGCATTTACGTGCACGGCACCGCCACCGCGCGCTTGCAGGGGGAGTGCTCGCGCTGCCTCGACCCGGTGGAGCAGGACATCACCGTGCGGATCGACGAAATGTTCATGTACCCGCATAAGGTTGATCCGGCCGATGAGGAAGACATCGCGACCCTTGAGGGTGACGAGGTGGACCTCGCCCCGCTCGTGCACGATGCCCTGGCTCTCCAGGCCGATGACCGGCCCCTGTGCCGTGAGGACTGCCCGGGTCTGTGCGGCCAGTGCGGGCAGCGGATGGAAGACGATCCCGAGCATGATCACGTGATCATCGACGACCGGTGGGCGGCCTTGGCGGGCATGTTCGGAAGCGACGCCGGGACCGACGCGAACGACACATCCCAGCCTGAAACCCAGCCAGAATCCCAGCACGACCAGAGGGAAGAGGACCGCTGATGGCACGAGGACGACGCAGCACCCAGGCCGCGGACCCGCAGGCGCTGATCCGTGCGCTGCCGCTGGATGGCGGGCAGGGCGCAGACCTCGCAGAGAGCGGTCTTCTGGACCTGGCCCTCACCCACCGCTCCTACTCCTATGAGCACGACGGCATTCCCCACAACGAGCGTCTGGAGTTCCTGGGCGATGCCGTGTTGCAGCTGGCCGTGACCGAGGAGCTGTATTCCACGCACCCCACGCTGGCTGAGGGCGATCTGGCGCGCCGCCGTGCCGCTACCGTGAATATGCGGGCCCTCGCGATCATTGCCCGGCGCCTGGACCTCGGCGCCTACGTGAAGCTTGGCCGTGGAGAAGACCTCTCCGGTGGACGCCAGAAAGCGTCGATCCTCGCCGACACCACCGAAGCAGTGATCGGCGCCGTGCACCTGGCATGCGGGCAGTCGGTCTCGCGCCGGTTTGTGCTGGAACTGCTGCGCCCGCTGCTGAACTCCGATGAGATTTTGGAAGCCGGCTACGACTTCAAATCCCGTCTGCAGGAGATTGCGGCAGAAACCGGCAGCGCCCCCGTCTACCGCGTGGAAGGCTCCGGACCTGAACACGAGCGCGTGTTCACCGCGACCGTCACCGTGCCCGGCGTCGTGACTGCGAGCGGTGAAGGCCACTCGAAGAAGGATGCGGAAGCCGCCGCCGCGCAGCATGCCGTGCGGGCCGTGCTCTCCGAGCGCGGCGAACCCATCTTCCCCGCCGGCTGAGGGTCCGCCGGTGCCTGAACTTCCCGAAGTCGAGGTGGTTCGACGCGGCCTCGAACCACATGTGCTCGGCCGCAGGATCGTGCAGATCGACGTGCTCGAACCACGCTCCCTACGCCGCCAGCGTGGCGGCGCCGAGCATCTGCGTGCCGTCCTGCTCGGCCAGCGGTTTCACGCTCTGGCGCGGCGCGGAAAGTTCCTGTGGGCGCGCCTGGAAGGGGCCGACGGGGCAGAGACCGGGGAAGCACTGCTCGTGCACCTGGGGATGAGCGGGCAGCTACGCGTGCGCAAGCCGCATGAGGCCGTGACCGCCGCTGACGCCGCCTCCGAAGGCCCTGCCTCGGATCCGCTGCGGCATTGCCGGCTCAGCCTGCACCTGGATGACGGAACCCGCGTGGACTTTGTGGATCAACGCATTTTCGGCGGCCTGTGGACCAGCGACCTCGCCCCCACCTCGGACGGCCACCTCGCCGGGCTCGGAAGCCCCGACCATCTCCTCCCCGTGGATCTAGCCGGGATCGCCCGCGATGTGCTCGATCCGGCGGTGGACCTGCCGGCGGTGGCCCGTCGGATCCGGGAGCGACGAAGCGCGGTCAAAACCCTGCTGCTCAGCCAGGACGTGATTAGCGGGATCGGAAACATTTACGCCGATGAAGCCCTCTGGGCGGCCCGCACCCGCTACGACACCCCTGGTGAAGCGCTCAGCCAGCGTCGTGCCCACCAGATCCTCACCGAGGCTGCAGCGGTTATGCGCAGGGCGCTCGCCGTGGGCGGAACCAGCTTCGATGCGCTCTACGTCAACGTGGATGGCCGATCCGGATATTTCGCCCGTTCTTTGAACGCGTATGGGAAAGACGGCGAACCATGCTCTCGGTGCGGTAAGTTGATGCGCCGTACCGTTCATCAGGGGCGCTCCTCGCATTTCTGCCCCCGGTGTCAGCGTCGACGACCCGCCGCGAGCCACACGTCGCGGTGAGAGACAGGAGAGCAGCCACGTGACAGTGAGCGACGGCCCCACCCCGATCCGCGTCATGCTGGTGGACGACCATGAGGTGGTTCGCCGCGGGATCGTGACCGCGATCGACGCCTCCGCCCGCCTGCAGGTGTCCGGTGAGGCTTCCAGCGTGGTGGAGGCGAACCGCCGTCTGCCCGCGATCCGTCCCGATGTGCTGGTGGTGGATCTGCAGCTGCCCGACGGCACCGGCATCGACGTGATGAAGCATGCGCGTTCCCTGCGCGAGGACCAGAAGATGATGGTCCTGACGAGCTTCGACGACGATGCGGCGATCCGTGAATCGCGTGCGGTGGGTGCCTCCGGCCTGGTGCTGAAGTCGGCCCGCTCCCGCGAAATCATTGAAGCGATCATCGCCGTCTACGAGGGCAATGCGGTCTGGCCCACCGATCACGGTGAGGAAGGCCCGGAGCTGTCCGAATCGGATCAGCGCATCGTGGAGCTGATCGGCGACGGCCACTCCAACCGTGAGATCGCGGAGCGTCTCGGTATTGCCGAAAAGACCGTGAAGAACCGCGTGACCGTGATCCTGCAGACCCTCGGCATGCAGCGCCGTACCCAGGTCGCGGCGATGGTGGCGGCACGCCGCCGCGCCTCCTGGAAGTGATCGTCCTTCAGCCTCACGCCCTCACGCAGGGCTAAGCCGATACAC
>JAEWEZ010000151.1 GCA_023389045.1 Actinomycetes bacterium
TTCCTGGGGCCGACGGGCGTGGGTAAGACGGAGCTGGCGAAGTCGCTTGCGCAGTTCCTCTTCGACGACGAGCGAGCCATGGTCCGGATCGACATGTCTGAGTACGGGGAAAAGCACACGGTTTCCCGTCTCGTGGGTGCCCCTCCCGGGTACGTCGGCTACGACGAGGGTGGTCAGCTCACCGAGGCGGTGCGCCGTCGGCCCTACTCGGTGGTGCTGCTCGACGAAATCGAGAAGGCCCATCCGGATGTCTTCGACATTCTGCTGCAGGTGCTCGACGACGGGCGTCTGACCGACGGGCAGGGACGCACGGTGGACTTCCGCTCCACGATCCTGATCCTCACCTCGAACCTGGGTGCGCATGCGCTGCAGGATCAGAGCCTGAGCGAGGCGGAGCGCCACGCGCGGGTGATGGACGTGGTGCGGGCTTCCTTCAAACCGGAGTTCTTGAACCGACTGGATGATGTGGTCATGTTCGATGCGCTTAGCCGCGAGGAACTCTCCCGGATCGTCACCCTGCAGGTGAAGGCGGTCGCGGAGCGTCTGAAGGACCGCCGCATCACTCTGGAGGTGGACGACTCGGCCACGGCCTGGCTCGCCCGGGAAGGTTTCGACCCGCTCTACGGTGCGCGTCCGCTCAAGCGTCTGGTGCAAAAGCAGATCGGCGACGCCCTCGCGCGGCTGATTCTGCGCGGCGAGGTGCTCGACGGACAGGCCGTGCACGTCACGGCTGGCGCGCAGGAGAGCGATGGTCTCGTACTGACCGTCGGGGAGGAGCCGACAGGGGCCGATGAAGAATCGATGGGATCCCGCGCGGAGACGGGGAGCGAGGAGCCTGGGCAGACGCCCGCGCCCGATCAGCCCGAGGACTGAATCGCAGGTTCTGTGACCGCGCCCCGTGCGAGGAGCAGAACATAGCCCGTCAACCCGAGATAGCGAGAGGACCGGGAACCGGAGGAAGCCTTCGGTTTCCGGTCTTCGCGCTGTTCACCCCTCGGCTGAGGTTCGCGCTCAGGCCGGCTCCTCATCCCACGGCATAGGTGCCTTTTCACGCCGGAACTCATAGACGCTCTGCAGATCCGTCACGGTGTCCCGGAACTCGCGGATGTCTTCCCGTTTCTCGTCGAGGCCGTCGGAGACCTGGTCAAGTGTTTCCGCGACGTCGGGGTTGAAGGGGCGCGTGACGTCGGCTCCGATATCAGCCACATCGGAGGCGAACCCGAAAAGGGGCTCACCGGGGTTGACCGTCGCAAGCTCCGCGAAGTTGTCGATCTTTCGGTATACACCGCGGTCCACCGCACTGACCGCGCCACCGATATCACCGTGGCAGATGGCCGCGCCCGCATCGGCAACGGTCTGCACGTCAGACAAGATTCCACGTTCAACGATGTTCACGTACTGCCGGGCGGCTGAGTCTTCCCCCAGCAGACCGTCCTGGAGCGCGTAGCTAAACCGGACCGGCGCGAGGAAGGCCCCGGCATGCTCGAAGCCGGCATCGTTCAAAGTGTTTTCTGCACTGTCGAGGATGTCGCCGTGGACATCGTGGGCACGGAACAGAAAATTTACCAGGCCTCCGCCGGGGATTTTGCTCATCACCTTTTCGCGAATGAAGGAGGCAATCTCCTTCGCCTCTTCGGAGGTCTCCCACAGGTCCGGATGTTTCATGGGCGTGGGCTCAGAGGGGAGAGGGAAAGGCTGCGCGGGCCGCAGATTCCCGATGAGGTCTGCGATCTGCCCGGCCGGTGAGGTTGCCAGGGCCGTGAGCACATCGCGGGTGAAGACATGATCGGGGCGGCTGGCCTCCTCCTGCTCGGCCGCCTGCGCGATCAGCTTCCGGGCTGTCTCTTCAAGGGACTCGGCGAAACCGGTGACTTCAGACCAGGTGCGCAGAGAATCGGCGCAGTGGGCCTCTGCATCGGCGCCATTCCACGGCACAGTGAGGGCTCGCTGCGTGAAGTCCTCGGCTTGCATTCGCATCCGGGTTGCCGCCGCGGTGAAGCGGTCTGCCATCTGTTCCATCTGAACGGGGTCACAGCCCAAAAAAGTGCTCATGGCAGGGAGGCTAGAACGCTGAGGGGAGGGCGCGGGGAGGGCTGTGGATAAGCAGGATTGTGGACGAATCGCGCTGGATATCGGGTGTCAAAGGCGGCATGGGATGCACAGCGCGGTGAGGGGGCGCGGTGACGGAGCGCAGTGCATACGGCCGGTGATGTGCAGTGCCGGGAACCGATTCAACACAGAGAAACGGCCGGTGATGAAGAAAAAGCTTCATCACCGGCCGTCACGGTGTCCTCAAGCTCAGAGCCCTCTGGCTCAGAGCCCTCTGGCTTAGAGCCCTCGGGCTCAGACCACGATGTTCACGATCCGCGGGGCCTTCACGATCACCTTGCGCACCGTCTGCCCCTCCACGAGCTGCTTCACTCGCTCCTCGGCCATGATGAGCGTCTCCAGCTCCTCAGCCGAGATCTCCGGATCCACATCGACCTTGTGCCGCACCTTTCCCTTGATCTGCACCACGCAGGTCACGGCATCAGCCTTCGCGAGCTCCGGATCAGCCACCGGGAACGGTTCACGGGCCAGCGAGGCCTCATGCCCCAGGCGGTTCCACAGCTCCTCCGCCATATGCGGGGCAAAGGGCGAGGTCATCAGCAGCAGAGGCTCGATCACCTCACGCGGGCTGCTCCCCACCTTCGTCAGATGGTTCACCAGCTCGATCAGCTTCGCGATCACGGTGTTGTACTGCATCTGATCCATCTCGCGAGAGACCGCGTCGATCGTGCGATGCAGAGCCTTGACCGATGCCTGATCGGCGGGCTCCTCACTCACAATCACCTCACCGGTTTCCTCGTCAATGACCAGACGCCACAGCCGCTGCAGGAACCGCTGGGCACCCACCACGGCACGGGTCTCCCAGGGGCGCGAGAGATCCAGCGGCCCCATCGACATCTCGTACACGCGGAAGGTGTCCGCACCGTAGTCGCGGTACATATCGTCGGGGGTGACCATATTGCGCAGCGACTTGCCCATCTTCCCGTACTCCTGGGAGACAGGTTCGCCCTGGTAGGTGAAGGTGCCGTCGGCCTCTTCCACTACCTCGTCGGCCGGCACGTACACGCCGCGCGCATCGGTGTAGGCGTAGGCCTGCACGTACCCCTGGTTGAACAGGCGGTGGAAGGGTTCCTGGCTGGAGGTATCGCCGCGGTCAAAGAGCACCTTGTGCCAGAAACGGGCGTACAGCAGGTGCAGCACGGCGTGCTCGACACCGCCGACGTACAGGTCCACGCCACCCACGCTGTTCTCCCCGCGCGGACCCATCCAGTACTGCTCATTAGCCGGATTGCACAGGGCGTCCTCGTTCAGCGGATCGGTGTAGCGCAGCTCGTACCAGCTCGACCCTGCCCAGTTGGGCATGGTGTTGGTTTCGCGGCGGTACATCTTGGGGCCATCGCCCAGATCCAGTTCGACGCGCACCCAGTCCTCGGCGCGCGAGAGCGGGGTCTGCGGCTCCGTCTGAGCGTCTTCGGGGTCGAAGGTCTTGGGGGAGAAGTCCGAGACCTCCGGAAGCGGCACCGGCAGCATCGAGGCCGGCAGCGGGATCGGCACCTCCGGGGCGTCCTCCGCGTACACGATCGGGAAGGGCTCACCCCAGTAGCGCTGGCGGGAGAACAGCCAGTCACGCAGACGGTAGGTGGTGCGGGCGCGCCCGAAGCCCTTCTCCTGCGCGTACTCGGTGGCGCGACGCTTGGCTTCATCCTTGTCCAGGCCGTTGAGGTCCAGATCGGCGCAGGCCGAGTTGATCTTCTCACCCTCACCGGTCCAGGCGCCGCCCTCGAAATCCTCCGGCGGACGCACGGTGCGGATCACCGGCAGTTCGAAACGCTCGGCGAAGTCGTAGTCGCGCTCATCCTCGGCAGGAACCGCCATGATGGCGCCCGTGCCGTAGCCCATCAGCACATAATCTGCGGTGAAGACGGGGATTTCGCGCCCATCCATCGGGTTGACCGCGAACCAGCCGGTGAAGACACCCGTCTTCTGCTTGTCCTCGGCGGTGCGCTCCTCCTCACCCTTGGCGGCAGCCTGCTCCTGGTAGACGGTCACCGCCGCACGCGGGCTCGCGGCGCCACCGGTCCACGCCTCAGCCGTGCCCTCCGGCCAGGCGGCCGGCAGCGCCTGCGGATCGGCCAGCAGCGGATGCTCGGGGGAGAGCACGCAGAAGGTGGCCCCGAAGAGAGTGTCGGCGCGGGTGGTGAAGACCTCGAAGGAGGCCTCGGCGGCGGGAACCTCGAAGCGAATCTGGGCGCCGTGGGAGCGGCCGATCCAGTTGCGCTGCATGGAACGCACCGATTCGGGCCAGTCCACCCGGTCCAGGTCATCGGTGAGGCGATCCGCGTAGGCGGTGATCCGCATATTCCACTGGCGCAGGCGCCGCGGGAACACCGGGAAGTTGCCACGCTCGGAACGACCCTCGCTGGTCACCTCTTCATTGGCGAGCACGGTGCCCAGGCCCGGGCACCAGTTCACCGGGGTGTCGGACACATAGGCCAGACGGAAGGCATCGACGAGCTGCTCCCGCTCGGCGGCGCTTGCCGCGCTCACATCCTGCGGGCTGCGTCCCTGCCAGGCCTCAGGCAGTTCGATGCCGCTGTGCTCGGCCAGGGCGAAGGGGTCGATGCTGCCGTCGGCAAGACCCTCGCGCAGCTCAGCGACGGGGCGGGCACGACCCACGATCCCGTCGGGCCCCTCCGCGCTCGGATCGAACCAGGAGTCGAAGATGCGCAGGAAGATCCACTGCGTCCACTTCACGTACTCGGGGTCGGTGGTGGCGAAGGCGCGGCGGCGGTCATGGGAGAGGCCCAGACGGCGCAGCTGCCGCGCCATATTGGCGATGTTTTCCTCGGTGGTCACGCGAGGATGGGTGCCGGTCTGGATGGCGTACTGCTCGGCGGGCAGGCCGAAAGCGTCGTACCCCATCGTGTACAGCACGTTCTTGCCAAGCATGCGCTGGTGGCGGGCGTTGACATCGGTGGCGATGTAGCCCAGGGGGTGCCCGACGTGAAGGCCCTTCCCGGAGGGGTAGGGGAACATGTCCATGATGAACTGCTTATCGGGCAGTTCTGCGGCGCTGCGTCCGTCTGCGAGGGGACCGGAGGGATCCACGGCGGCGAAAGTCTCTTCGGCATCCCAGCGGTCGTGCCACCGCTGCTCGATCTCATCGGCCATCGCCGCGGTGTAGCGGTACGGTGCCTCGGTCATTGTGTGCTCATCCTTTGTGTTGTGCGCTGCTGCTGATGGGGCCCGTGCGGTTGAGGATCAACTATCGGGCGTCACCTGCCCTCGGGTGTCGTCACCGCGAGGGGCGTGACATGAAAAAGCCCTCGCGAAGGCGAGGGAGCCGCGCCGATGCCCGAGTCCGGGCTCTGGTCGACGCGGCTAGAGAAGCAGCAGGAAGAGGGTCATGGGGTCAGTGTACGCGCGCTATGCGGTGCGGGTGCGTGTGGATCAGGAGGCGGACGGCCCGTTGGCCGGGAGTGAGGAACTACCCCGTCGGCCCCAAAAGAAAACCACCCCGTCGGCCCACAAAGAAACCAGCCCGCCGGCCCTGACAGTCAGGACCGACGGGCTGGGAAGCGGTGAGGAACCTCAGCCCACCTGGTTCGGGCTGGAACCCGTGGTCAGCACCTGCTGCACCCCGTCCAGGGAAATCTCGACCAGGTTGCGGGCGGCGGTCTCGGTGAAGAATGCGAGGTGCCCGGAGACCAGGATCCGCGGCTCGGCGATCAGCTCGCGCAGCTCGGGGTAGACCTCCTCTGCCTGGCCGGAGAAGTCCTTGGCCAGGTACTTGACTTCGTGATCGAAGAGGTCGAGCACCGCGCCGGCGAGTTTGCCGCTGCGCACGGCCTCGAGCACCGCGCCCTGATCCACATGCTCGGCGCGGGCCGTGTTCACCAGGAAGGCGCCGTCCTTCATGGCGGCGATAGTGCGGGCGGAGATCATGCGCTCGCCGTCGGCGCCCACGCTGGAGGCGGGAACGTGCAGGGTGAGCACATCACAGCGGGAAACCAGCTCCTCGATGCTGTCCACATAGGTGGCCATCTGGGCGACCTCGGGGTTGGGGTAGAGGTCGTAGGCGAGCACCTCGCAGCCGAAGCCGCGGTAGATCTCGATGGCGCGGCGGCCGATGTGCCCGGTGCCGATCACGCCGATCACCTGATCGCGCAGTTCGAGACCCATCGGGGGCAGGCCGAAGTTGTAGCTGCCGACCATCGCGTTGATCTCAGCGTTGTGACGCAGCAGCTCCAGCAGACGCGAGACCGAGTATTCGGCGATGGCGCTCGGGGAGTAGGCGGGAACGCGAACGACGGCGAGGCCCAGTTCTGCAATCACGTCCAGCGGGATGTTGTTGAAGCCTGCGGAGCGCAGCCCCATGGCTCGGATGCCCTGGTTCTTCATCGCTTCGAGCAGGTCGCGCTCGAACATGGACATCTGCTGCACGCACACGCCCTCGCAGCCGACGGCCTGTTCGAGGGTCTCGAGGCTCAGCGGTGCCTGGCAGGTGGTGATCTCCACGCCGTGGGCCTCGCCCCAGGCGTGCATCATCGGCTCTTCGTAGGGCTGGACGCTGTAGCAGGCGATCTTCATGAGGGGTCCTTCCGGTGGGGAAAGGAGCGGTACGTCTGGTGCGGGTGGTGGGTGAGCGGGCGTAGTGCCGACGGGGCAGGGCTCAGTTCGAGAACATCGGCAGCGTAGCGACGGTAGATCAGCGGGGTCACCAGGATCATCAGGATGTACAGGATGATTCCCCACAGCAGCACATTCGCGCCGGTGCGCAGCATGTTGGGGTCCATATCCATCATGAAGGAGCCGAAGGCGAGCGCCGGCAGGGACACTCGCAGCACCACCTGGGCGAGCCATCTACCGGCTTCGGCGCTGAAGATTTCCTTCTTCCGGAAGTAGAAGCCAATCAGGATGATCGCGACGGTTGAGAGCAGGGCTCCCAGGATCTTCTGATCCGTCATCGTCTGGGTGACGACCTGTCCAAGGTCCACGGGCACTCCTTAAGTGCGGGGGCCTGCGCGCAGGCAGTGGGGTGGGGGAGAAGGATGGGGCCGACGGGGCGGCCATCACGCCGTTAGTACTTGTGAGATCAGCTATTACGGGTGAGGGGTGAAGTCGCAGCGAACCGAGGTCCCGTCACTGTGACATAAAGGGGTCGGGGTGGGTGAAACGCCCCACATCATGGCAGGGAATGAGGCGCTGATGGCAGTCCTCGCGGCACAGCGCAGAACGTCGGACCGGACACAGGCCCCGTCCGCAGCGGAGGCGAACGGGGCCTGTGCTCAGGGGAGGCGCTGAGGATGGTGCTCTCAGACGCCGAGGTTAGGGAAGCGGTGAGGGCAGATGACCGTCACTTCTTCTGCTCGGAGGTATCGGGCAGCTCGAAGTTTGGATCCGGCTCACCGAAACCATCGGGCAGACGCACCGGGCAGAACTGCTGCATCGTCGGATCCACATAGCGCTGTGCTTCGTCGACAGCTTCCTGCGGAGTCTTCGAGCCCTGGTTCAAACTGCCCTGCATCGCAAACATGGCATCCCACAGCTTCGTGCCCACCGGCAGCGGCGGACGGGACTTCGCCCACTTCATGATCTCCACGAAGAAGCGGATGTCCGGGTCCCAGCC
>JAEWEZ010000017.1 GCA_023389045.1 Actinomycetes bacterium
CACCCCGGCTGACCGCAATGTCCAGGCGCAAGTGACACACTGGGAGGGACCCCCAACGACCGAGAGGTGACCGATGACCGTTCCCGCCGATCCGGCCCCCGAACTCCAGGACTACGCCCATCCGGGCAAGCTCGTGACCACCGAGTGGCTCGCTGAGCACCTGGGCGCTGATGAGCTCGTGGTGGTGGAGTCCGACGAAGACGTGCTGCTGTACGAAACGGGGCACATCCCCGGCGCCGTCAAAATCGACTGGCATCTGGACCTGAATGACCCCGTGACCCGCGACTACGTCGACGGGGAGGGCTTCAAGGCGCTCATGGACCGCCACGGCATCACCCGCGACACCACCGTGGTGATCTACGGCGATAAATCCAACTGGTGGGCCGCCTACGCCCTGTGGGTCTTTGAGCTGTTTGGGCATCCCGATGTGCGTCTGCTCGACGGCGGCCGTCAGGCCTGGGAAGCCGAGGGTCGCGAGATGACCCGCGAGCGTCCCGCCGAGCAGGCCGTGCAGGGTGAGGGATACCCGGTGGTGGATCGTCACGATGCGCCGCAGCGTGCCTTCCGCGATGACGTGCTCGGTTTCCTCGGTGGGCAGCTGATCGACGTGCGTTCCCCGCAGGAATACACCGGCGAGCGCACCCACATGCCCGACTACCCGCAGGAGGGGGCGCTGCGCGGCGGGCACATCCCCACCGCACGGTCTGTGCCATGGGCGCGCGCTGCGCAGGAGGACGGACGTTTCAAGCGCCGCGCCGAACTCGAGGCGATCTACCGCGAGGAGCTGGCCTTTGATCCGGCGGCCCCGGTGATCGCCTACTGCCGTATCGGGGAGCGGTCGAGCCACACCTGGTTCGTGCTGACGTACCTGCTGGGCTTCGAGAACGTGCGCAACTACGACGGATCCTGGACGGAATGGGGGAACCTGGTGGGTGTGCCGGTCGTGACCGGTGCCGAACCCGGCACGGCCCCCGGGAAGGAGAAATGACAATGACCGACGCAACCACCACCCTCGAGGACGTGCCCGCCTCGTTCCGCGCCATCGCCGAGGACTTCCAGGCCATGCCGGTGCGTGAGCGCCTGCAGCTTCTGCTGGAGTTCTCCGACGGACTGCCGGAACTGCCCGAACGCTATGCGGAACATCCCGAGCTGCTCGAACCGGTGCCGGAATGCCAGTCCCCGCTGTTCGTGATCAGCGAGGTAGAGGGCAGCGGCGAAGACGCCACCGCCCGCCTGTTCTTCTCGGCCCCGCCGGAAGCCCCCACCACCCGCGGTTTCGCCGGGATTCTCGCGGAGGCTCTCGATGGGCACAGCGTCAAAGAGGTGCTCTCCCTGCCGATGGATGCCCCGCATCTGCTGGGCCTCGATGGTGCGGTGAGCCCGCTGCGTCTGCGTGGCATGAGCGCCATGCTCCTGCGGATCAAGCGGCAGCTGCAGGAGAAGGCGGGCCTGTGACGGCGGGCCGGCTGGCGGCGGGCCGGCTGGCGGCGCGGCCCTCGCGGCGGCAGGGGCAGTACAAGCAGCAGGGTCGGCAGGGCTAAGAGTACGCGCGATGAAAGTGGTCATCGCCCCCGACTCCTTCAAAGAGTCGGTCGGGGCGGCCACCGCGGCAGCAACGATTGCCCGCGGGGTGCGCGCGGTGTTCCCGCAGGCCCAGTGCTGTGAGGTGCCGATGTCTGACGGCGGCGAAGGTTTCACCGACGCCATTGCCGACGGACTAAACGCCCAGATCATGCAGGTGCCGGTGCACGACCCGCTCGGCCGACCCGTCACCGGGCGGATCGCGGTCGCACCCGGCATCGCCGCCCTCGAAGTCGCTGCCGCGAACGGCCTGGACCTCGTGCACCCCGAGGACCGCGACCTGCTGGGCTCCCACACCCGCGGAGTCGGCGAACTGCTACTCGCTGCGGCAAAGGCCATCGGCCCCGGGGGCCGCGTGGTCGTGGGGCTCGGCGGCACCGCCACGAGCGATGGTGGCGCCGGAATGCTCGCAGCCTGCGGGGCACGGCTCCTCGATCACGAGGGGCGTGAGGTGGAACCAACCCCGCAGGGCCTGGAGTACCTCGCGAGCGTGGACCTCAGCGGGCTCAGCCCCCTCCTCGCCGAGGTGCAGATCGAGGCCGCCTGCGATGTCACCGCCCCGCTGCTGGGGCCCGAGGGGGCGGCAGCCGTCTTCGGCCCGCAGAAGGGGGCGCGTCCCGAGGACGTGCCCCGGATCGACGCTGCCCTGGAACGGCTCGCTAAGTGCTGCACCGGGCAGACGGGCCTCGGCGGCGCCACCGTTCCGGCACGTCAGGACGATGCGGGCGCGGGCGCTGCCGGGGGTCTCGGTTGGGCGCTCACCGCGGTGCTCGGCGCCGAGGCGCGGCCCGGGGTAGAGCTCGTGGCGCAGACGATTGGCCTCGCCGACACGATTGCCGATGCCGATCTGGTCATCACCGGCGAAGGGTCCGTGGATGCGCAGACTCTCACCGGGAAGACGATCGGCGGTATCGCCGCGCTGGCGTCCCAGGCGCAGGTGCCCTGCGTGGTTCTCGCCGGGCGGGTGGCGCCCGATGCCGATGTGCTGCTCGAGCACGGCGTCAGCGCCCTGCTCTCCATCGTTCCGGGGCCGGTGAGCCTCACCGAGGCGCTTGCCAGCGGTGAAGAGAATCTGGAGCGCACGGCCGCGACGGCCATGCGGTTGCTGCAGCTCGGGGCTGAGCGCGGGCCGCAGGCGTCGGGGTAGTAAGAGCGCCCATCAGCGCGCCAGCACGAGAGAAAAAACAGGCACACACCGAGAAAGGGCCGACGGGGAACTGCCCCGTCGGCCCCTTCTCTCACGCACCCGGCGCGATCTCGACTCTCACGCACCCCGCGCGATCTGCGGATCCTCCCCGCTGTGACGCAGGCTCAAAGCGCCGCCGACCACGAGCATGATCACCGCGCCAATCAGCGTGTACCAGGTGAAGCCGATCAGCGTCGGGGCCGCCACGAACAGCGTCGTCATGACCGCGAGTGTCACGACCAGCGAGATCATCGCGTCAGCCTGACGCGCCTTACGGACCCACAAACCGAGCAGGAACGAGCCGAGCAGGCCGCCGTAGGTGATCGCCGCGATCGACAGACCGAGGACCATCACCGGGTTGTCGGTGCCTCGGAACAGGGCGCCCGCGCCCACAAAAACCACGCCCCAGATCACCGTGACCACGCGGCTACACCACAGCGCCTGGGCATCCTCCAGCGGGGTGGACCGGAACCGCCCGATGATGTCGGTCATCGTGGAGGAAGTCAGCGCCGAAAGCGAGGAGGACAGCGTGGACATTGCCGAGGCCATGATGCCTGCGAGGAGCAGACCCGACAGGCCCGCCGGCATGTCGTTAACGATGAAGGTCGGGAAGAGTTCGTCGGGCGCACCCATCCCCATCTCCTCCGGGCTGCGGCCCTTCCACAGCACCCACAGGCCCAGGCCAACCACCAGGAACAGGCCGAACTGGAAGATCACCACGATGCCGGAACCGATCAGCGCGAGCTGCGAATCGCGCAGGGTGCGGGTGGCCACAAGACGCTGCACGATGATCTGGTCGATGCCATGTGAACCCATCGCCATCACGGCGCCGCCCACCACGGCAGTGAGGAAGGCGTAGGGGGCGCTGATCGGGTTCGAGGTGAAGTCGAGGAAGCGGATCTTGCCGGCCTCGACGGCGGGGGCGAGACCCACATCGCCCAGCGCGTTGAGGATGAGGAACAGCGCGATCACGCCGCCGATCACGTACAGGGCCATCTGGAAAACATCCACCCAGACCACGGCGCGCAGCCCACCGAAGAAGGTGTAGGCGATCGTGACGATGCCGAGAGCGGCGATGATGACGAAGTAGGAGACGTCCACGTCATAGGCGGCGAGCATGACCTTGATCGGGATGGCGGCCGCGAAGAGGCGCACGCCGTCGGCCAATAGGCGAGTGACCAGGAAAACCACGGAGGCGCCAGACTGCATCCCGCGCCCGAAACGCCGGCCCAGGTACTGGTAGGCGGTGACCATTTCGCCATCGCGATAGCGGGGCAAGAGCAGGAAGGCCACGACCGTGCGGCCGATCAGGTAACCCACCGTGACCTGGATGAAGGTGAGGTCGCCGAGGTAGGCCACCGAGGGGGTTGAGATCACGGTGAGGGCGCTGGTTTCGGTGGCCACCACCGATAGGCACACCGCCCACCACGGCAGGGTGCCGCCGCCCTGTAGGTAGTCCTTGGCATTGCGTTGGCGGCCGGAGAGGGCCAGGCCGATCGCGACACTCGCGATCAGGTAGACCACGATCACGGAGAGGTCGATGACGCTCATAGGGGCTCCTCGGGGAGGCCGGGCGGCTGCGTCGCCGCACCCGGCGCGGGGGAGAAAGAATCTTCCAGTGAGGTGGGCCACGATAGCAAGGATCTTTCAGTGGCGGGAGGGTGGGGCTGCGCCGGTGCCGCCTCACCACCGCCCTGGCCGCGCCGGTGCCGCCCTTCCCGGCTCACCGCTTCCCCGCCGCCACCCCTTTCCACGCCGCCCGCCAGTGCCGCCTCCTCGCGGCCCGCGACAAAACGGGACGCCAGCGGCCACAGCCACGCATATTGCACACCTCCAATC
>JAEWEZ010000034.1 GCA_023389045.1 Actinomycetes bacterium
AGACGGTGGTGGTCATCGTTACCTCACTTGATCCCGGAGAAGCCGATCGAGTTCACGATCCGCCGAGCGAACAGGGCAAAGAGCAGCAGCATCGGGGCGGCTGCCACCAGGGTGGCGGCCATCAGGCCAGCCCAGTCGGGGCCGGTGCCCGGGGCCTGGGCGCGGAAAACGCCGAGCGCCACCGTGAGCACACGGGAGGCATCGGTGTAGGACACCATCAGGGACCAGAAGTACTCATTCCACGCGGTCATGTAGGTGAGCAGCGCGAGAGTGGCCATCGGGGCAGAGGCCATCGGCAGAATCAGGGTGAAGAAAACCCTCACCTTGGAAGCCCCGTCGATGAGGGCGGCCTCCTCCACTTCCCGCGGCACCGTGTTGAAGAACTGCCGCAGGAAGAACACCGCGAAGGGCGAGATCAGCAGCGTCGGGAGCATGATCCCCAGGAGCGTGTCCACCAGGTGCAGCTGCTTGATGAGCACGAAGTTCGGCAGCAGCGTGAAGATCTGCGGAACCATCATCGAGCCCAGGAAGATGAGGAAGACGGCTTCGCGGCCGCGCCAGCGCAGACGCGAGAACGCGTAGGCCGCCAGCGCGCAGGAGAAGGTCTGCACTACGGTGATGGTCGTGGCGACGATGACGGAGTTGAGCAGGTAGCGCCAGAAGTTGATGGAGGCGCCCGAGCCGCCCTGCGAGATAGCGGTCTCCACATCCTGCAGACCGAAGACGCGGGCGAAGCCACCCAGGTTCGGATCCACCGGCAGCAGGCTCGTGGGATTGGTGGCCAGGGCGGTGTTGCTGGATAGGGCCGTGCGGAGCATCCAGTAGAAGGGGAACAGGGTGATCAGCAGGAAGAGGATCATCACGATCCACGCGATGATCCGGCCCCAGGAGATCCGCCGACGCCGACGCTCCGGGGCGGCCCCGGCAGCCGGCCCGGTGGTGGCCTCGTGATGCTGAGGATCAGTGGTTACTGCGGTCGTCATCATTGGCCTCCTCAGTCCAGATCCGTTTCACCGGCGCGGCTGAGCCGGTACTGGGCGATGGTGATGACCATCAGGATCAGCAGCAGCGCCACCGAGAGTGCCGAGGCGTAGCCGAACTCGTACTCCGCAAAAGCGTTCTGGTAGATGTACATCTGCAGCACGCGGGAGGCGTCGGCCGGCCCGCCCTGGGTGGTCACCGAGATCGTGTCGAACACCTGGAAGGAGCCGATGATCGACATGATCAGCACGAGCGCGAGGATCGGGCGCAGCAGCGGGAGCGTGATGTGCCGGAACATTTGCAGTTCGCTCGCGCCCTCGGTACGTCCGGCCTCGTACAGGTGGCCAGGGATCGACTGCAGGCCTGCGAAGAGCAGCAGCGCCGTGTAGCCCATATGACGCCACACATTCACAAGCGCCACCGTGGGGATCACCCAGGCCTCATCGGACCAGAACTGCACCGGGCCGAGGCCGATCCAGCTGAGCATGACGTTGCCGATGCCGAGCTGCGTATCGAGGATCCACAGGAAGGTGATCGCCGCAACCACATTGGAGACCAGGTACGGGGTGAGCACGAGGGAGCGGACCAGCGTGGATTGGGTCAGGCGTTGCATGAGCACCGCGATGATCAGCGCGACCACCGTCTGCACCCCGATATTGATGACGACGTACAGCACCGTCACCTTCAGGGAGTTCCAAAAGACCGGGTCGGAGAGCATTGCGCGATAGTTCGCGAGCCCCACCCACTCCGGCGGGGTGAGGGTGGTGTAGCGGGTGAAGGAGTAGTAGATCCCGGTCAGAAGCGGCCAGACCAGGAAAACCAGTAGGCCGATGGAGGCGGGGGTGATGAACATCAGCGCGAGGGCTGTGTCATCGCGGTGGCGGCGTGCCCGGGACGGTGGCCGCGTCGTTGCGGTAGTCATGAGCAGCTCCCTTCGATGGGTGGGGTGGTGACCGCGGGCCGGAGGGCCTCGGGTGCCGACGGGGTAGATGGGATCGGTTCAGTGGTGAGGGGCCGACGGGGCACTTAGGCCTCGAGCCCGTCGAGTCGAAGCAGGAAGGCCTGCTCGGGATAAATCGCGGGCGTCGCGAGACCCGTGTGCATGAGCGTGCTGCCCGAGAGGACGAGGCCGTCCTCGCGGCGGGCCTTCTCGAACCAGGCGGGGGCGACGAAACCGGGTGCGGGTCCGCCGATCTCCAGGGGCGTGATGCGGTAGCGGCGCTCCGGATCGAGCCCGCGCAGTCGCAGCCGACCGCGCGGTGACATCTCCGAGCGGTGCAGGCAGGCGATGGAGAAGAGGGCGGTGCGAGCGTCGGCCCCCACAACCCCCTGGATCTGCAGGGAGTCCTCGCTGCGGTCCAGCCGCACCAGCGTGCCGGTGAAGAGCAGCTCGCGCATCTCCTTGTACAGGGCGATCCAGGCGCCCAGCTGCTCGAGTTCCTCGGCGCTTGCCTCGGCCAGATCCCATTCGATGCCGAGATGCCCAAAGAGGGCGGTGGCGGCGCGGAAGGACAGGCTGTGCAGGCGGCCGGTGGTGTGGGAGCGGCCGGAGGCGATGTGGCTGCCCATCAGTTCGAGGGGGATGAGCTGGCTGGTCCAGCGGTTCATCTGCTGGCGTTCGAGCGGGTCGATGCAGTCGGAGACCCACACTCGGTCGGTGTGTTCGAGAACGCCGAGGTCCACGCGGCCACCGCCGGAGGAGCAGGATTCGATCTCCAGGCCCGGGAAGCGTTCCTTGAGTTCAGCCATCAGGCGGTAGGCGGCGAGGGTTTGCTCATGGGTGGCGGCTGCACCGTTCGCCCGGGTGCCGGCCTCCAGCAGATCCCGGTTGTGATCCCACTTGATGTAGGAGATGTCGGTGCTTTCGAGAACCGCGACCATCTGATCGCGTACATGCGCATAGGCCTCGGGGATGGTCAGGTTGAGAACCTGCTGGTGGCGGGCGCGGATTGGGAGCCGGTCGGGGGCGGGGCCCATGATCCACTCGGGGTGGGCGCGGGCCACATCGGAATCCTCATTGACCATTTCCGGTTCGAACCAGAGCCCGAACTGCATGCCGAGGCCCGTCACGTGATCGACGATCGGGGCGAGCCCCTCGGGCCACACATCGGGGGAGACGGTCCAGTCGCCAAGCCCGGAGAGGTCATTGCGGCGGGAGCCGAACCAGCCGTCGTCGAGCACATAGCGTTCCACGCCCAGGGCGGCGGCACGATCGGCGAGATCTTTGAGCCGGTCGAGGTTGTGGTCGAAGTAGACGGCCTCCCACACATTCAGGGTCATCGGTCGGTCGGTGCTGACGTGATGCGGACGCGACCGCAGGTGCCGGTGGAAGCGCGAGGCGATCTGGTCGAGGCCGTGGCCGTGTGCGCCGTACACCCACGGGGAGGTGTAGGCCTCGCCGGCCTGCAGGATGCCTTCGCCGGGAAGCAGCAGTTCACCACCGCCCAGAAGCGCCTCCCCGTTCCAATGCTTATGGGCCAGATGCACGTGATTGCCGGAAAAAGCGGTGTGCAGGGCGTACAGCTCACCGTGCGCGAAACCGAAACCGGCCGGTCCGGCATGCAGCAGGTAGGAGGAGTCGAAGCCGGTGCGGCCGCGCCGGTTCTCCCGCCGGTGGGTTCCGATCCGCAGGGGAGTGCGCTGGGCGGTGCGTTCCTTCCCCCAGCGGCCGGCGAAGTCGAGCAGTTCCTCGGCTTCCAGCGGCAGCGGGAGGGTGAGGAGCAGTTCCTGCAGGTGGTAGGGGGTGTTTGCGGTGTTGGTCAGACGGGCCTGCTGCCGCACGAGGCCCGTCGGGAGCATCTGCACGCTTAGATCCACGGCGATCTGCACGGTCTCATCCACGAGGTGGAAGCAGACGGTGCCGCTGCCCGCCTCAAGGAGGGCGCCTTCGCGGGTCCCTTCCGGCGTGCTCATGCCCTGGATGCGCAGACGGGGGAAGGCGAAGGACCCGTCGGCCCGTGCCCCGCTGATCCCGAGCGGGCCGGTCCATCCCTCGCTGCCCTGCGGGAGGATCGCCGGGCGGTAGGCCTCATCGGGGGCATTGCCGGGATGGATGGGGGTGGCGGCCTCCGCTAGGGCGAGGGCTTCATCGGCCCGGAGGGTTCCGAGGTCCGGACCCCAGTGCAGGATCGCGGGGGAGCGGTTCTCGCGGGCGTCGATCAGCAGGCTGACGCCGTCACAGTGCAGGTGGATCAGAGCGGGAAGGTCAGCGGTCACCGGATGCTCCTCATCGAGACGGGGCTGGGGTTTTGCCTGCTCTGCCTGGTATTTCCGTGATGCCGAGAAGATCCCGTAGAGGGTGGCGGCAGATGGATCAGGCGGAAGCACAGCAATAAATAAAGGCGTGAAAATAAGGTAGGGCTGCACAGCCACGAGGTGCAAGGACCACAGTCCGGGCCAGAAACCTGAGCGCGAGATACGCGCGCTACTCTGACGCCACCACCCACCGCAGGAGCCCCCGATGATCTTCCGCCAATCCTCCAAACTGCAGAACGTCTGCTACGAGATCCGCGGACCGGTGCCCGCCGAGGCAGCACGCATGGAGGCCGAGGGGCACAAAATCCTCAAACTCAATATCGGCAACCCCGCGCCCTTCGGATTCGAAGCGCCAGACGAAATCCTCGTCGACATGATCCGCACCCTGCCCACCGCGCAGGGCTACTCCGACTCCAAAGGCATCCCCGCCGCCCGCCGGGCCGTGGCGCAGTACTTCCAAACCCGGAATATGCCCGGGATCGGCCTGGACGACGTCTACCTCGGCAACGGTGTCTCCGAACTGATCCAGATGGTCTGCCAAGCCCTCGTGGACGATGGCGACGAAGTGCTCGTGCCCGCCCCCGACTACCCCCTGTGGACCGCCGCCGTCTCCCTCGCCGGTGGCCGCGCCGTGCACTACCGCTGCGCCGAGGAACAGCACTGGTGGCCCGATCTGGAGGACATGGCCGCCAAGGTCAGCGCGCGCACCAAGGCGATCGTCGTCATCAACCCCAATAACCCCACCGGCGCCGTCTATCCCCGGCACGTGCTCGAAGGGATCGTGCAGATCGCCCGCGAGCACGGACTGCTGCTGCTCTCCGACGAGATCTACGACAAGATCCTGTACGACGATGCCGAGCACATCCCGATCGGCTCCCTCGCCCCCGATCTGCTCTCCATCACCTTCGGTGGCCTCTCCAAGGCCTACCGGGTGGCCGGATTCCGCTCCGGCTGGGCAGCCCTGTACGGCCCCAAGGAGCATGCCGCGAGCTTCATCGAGGGCCTCGACGTGCTCTCCAATATGCGGCTATGCCCGAATGTGCCGGCACAGCATGTGGTGGCCACCGCCCTCGGCGGCTACCAGTCGATCAATGAGCTGATCCTGCCCGGCGGGCGACTGCGCGAACAGCGCGACGTCGCCTATGAGGGGCTGCGGGCGATCCCCGGTGTGAGCGTCGAGAAAGCGCAGGGAGCGCTGTACATGTTCCCGCGTATCGACACCGAGATGTATGCGATCACGAGCGATGAACAGTTCGCCTACGACCTGCTGCGCAGCAAGAAACTGCTGATCACTCAAGGATCCGGTTTCAATCTGCCCACCCAGGATCACTTCCGCCTGGTCACCCTGCCGCCGGTGGAGGTGCTGGAAGATGCCGTGGACCGGATCGGGGACTTCCTCGCCGGGCTCAAGCGCTGACACGGGCTCAGCTGTCGCGGCACTTGTCGCGGCGCGTTTTCACGGCACCCGTTCGCGGCGCCCCGCCCTGGGGCAGCGCCTCGCGCTCAGATCACGCCCGATAGGAGACCCGAGAAGAGAAGGGCCCGCCCGGCATCGTGCCGGACGGGCCCTTTCTCGTGGTGTGTCGCAGTTGGTTCAGGACTCCTGCGAACCCTCTTCGCTGGCAGCCTGCTCAGCAGCGCGCTGCATGCCCTCGCGGCAGATGCGCACCATATCCTCGCGCTCCACCACCTTCACGCGGGCGCGCGGCTGGCCATCGGCGTCCAGGGCGGCCGCACCCAGCTCCTGCTCATACGCATCCAGGGCCATCCAGCCCTCCCAGGTGGTGTATTCCACGCCGCGCTCATCGAGCAGACGCAGCACAGAATCCGCCTCGCGGTCCTCCGCCTGCGGCATCCGGCCCTCGGTGAGGTCCTCCAGCATCGAGGTGACGGTCTCCAGCGCATCCGACTTCGTCGCACCGATCAGGCCGACGGGGCCTCGCTTGATCCAGCCATTGGCGTACAGGCCCGGCAGCACCGCACCGTCGGCCCCCACCACGCGACCGGCCTCATTGGTGATGACACCGCGCTTTGCGTCGTAGGGGATGCCCGGCAGTTCCGAACCGAAGTAGCCCACGGCGCGGTAGATCGCGCCCAGCTCGTAGTCGACCATTTCGCCGGTGCCCACGAGGGCGCCGTTCTCATCCAGGCGGGTGCGCTCAAAACGCATCCCGGTGACCTTCCCGTCGGTGCCGAGCACCTCCACGGGACGGTGCCAGAAGTGCATGTGCAGACGGCGGGTGACGGGGCCGCCGTGCATATCGGTGGGCTCGGCGCCGCTCGCCTCGC
The DNA here is from genome assembly GCA_023389045.1 of Actinomycetes bacterium. Lineage (GTDB taxonomy): Bacteria > Actinomycetota > Actinomycetes > Actinomycetales > Dermabacteraceae > Brachybacterium. The sequence goes on from JAEWEZ010000034.1 coordinate 6,526, forward strand.
GCTCCTGCTGCTCTTCGAGCCAGGTCACGAAGGACTGCACCACCTGGTCGGTGCGCTTATCGGCGCGGATCGCCTCCCACCCCTCCTCGGAGATCTGCTCGAGGTCGCGGGGGTCCATCACCACCTGCACACCGTGCGGGTGGGCCAGTTCGCGGGTCTCCAGCGGGCTGAACTTCGCCTGCGCGGGGCCGCGGCGGCCAAAGACGTGCACATCGGTGGTGGGGGCGGCAGCGAGACCCTCGTGAACATTTGCGGGAATCTCGGTGCGCAGCAGTTCCTCGGCGCTCTTGGAGAGCATACGGGCCACGTCCAGGGCCACATTGCCATTGCCGATCACGGCCACCTGCTCGGCTTCGAGCGGCCAGGTGCGCGGGTAGTCGGGGTTGCCGTCGTACCAGGCCACGAAGTCGGCGGCGCCGAAGGAACCCTCGAGGTCAATGCCGGGGATGTCGAGGTCGGCGTCTTTGAGGGCGCCGGTGGCGAAGATGATCGCGTCGTAGCGGGCCTGCAGGTCCTCGATGGTGAGGTCGCGCCCGAACTGCACATCGCCGATGAAGCGGATATCGCCGCGGCCCAGGATGCGGTGCAGGGCGGTGATGATGCCCTTGATACGCGGGTGATCGGGGGCCACGCCGTAGCGGATCAGCCCGAAGGGGGTGGGGTACTGGTCAAAGATGTCGGTGCTCACCGCGAGCTCGCCGCTCTTGACGGGGGCGGAGCGCATGAGGGTCTCGGCGGCGTAGATGCCGGCGGGTCCGGCTCCGATGACGGCCAGGCGGAAGGGCTGGGAGGAGGACATCTCACCTCGGTCTCGTGGCGCGGCAGGGCGCCGGGTCGACGATTGATTTGCGCACCACTGTATACGCGAAATTCCGGCGGCTGGGGAGGGGTGTGAGAGGTGCGACGACGGCCGGGTCCCTGGGGAGGGCCCCGGCCGTCGCGGG
>JAEWEZ010000036.1 GCA_023389045.1 Actinomycetes bacterium
CTCCAGGGTAGGGCCTCAGCCCCAGACGAGCCCGAGTGCCGGGTCCTCCAGGACGGCGGAGATGTCGCGCAGCAGTTCAGCACCGAGCGCCCCGTCGATCAGACGGTGGTCGAAGCTGAGGGCGAGCTGCACCACCTTGCGGGGCACCACCTGCCCGTCGATCACGCGCGGCTTGTCCTTGATCGCGCCGACGCCGAGGATCACCGATTCACCCGGGTTCAGGATCGGGGTGCCGGAGTCGATTCCGAACACACCGAAGTTGGTGATCGTGATGGTGCCCTGGCGGGTGGCGGAGAGGGTGGTCCGACCGGCGCGGGCGGTCTTGGCAAGTTCGTCGATCCCCTCGGCCAGTTCCCGCAGCGTCATCAGATGCGCATCTTTGAGGTTCGGCACGATCAGGCCGCGCGGGGTGGCGGCGGCGATCCCGAGGTTCACGTAGTGCTTGTAGACGATCTCCTGGGCGTCTTCATCCCAGGAGGCATTGACCTCGGGGTTCCGACGGATTGCAACCAGCAGCGCCTTCGCCACCAGGGTGAGCGGGGACAGTTTCACGTCGGCCCATTCGCGGGTGGTCTTCAATCGCGCGAGCAGTTCGATTCCGGCGGTGACGTCCACTTCGTTGAACACCGTCACGTGCGGGGCGGTGAAGGCGGAGGCGACCATCGCTTCGGCGGTGCGTTTGCGCACGGAGCGGATCGGCACGCGGGTGGTGCGCTCATCGCTGGTCACGCCGGGGAAGGGCTGGTGGCGGCTGGACTTCATGACGGCGCCGAGACCTTCGGGGGCCTGCGGGGATTCATCGGGGAAGTACTCGCTATCGGCGCCGCTATCGCCACCGAGGGCGCGCTGCTGGGCGGCGAGCACGTCTTCGCGGGTGACGGTGCCGTCGGGGCCGGTGGCGAGCACATCGGCGAGCGCAATCCCCAGGTCGCGGGCGAGTTTACGCACGGGCGGTTTGGCGAGGATGCGGTCGACGGGCACCTGGTCGGCGTCCTCGGGAACCACGCGGCGGCGCCGGCGGCGCGTCGGTGCAGCGCTGCCGTAGCCGACGAGGTTTTTCGGTTCTGCCTGTTCCAGTGCGGGTTCCTGCGCCTCAGCCTGGGCTGCCTCGACTCCGGTCTCGGCGGCGGCCTGCGCATCCGGCGCGCTCTCGGAACCTGCGCTCTCGGCACTGCCCTCATCGGCGCTGCCCCCGTCGGCACCCGCACCCTGCGGTGCCGGACCACCGGAGGTATCCACCCGCAGCAGCGGCGCCCCCACCGGCACCTCATCACCCACGGCCACCAGGATCTCCACCACCGTGCCACCCACATGGCTCGGCAGTTCGACGGCGCTCTTCGCGGTTTCCACCTCGATCACGGCATCGTTGATCGCAATGGTGTCGCCAAGCGACACCTTGATGTCGATGATCTCGGCCTCGGTGAGGCCTTCACCGGGATCGGTCAGGGCGATCGTCACGATCGACGGGTTCTCAGCCATAGGGGCATCCTTTCACGCGCCATGTGCTCTGGACGCGAGTGGGCACTCGGGTCGGAACGACGAATGCAGGGGCGGGCCGCCAGATGAATCAGCAGACGGGCCGACGGACGGGTTCAGCGGACGAGTACGACGGACTGGTCAGGAGCCAGCTCAGTGGGCAAGTCAGTAGGCAGCTCAGTGGGCGAGAACCTCATCCACCGCGCACAGCACACGGTCCAAATCCGGCAGGTAGGAGTGCTCCATCCGGGCCGGCGGATAGGGGGTGTGGTAGCCGCCCACGCGCTGAATCGGCGCCTCCAGGTGGTAGAAGCACTCGCTGCCGATCCGGGCCGCGATCTCCGCGCCGAGCCCGCCGTGCACGGGGGCTTCATGCACAATCACCAGCCGGCCGGTGCGGCGCACCGAGGCGGCGATCGTCGGCAGGTCCAGCGGTGCGAGGGAGCGGGCGTCGATCACCTCCAGGTCGATGCCATCCTCGGCGGCAGCCTCGGCGCATTCCAGGGCGAGCGGCACGCTCGGCCCCCAGGCCAGGAGCGTCACATCGCGGCCCTCACGGCGCACCTGCGCCTGCCAGGGGGACAGCTCGGGGCGGGTGTCGGGGTCCACGTCACCCTTGAGCCAGTAGTGACGCTTCGGTTCGAGCATGATCACCGGGTCGTCGCTCTCGATGGCCTGGCGAGTCATCCAGTAGGCGTCCTGCGCGGTCGAGGGGGCGAGGATCCGCAGGCCAGCGGTGTGCGCGAAAAGCGCTTCGGGGCTTTCAGAGTGGTGCTCCACCGCGCCGATCCCACCGCCGTGCGGAATCCGGATCACGATCGGCAGGCGCACCTTCCCGCCGGTGCGGTAGTGCATCTTCGCCACCTGCGTGGTGATCTGGTTGAAGGCGGGGAAGACGAATCCGTCGAACTGGATCTCTACCACCGGGCGGTAGCCGCGGAAGGCGAGACCCACGGCGGTGCCGACGATTCCGGCTTCGGCCAGTGGCGTATCCACGACGCGCAGGGAACCGAACTCCTGGTGCAGGCCGTCGGTCACGCGGAACACGCCACCGAGCACGCCCACGTCTTCACCCATGATCATGACCTTGTCGTCGGCGCGCATCGCATCGCGCAGGCCGCGGGTGATGGCTTTGGCGATGGGCAGGGAGAGGGTGCTCATCGGGTGGTCTCCTCGGCATCGTCCTCGAACTGGGCCATGTATTCGATATGTGCGGCGCGTTCAGCCTCCACCAGCGGATGCGGTTCGGCGTACACGTTGTCGAACATGGTCAGCGGGTCGGGGTCTTCCATCCCGTGGATGTAGTGGTGCAGGCGCATGGCGAGGTCGTGGGCTTCTTCCTCGCACTCCTTCACGTAGGTCTCGTCGATTTCGTCGAGCTTCTCGAGATGCAGGCGCAGACGCGCGATCGGGTCCTTGCGTGCCCACTGCTCTTCCTCCTCACCGCTGCGGTAGCGGGTCGCGTCATCACTCGTGGTGTGGGCGGCCATGCGGTAGGTGAGCGCTTCGACGAAGCGGGGGCCGTTCCCGGCGCGGGCGGAGTCCATCGCGGTGCGCACCGCAGCGAGAACGGCGAGCACGTCGTTCCCATCCACGCGCACCGAGGGAATCCCCCAGCCGCGAGAGCGCTGCGCAAGCGGCACCCGCGACTGCACGGTGGTGGGCACGGAGATCGCCCAGTGGTTGTTCTGGGTGAAGAACACGATCGGCGCCTGGAAGGAGGCGGCGAAGGTGAAGGATTCGGAGACTTCCCCTTCGCTGGAGGCACCGTCGCCGAAGAGGGCGAGCACGGCGGTGTCGGTCCCGGGTGCTCCGGTTCCGACCACCCCGTCGCGCTGCAGGCCCATGGCGTAGCCGACGGCGTGGGGCGCTTGGGCGCCGAGCACAATCATGTACGGGTGGGTGCGTAGTTCTGCGGGGTCCCAGCCGCAGTGGGAGATCCCGCGGTACAGCTCCAGTAGGGTCATCGGTTCGATGCCGCGGGCCCAGGCGATTCCGTGTTCACGGTAGGTGGGCACGAGGTAGTCCTGGCTGCGGGCCGCGTGGCCGGCACCGATCTGGGCGCCTTCCTGGCCAAGGGCGCTGGCCCACAGGCCGAGCTGGCCCTGGCGCTGCAGGGAGGTGGCTTCGAGGTCGGCCGCGCGGATCATGACCATGTCGCGGTAGTAGCCGCGCAGACGGACGGGGCTGTCCAGGGAACTGGTGCCGTCGGGGCCGGCGAGCACAGCGTCGAGTTCTTCATGCGGGGTGCGGGTGCCGTCGGGGGCAAGGAGTTGCACCATCGGCTCGTCATCGGCGGGGCACGGGATGCTGGTCGAGAACACGGTCACCCGAGGAGGGTAACCTACGGTTCCGTAGGACGGAAAGGACCGGGTGCCCGAGGGGCGGGATCTCGGGGCCGGATATAGGGCCGACGGGACTAGGCCCGGCGCTCCTCAATAAACCGACGGGCCACCGCCAGATCGCGCTCCCCCAGGCCCGCCTCGACCAGTTCCTCATAGGCACTCTGCAGAGCCGGAAGAAGCGCCGCGGCCGTTTTTCTCGCGGGTCTACTGACCGCGCCCGTTTATCGCGCCGCGAGGCGCCAGTGCCCGCTCACCATCGCATCGGCGGCGAAGTCCGCGAAAGGTCCCGGCTCCGCGACCAACTGCGCGGGCGTTCCGGTCTGCACCACCCGGGCGCCCTTCTCCCCCGGCTTCAGCATGACCACCCTGTCGGCCCCACGGATCGTGGGGAGGCGGTGCGCCACCACGAGCACGGTGCGGCCAGCGCTGAGGGTGCGCAGCACCTCGGTGATCGCGGTTTCGTTCTCGCTGTCGAGCGCTGAGGTGATCTCATCAAGCAGCAGGATCGGCGCGTCCTTGAGGAAGGCGCGGGCGATCGAGACGCGCTGACGCTCACCGCCGGAAAGCCGCACGCCGCCCGGCCCCACCCGGGTGTCCCAACCCTCCGGGAGGGACCCGATCACCCGGTCCAGCCGTGCACGCCGGGCCGCCTCCTCCAGGGCAGCATCATCAGTGTCGGGGCGCGCCATCCGCACGTTCTCTCGGATCGTCGTGTCAAAGAGGTACACCTCCTGGAAGACCATCGAGGTCAGTGCCATCACCCCGGTGGTGCCGAGGTCGCGCACATCCTGCCCGCCGATGGAAACGCATCCGCGGTCCACATCCCAGAAGCGGGCGGCGAGTCGGAGCAGCGTGGATTTACCGCAGCCCGAGGGTCCCACCAGCGCGGTCAACGACCCTTCGGGGGCGGTGAGGCTAATGCCGTCGAGCACGGGACGCTGCGGGTCGTAACCGAAGTGCACATCAACCATGCGGATCTCGGTGCCGCGCGCCTGCGCCGGCTGTGCCGGTTCGGGAAGCTCAGGGGCAGAGAGGATCGCGTCAATCCGCTCGAGCGCTTCCTCCCCGGAGTGCAGTTCGCTCGCGTACATGACGCTGAGGGAGAGCGGCACCACGCAGCGGGCCACGAGCGCCATAGCCGCGAGGAAACTGATCGCATCGGTGCGGTCGCTCAGCACGCCGAGCATGCCGACCAGGAAGATCAGCGCGAAACTCAGGCTCAGCACCAGCAGGAAGTACCCGCCCGGACGGCCCTTCACCTTCAGGGCGTGCGCGGCGGCCTGGTGTTCTTCGTCGATCTCACGGCGCAGCGGCGCCCACCCGCTGAGGGTGGTGCGAGTGGCGCGGAGCACCGGCTGCAGGGTTGCGAACTCAATCAGACGCCCGGCCGTGGCCTGCGCCGCATCGGATTCAACCCTGGCTGCCTGCACCTCGGTGCGGCGGATCGACCGCCACATGAGGAACAGCGGCACACCCGTGAGCAGCATCAACAGGGTGATCCACGGGTCGATAGCGATCATCGCGAGGGCCAGCACGATCGGCACGACCACGGCGTTGATGATGTTCGGGAGCACGATCGAGGGCAGGTGGCTGATTGTGTTGACCTCGCGCGATACCGCCGAGGCGACCGCCGCCTGGGTGCGGGCGCTGAACCACCCCAACGGCATCCTCAGTACCTTCTCGCCGACGCGCTGCACGAGGGTGTCGCACACTTCGCGCACCCCGATCCGGTAGGAGCGGATCATCGCGTACGTCTCCAGGGCGAAGACGAGCAGCCCGCCGATCACGATGGCGATCAGCAGCGTGGTGATCGGTTTGCCCGTCAGGAGGCCCCGCAGCAGCGGGATCATGAGGGCGAGAACCACGCCCTGTGCGATCCCGGCGAGGACGTACAGCCCGATCAGGATGCGCAGCTCACGCGCATTGACCATGCGCACCAGCATCTTCCACCACATGGCTCAGTGCTCCTTCGGGGTGGGCGGGGTGGGGGCCGACGGGACGGAGTCCGACGGAGGTGCATCCCACGGAGCGGGATCCGACAGGGTTGGGGCTGGGGCGGTGGTGTCGGTCGCCTCAGCGTCGGCGGCCTCGGTGGGCTGCTGGCGATGCCATAGCCGGGCGTAGGTGCCGTCGGCCTCCAGCAACTCCGCATGGCGCCCCTGCTCCACGATCCGACCCCCATCGACCACGAGGATCTGATCCGCGTCCTGCACCGTTGCGAGGCGGTGCGCGATCACGAGCACCGTGCGGCCCTCACACAGGGCGCCGAGTGCCTGGTGGATCTCGCGTTCGGAACGCGGATCCGCCTGCGCCGTCGCCTCATCCAGAACCAGCACCGGCGCATCCAACACGTGGGCGCGCGCAATGGTCAGGCGCTGCTTTTCTCCGCCGGAGAGCACCCCGTCGGCCTCCCCGATTACGGTGTCGTAGCCCTTGGGCAGACGCATGATCCGCTCGTGAATGCAGGCGGCGCGGGCGGCGGCGTGGATCTGTTCCTCACTCGCATCGGGCCTGCCCATCGCGATGTTGGCGCGCACCGTGTCATGCGCGAGTGCCACGTCCTGCAGCACGATCGCCACGCGGGAGAGCAGCCAGTCCGAGCTGACCTCCCGCACGTCCACGCCGCTGACTTTTACCGCGCCCTGGTCCACGTCGTAGAACCGGGCGACCAGCCGAGCGATCGTCGACTTACCACCGCCCGAGGGACCCACAAGCGCCGTGACCGTGCCGGGGGCGGCGAGCAGGCTCACGTCGTGCAGCACCGGCTCCTCCGGGTCGTACCCGAAGGTGACGTTCTCCAGGCACACCTCACCCGGTGCCGGTCCGTCATCCTCCCGGTCCGCACCCTCCACGATCCGCGGCGCCGAAAGCATCGAGGCGGTGCCGACTGCGCCCTGCTGCGCCTCATACAGGTGCTGGCCGAGCGTTGCGAACTGCACCAGGCCGGACGGAAGCCCCAGGCCTACCAGGAAGAAGGCCAGCGTGTAGGCCGGTTCGATCCAGCCCTGCGCGATGAAGAGCGCCGCCACCGGAGCGACCGTGGCCAGCACCGTGGCCGGTTTGAGGAAAGCGCCGATGATCGCGACCGCACGGCCCGGGCCGCCGAGGGTCCAACGGCAGGAGAGGTCCGTGAAGGCGATGCGGGCGGTTTCGAAGCGGGAGCGGCGCTCATCGACCGCCTGGAAGCCCTTGATTTCCTTGATCCCGCCGACGGTTTCGACCGTTGCGGCGGAGAGGTCCTGCTGCTTTTGCGAGAAGTCGGCAACGAGCGAGCCGTAGCCCTTCATGCCGGAAGTGAGGATCACGAAAACCACCACCACGACCCAGATGCCGATGAGCGTGAGGGTCATCTTCCAGTCCACCCAGAACAGGTAGATCAGGCCCACGGCCAGGGAGGTGGCAGCATTGGCCATGTCCCCGGCGAGGTGCGCGACCAGGGTGTGGATCGAGGTGGTGTCGTCGCTGACGATCTTGCGCAGCGCGCCCGGGGAGATGCCCTGCACCCGTCCGAGCGGCATCCGGCCAATCGCATCGACCAGCTGACTGCGCAGGTCACGGCGCAGTTTCAGCTCCGCGGTGTGGGTGTGGCCGATGCCGAGGCCGTACAGCATGGCGCCCAGCAGGAGGCCGCCGACGGCGACCGCAGTCCAGATCCACAGGGTGCGGGAGCCGGCGCCGGAGGCGAAGGCCGCTGCCATTTCGGTAACCGCGATGTACGGCAGCATCGAGAACACGGCGCCGATCGAGGTGAGCACGGCCGCAAGGATCATCGCGCCACGCGCCGGGCGCAGCAGGGGGCTGATCGCGGGCGCGGCGGGGGTAGCGGCGGGGTTGGCCGCGGCCCTGGCGGAGTTGGCGGCGGGGTCCGCCACGGGGTCCGCGGGGCCGATGCGGCTCGGCTCATACGGCGGAGGAACGGCGGAGGCGTCGTGAGTCGACGTGCTCACCGGATGCTCCTTCCGGGTCGAGGATCCAGGCGACGGCCGCGCTACGGCGCGCGGGGGTGGGGATCGTTCGCTCTGATG
>JAEWEZ010000009.1 GCA_023389045.1 Actinomycetes bacterium
GGGGTGGCCGTGTGGGGGCATGTCAGAGGCCATGTCGGGGTGTCGGGGGTGTGTAGGGGTGTCGGGGGTGTGTAGGGGTGGTTGTGCTGCCGACCTGCCCGGCCTGACTGGAGTTACCGGTTGGGAATGGGCGGTATATGACCGACTGCGGCGTATATGTCGCAGCTGCTCACATGCCGCCGGTTCTCCGCGGAGTCTGACCGGGCCGGGGTCTTGTCGGGCCGGGGTCCGCTGGTCCGCTGCTCTGCCCGGGGTCTATTTGGATCGGGGCCTGCTGGGCTGCGGCTCTGGCGGGGGTGTGCGCGGCGACCTGGCTTCGCAGCAGGCCTGCCGCCCGGTCGTCCATTGGCCTAGCTGCCCGGCCTTGCTCGTGCAGCCGGCTCGACGCCGAGCCGCCCTGCCCGGCCTGGCTGTTTCAGGCCCAGGCCTTTAGTCGGGCCACAGCATCGTCAATCACCTCGGGGCTCTTGCAGAAGGCGAAACGCACGCAGGAGCCGCCCGCCCTGGCCTGCCCGTCGCGGTAAAAAGCGGAGAGGGGGATGCCGACCACCCCGGCCTCCTCCGGCAGACGCTCACACAGCGCCGCCCCATCCGGGTGCCCGAGCGGCCCCGCATCTGCCACCACGAAATAGCCGGCCTGCGGCATCGCCACCCGAAAACCAGCCTCACGCAGCCCCGCGACAAGCCGGTCACGATTGCTGTGGAGCGTCTGCGCGATCTCAGCGAAGGCAGCGTCGGGCAGGCCGAGGCCCACCGCGACCGCCGGCTGGAACGGCCCACCGCTCACGTAGGTGAGCCACTGCTTCACCCCGAGCACAGCCGTGATCAGCGGCGCCGGCGCGGTAACCCAGCCGATCTTCCACCCGGTCACCGACAGGGTTTTCCCGGCCGAGGAGATCGACACGGTGCGGTCACGCGCCCCCGGCAGCGTGGCCACCGGCTCGTGCCGCACCCCGTAGGTGAGGTGCTCGTACACCTCATCGGTCACGATGATCGCGTCATGGCGATGAGCGAGTTCCACGACCGTTTCGAGAATCGCGCGCTCCGGCATGAAACCGGTGGGGTTATGCGGTGTGTTCAGCAGGATCACGCGGGTGCGGTCGGTGACGGCCGCGCGCAGTTCCGCCTCATCAAGCCGCATCTGCAGGTCACCATCAGCCCCGGGCTCGAGGTGCAGGGGCACGGTGCGGTGCACGCCGCCTGCCAGGGCGATCACGGCGGCGTAGGCGTCATAGAACGGTTCGAGGGTGACCACTTCATCGCCGGCATCTACGAGCGCGAGGAGCGTGGCAGCCAGGGCCTCGGTCGCCCCGGCGGTTACCAGCACCTCGGTATCCGGATCCCAGTCCAGGCCGTACCAGTGGCGTTGATGCTCGCTGATTGCCTCCCGCAGCACTGGCATGCCAAGCCCGGGCGGGTACTGGTTGAGCCCGCTGCGGATAGCCTCCACGGCGGCCTCGGCGACGGCGGCCGGTGGGTCGGTATCGGGGAAGCCTTGTCCGAGGTTGAGCGCGCCGGTGCGCCGGGCGAGCGCAGACATCCGCGCGAACACCGTGGGGCGTGCGCCATCGGTATCCAGCAGCGAGGCGGCGCGGGCAGCTCGAGTCCAGGGGCCGGGAACGATCATGCGGTCCACTCTTGCAGAGTGCGGCGGTTTGGGGTGTGGGTGTCCGCTGCGGGGCGGGTGTGATGTGGATAGTGCCTGGTCAGGGGTGCGGGTACGGGGAACGATGGGTCACAGTGCGTCATGAATCCGGGGCGGTGGGTTCGGGCCGACGGGGTGGAGGTTAGTGGGTCCAGAGGCTGGGCGCTGGCCGACGGCGGCGGCTGGTGGACTGTGGCGGCTCCGCATGAGAACCGGCTGCGGGGTTACCGGCTGGGAATGGGCGGTATATCGCCGGCTGCGGCGTATATGTCGCAGTGGTTCATATAACGCCAGTGCTCGGCGGTGGATGCGGGTAGCGGGTGCCGGGGCGATGGGATGAGCGGCTGGGCGGTGGGCGCGGGCTATGAGGTAAGCGGCACCGGCCAACGGGCCGCGCCACCGGCCAGCCCGAGCCAGGACACAGCAGCGGCAATCATTCACCCGCCTGACTCGCAACCAGAACCCAAAGTTCACGTGCAGGTGATCGGATTCTGCGATCGGCCTCTGCCGCCACCACGCGGTCGGCGGCCCCTACAGCCACCACAGCCGCCACAGCCACCACAGCCGCCACGGCCCCCGTCGACCCCTCGAACCTCTCATCCCGAACAGCTCACCTCGAACACGCCCGGCGCTCACCGTCGACGCCCTTCCAGGAGTTCCCGTGCACCCCTCCTCACGCATCCGCTCGCTCCGGTCGATTGCCGCTGCCACCGCGGCAGCCGCCCTTGCCCTCCCGCTCGGCCTTGCCCTCACCGGCGGGGCCACCGCATTCGCTGCACCTGCCCCCGAGGCCCCGGTGCCGGGCCAGGACTCCGTGCGCATCAACGAGGTGGTCTCCAGCGGCGGCAGCCCCGATGACTGGGTCGAACTGGTCAATATCGGCAGTGAGCCCGTGAACCTCGAGGGCTGGTATCTGCTGGATAACGATGACTCCAAAGAGCCGTCCGTCTTCCCGAATAACACGGTGATCGCCCCGGGTGAATACCTGGTTGTAGACCGCGATGAACTGGGCTTTGGCCTGGGCAAGGGCGATATGGCGCGCCTGTTCACCCCCACGAAGGTGGAGGTGGATCGAGCGGCATGGCCGGAGGGGACCCACGCCGAACCGTCCTTGCATCGCTGCCCGGAGGGCCGCGGCGAGTTCACTCTGTCCACGGCCGCCACGAAGGGCAAAGCCAATGCCTGCAGCGGCGCGGTGGTCATCAGCGAGGTTAACGTTGCCGAGGGCTTTGTGGAGCTGCAGAACCGGGGCAATGCCCCGGTGGATGTGGGCGGCTGGGCGTTCTTCGCGGGTGAGGGTGTACCCCCGAAGCGTTTCCCCTCAGGTACGGTGATCAAGCCCGGCGAGTTTTGGCTGGTCCCGCAGGATTTCTGGCCCTCGAAGCTCCAGGCCGACATGGACAACCTGCTCCTGATGGATGCGGCGGATGCGCCGGGAGACTCCGTCGGCTGGCTCGATATGGAGCCGAAGGGGTTCGCCCTGTGCGGGGAGGACATGGTCACCCCGCAGCGCCCCACCCCGGGCGGAGAGAATGCGTGCCCGGCTCCCGATGCGGGCGCGCCTCTGCCAACCACGGGCACGGTCATCACGGCGGATAGCGCAGACACCTGGAGCGAGGATCTTTCGGGCCTTGACCTGCAGACCCTGAAGGATGGCAGCGAAGTCCTCTGGGCCACGAACAACAATGCCGGTGAGATCTCGCGCCTGCTGCGCGAGGGCGACCGGTGGGTGATGAGCGAGGGCTGGCCGGCCGGCGGGGTGCCCACTCGTTTCGCCGACGGCACCGGAGCTCCTGATGGCGAGGGCATTTCCGTGGGTTTGGATGGGCGCATTTACCTGGGCGTGGAGCGCGATAACGATAAGGGCGGCACGAGCCGCAACACGGTTCTCGCTTTCGAGGTTCCGTCGCGTCCGGGTGCGGAACTGGTCGCGGCCGAGGAGTGGGCGATCGGTGATGTGCTCCCGGCAACCGACGCGAACAAGGGCGTTGAGGCCATCGAGATGGTCCCGGCGCAGGCGCTGGGGCGTCTGGGCGGGAAGGTGCCGACGGGTGCCAAGGCCTACGCGATCGTGGCTCTTGAAGCCACCGGTGACGCCTACGCCCTCGCGCTCATGCCCGAGGGAAAGGCCGAGCTCATCGGCACCCTGGACTCGCCGCTCGAGGGTCTGATGGCGCTTGACTATCAGGACCGCACGCGCACGCTTTGGGCTTTCTGCGATGAGGTGTGCGAGGGGCGGTCGGTCACCTTTGATCTGGGGGCCGACGGGGCTCCGGCGAGCCGTCCCTTCGCTCGTGTGGAGGGCATGGCAAATATCGCCAATGAGGGTGTGGCCATCTCGGGTGCCGTGGTCTGCGCGCAGGACGCGGCGAAGGGCACGCGGGAGATCTGGTTCGCGGATGACGCGGATTCCGACGGGCATTCGCTGCGCGGGGCGGCTCTCACGGGGCAGAAGTGCCCTGGTAGCGGCCCCGGCGCGCCCGGTGATGACGATCAGCCCGGCGCACCCGCAAAGCCTGAGCAGCCGGGCAAACCCGAAAAGCCCGAGCAGCCCGAGCAGCCGGGCACACCCGGGAAGCCCGAAAAGCCCGAGCAGCCGAGCACGTCCGGAGGCGACTCGGGCGCAGGCTCGGGCGCAGGGAACGGCTCAGGCGGCGACCTCGCGCGCACCGGCACGGATGCGGCCTACTTTGCCGCCGGTGCACTCGCGCTGCTGGGCGTGGGGCTGTGGCTGATCCGTCGTAGCCGCACCAGAAACTGAGGCGATGCTTCGCAGGCCTGCCCACCCGTCGGCCCTGCTGACGGACCCCGCCGGCAGGCCTGCGAACACACTCCCCGGCCCACCCGTCGGCCCCTCCACGCCGGGCGTTCCCACGCGCCTAGCCGCGCGGGAATACCCAGCGTCCGTAGGTGACGTAGCGGAAGGACGTCGAGACGATCTGCCCGATGAAGGTGCCGGAGATGTTGTCCGCGAGAGCGGAGTCGAGGCCGAGCACATACCGGGAAAAGCCCAGGCAGCACAGTTGCAGGCCGGTCGCGATCAGGTTGACCACGATGAACATCACGATCGAGCGCCGGGTGTTGGGGGCGGGCCGGTCCCCGAAGGTCCAGAGCCGATTGCCTAGGTAGGTGAGGCATGAGGCGAAGGCGATGGTGATGACTTTCGCTGTCAGCGGTACATCGTGCAGCAGTCCGTGCCCCCAGCCGTGGAGGGGGTGCATGAAGACCAGCAGGTTGTAGAGCGCCGCGTCGATCAGAAAGACGAGCCCGCCGACCACCAGGAACTTGAGGGTGGAGACCAGATGCTCATCGAGGAGCGCCCGCCCACGGGAGCCGGACGTACCCGGCGTCTCCGGGTCCGGGGTGGGGGAGGGGCTGGCGTCCACCGGGGTGGTCGCGCGCGCATCTGGCGTCGGCACGCACGGCACTGTACCTGAGGACGTAGGATCAAGCTTTGGTCGCTGCGACGGGCTGTGAGGGGGATCCTCCCTTGGCGCCCTGGGAGCGCGCGACTGCCGTGCGACGGGTCGGAGCGAGTGATCGCCCGCGCCCTGGGAGCGCATGGAGCCGCTGCGACGGGTAGCCACGGGGAGTGACCCCGGGGGAGCCCTGGGAGCGCGCGGCATAGCCGTGGTGACGGGCCGAGGAGGGCCCTGGGAGCATCCGGCTGCTGAGAACGAAGCCATCCTCGACCTTTCAGGAGGACACCACCATGACCCATGTCGCCCTCACGATCGCCGGTTCGGAGGCCACCGGAGGCGCCGGCGCGCAGACCGATCTGAAGACCTTCCACCAGCTGGGAACCTTCGGCACCGCCGCTTTGACCTGCATCGTTTCCTTCGATCCGAAGAATGATTGGGCGCATCGTTTCGTGCCGGTGGACCCTCAGGTGATCCGCGACCAGATTGAGGCGACCTGCGCCCTGCACGACATCGACACCGTGAAGATCGGCATGCTCGGCACTCCCGCCACGATCGACGCGGTCACGGAGTCGGTGAAGGAGCGTTCCTTCCGCCACGTGGTGCTGGACCCGGTGCTGATCTGCAAGGGCCAGGAGCCCGGCGCTGCCCTGGATACCGATAAGGCGCTGACCGACAAGATTCTGCCGCTGGCCACCGTGGTCACCCCGAACGTTTTTGAGGCATGCATCCTCTCGGGCATGGAGTCGATCAACTCCCTGGATGAGCTGAAGGAGGCTGCTCGCCGCATCCACGAGGCGCATGACGTGATCGTGATCGCCAAGGGTGGTGTGGTGCTGGACGGCCCCGACGCCGTGGACGTGTTCTTCGACGGCCAGGAGATGGTCGAGCTGCGCGCCCCCAAGATTGGCGAGCATCGTGTGTCCGGTGCGGGCTGCACCGTGGCGGCGGCGATTGCGGCGGAGCTGGCTAAGGGTGCCTCCCCGCTGGAGGCTGCGCAGACAGCCAAGAAGTTCGTGACGGTGGCGATTGAGAACCGCCAGCCGGGTCACGCTCCCTTCGAGGCGGTCTGGCAGGGCGCCTACCAGGGCTGATCTGGGCTTCCCCGGGCTACCCCGGGGTGGTCAGCCTGAATCTCGTGCGGCGCGCGGGTGGGAAATCTCCCTCCCGCGCGTCGCGGTTTTGGGGCCGACGGGGTTGGTGCAGCTTCCGGGGGCCGACGGGCTTGGCGCACCTTCCGGGGCCGACGGATCGACGGGCCACCACCCCGCCCACGCCCCTCTCCGTCGGTCACAAAAATGTCCCGAAGTGTGAACGAATGTTCCAACTGGTGGACCCTTTCGCGCGCAGGCCCGTATTCTCGCGACATGAGTGAGTCGAGCCACGCCGCCGTCGACCCCGAGGGCGCGCAAGCCCCCACCCCGCAGCGCCCGGATGCCCCCGCCCCGCGCCGCGATGACGCCACCGAGCCCCTGATCTCCGTGCGCGGCGTCAATAAGTTCTTCGGCGACTTCCAGGCCCTGAAGGACATCAACCTCGACATTCACCCCGGTGAAGTGGTGGCCCTGATCGGCGCCTCCGGCTCGGGAAAGTCCACCCTGTGCCGCTGCATCAACCGTCTGGAAACCATCACCAGCGGTGAGATCACGATCGACGGAAAGCCGCTGCCCGAGGAGGGCCGCGAACTCGCGCTGCTGCGCTCCGAGGTCGGCATGGTCTTCCAGTCCTTCAACCTCTTCCCGCATCTGCGCGCGATCGACAATGTAACCCTCGGGCCGACGAAGGTGCGTGGCGTCCCCAAGGCCGAGGCCGAAAAGCACGCCCTCGAACTGCTCGAACGCGTGGGCCTCACAGGCAAGGAACACAATCTGCCCAGCGAACTCTCCGGCGGGCAGCAGCAGCGCGTGGCCATCGCACGCGCGCTCGCGATGAAACCGAAGGCACTGCTCTTCGATGAGCCCACCTCGGCCCTGGACCCCGAGGTCATCAACGAAGTGCTCGATGTGATGACCGAACTCGCCCGCGCCGGCATGACCATGCTCGTCGTGACCCACGAAATGGGCTTTGCCCGGCACGTTTGCGACCGCGTCGTCTACATGGACCATGGCGAGATCGTCGAGGAATCCGAGCCGGAAGCCTTCTTCACGAACCCGCGCAGCCGTCGCGCCCAGGCCTTCCTGTCCAAGATCCTTCCGCACTGACCCCCACCGCGGTCCCGGGAGCCATCCCCGTCGGCCCATTCACCAACCGCCATCACGACGGCACCGGAACACCGGAGCCCCCACCGAAAGAGGAGACCATGACCGCCAGCACCTACCGCCCCGGGCGCCGCGCCGTCGTAGCCGCCGCTGCCGCCCTGCCCTTCGCCGGCGCCCTTGCCGCCTGCTCCGATGCCGGAGATGGCCCCTCCCTCGGCGGAGGTGAAGACGGTGGCAGTGGCGATAAGGCCTACGACGATGCCATCGCCGCCGGCCCCATCGCCGATGACGCCGCTATCACGGCCAGCGCCTGGGCGAAGAAAATCAAGGAAGCCGGGAAGCTCAAGCGCGGCGGAACCACCGCGAACCAGGTGTTTTCCCTGATCAACCCGGGCACCAAGAAGGTGACCGGTTTCGACGCCGGAATCACCCAGCTGCTTGCCCGCTACATCCTTGGCAAGGACGGCGCCGAGAAGGTCGAGTACATCGACACCACCGTCGAGACCCGCGAGACCATGGTGCAAAACGGCACCGTGGACTGCGTGATCGCCACCTACTCGATCACGCCGAAGCGTCTCGAAGTGATCGACTTTGCCGGCCCGTACTACATGTCCGGCACCGCGATCCAGGTGCGCACCAAGGACAAGGATTCGGTCTCCGGCCCCAAGGATCTCTCCGGCAAGAAGCTCGTCACCCAGGCGAACTCCACCGGTATCGAAGCGATCGAGAAGAACGTGCCGAACCCCGGTGAGGTGCAGCAGCTTCCCGACAATGAGTCCTGCGTGGCCGCCCTCAAGCAGGGCCGTGTGGATGCCTATGTGCTGGACCAGGGCGTTCTGCTGGGCAACTCCAAGGCCGATAAGGACGTGACCGTGGTCGGCGAGCCCTTCGTCGACGACCCCTACGGCATCGGCCTGTCCAAGGAGGCCGAGGGCGCACTCGACTTCGTCAACGGCTTCCTCGAAAAGATCATGGAAGACGGCACCTGGGCGAAGCTCTGGGACGCCACCGTCGGTCAGGTTGTCGAGGGCAGCGCCCCCGAGCCGCCGAAGCCCGGCGAGCTTCCCGCCTGATCCACCCGGTCCCGTGCGGCTGCCCACGAGGGTGGCGCAGCCGCGCGGGCTCCCGTCGTGCCCCGGGATGGGGCCGACGGGCCGTTCGCACCAGGAGGTCTGATGGACCTGATCGCCGAGAGCCTTCCCAAGCTGCTCACCGGCGCGATGTACACGCTGGCCCTGACCGTCTTCGCCTACGCCTTTGCGCTCGTGCTCGGCACGGTCCTCGCCGTGTTTCGCGTCAGCCCGATCCCGCCGCTGCGCTGGTTCGGGGCGGTCTACGTGGAAATCTTCCGCAATATTCCGCTGCTCAGCTTGCTCATCCTGATCGCGCACGGTCTGCCCGACGCCGGTTTCCTCCTTTCCTACTTCTGGAGTGGCGTTGCCGGCCTCACCCTCTCCTCCGCCGCTTTCGTCTGCGAAAACGTGCGCTCCGGTATCAACACCGTGCCAGTTGGGCATGCCGAGGCGGCCCGCTCCATCGGGCTTGGTTTCTTCGGCACTCTGCGTCATGTGGTGCTCCCGCAGGCTTTCGCGGCGATGGTGCAGCCGCTCGTGAACGTCTTCATCGGCACGCTGCTGGGGTCGGCGCTCTGCGCGGCCATTGCTGTGAATGAACTGACCTACGTCTCCCAGGAACTCTCGGGCCGCTCTGCGCGCGCTGTCATCTTCTTCAGCTTCTCCGGCGCCATCTACCTGGGCGTTTCGCTGCTTGCGGCCTATGTGGGGCGGCGTATCGAAAAGGCCGTTTCCCCGGCCACCCGCCGTAGCGTCTCGGCCGCCAAGAGCACCCTCGATGTGAAGGCAGGTGCCCAGGCATGAGCACAGCCACCCAGGTTCTCTTCGATGCGCCCGGCCCCAAGGGCCGCCGCCGCATCCTCTTGCTCTCTGTTCTGAGCGTTCTCGGCATGCTCGCCCTGCTCGCCTACGCGCTCTACAAGTTCGGCACCAATGGCCAGCTGGATTCCGGCAAATGGGTGGTTTACCTGCGGCCGGACTACATTTCTTTCCTCGCCGAAGGCCTGTGGGGCACCCTCAAGGCCACGGCCGTTGCGGCTGTGGTGGCCTTCCCGCTGGGATTGCTTCTCGCGCTCGGCCGCCTCGCCAAAGCTCGCCTCATCAGCACCATCGCTGCCGCCTGGATCGAGTTCTTCCGCGGCATTCCGATGCTTCTGGTGGTCTATGCCTTCCTGCTGCTGCTTCCGGCCTATGGCATCACCGTGGATCGCTTCTGGATGCTCGTGATCCCGATGATCCTGGTCTCCTCGGCCACCACCGCCGAAGTCTTCCGCGCCGGCATCAATGCGGTGGACAAGGGGCAGCATGAGGCTGCCGCCGTGATCGGCCTCAGCCATGCGCAGGCCATGCGATTCGTGGTCTTGCCGCAGGCGATCCGCCTGGTGCTGCCGAGCCTGGTTCTGGCGCTCGTGAGCCTGCTCAAGGACTCCACTCTCGGCTACGTGGTCAGCTACAACGAACTGCAGTTCCAGGCCAAGACGATGGTCTCGATCACCCGCTACCTCGTGCAGACCTACCTCGTGGTGTCGGTGATCTACATCGTGCTGAACCTGCTGCTGACCAAGGCGGCGCTGCTCCTGGAGCGGCGCATGAAGGTGCGTGCCGCCTCTCGCTGAGGCTGCCGCCTTTCCCGCCTGACCCCTCCTTGGAAGTGACGTGACTGCCCTATGTGCCGACTGCTCGGTGTGATCTCCCGTGAGCCGATTTCCCTGGACCGCGCCGTGGCCGAGGAGATCGAACCCTTCACGGCCCTCTCGGAACTGCACCGCGACGGCTGGGGCGTGGCCTGGTACGACCTGCAGGAGCGTCGCCGCCCACAGATCCGGCGGCACCTTGATGTGGCCCGCGAGTCGGCGGCCTACCGCGAAGCGCTCAGCGCCGCGACCGGCCCGATGATGCTCGTGCACCTGCGTAAAGCCTCCGATGGGATCAGCCTGTGCCTGGAGAACACCCATCCTTTCCGCGAGGGGGAGATGGTGTTCGCGCATAACGGCCAGTTCGACCTTTCGCCCGGTCTTGCTGAGGCGATTCTGGAGCGTGGCGGCCGACCCGTGGAGGGAACCACCGATTCGGAACTCTTCTTTTCGCTGGTGGAGCTGTATGCGCGTGAATGCGAGCCATGGCTTGCGGTGCAGCGGGCCGCCGCTGAACTGACGGGCCTGGTTCGGCGCTTCGGCACGCGCGTTCCGGAAGCCCTGAACTGCCTGTTCATGACGCCCGACGTGATGGTCGCCTATCAGCAGTCCGATCCGAGCCAGGCCAAGCCGTACCACGAGCCGGATAACTACACGCTCCGCTACCGGGTGGATCCGGAGCGGGTGCTGATCGCTTCCAGCGGCCTTCCCGCCGAGGGCTGGGCTGAACTGGGCGAGGGGGAAGCACTGGTGGTGGACCGTCGGACCCTCAGCGCGGTACGGCACCGCGCGATCGCGCCCCTCGCGGCGTGAGGACCAGCGCTGCTCGATAGGCTCGGGGCATGGGACGGGTCACGGAGAATCGACGTATCCGCACCGTGCGGGTGCGCGAGGGAAAGCTGTATGCGGGCCGCAAGGGCGACTATGTGGCGGTGGAGGAACCGCTCGATATTCGTCTGAACGGGCAGAAGCTCTCCCTCACGATGCGTACCCCGGGCAACGACGTGGAACTCATCCACGGCTTCCTGCACGGCGAAGGCATCATTTCCTCCCGCGAGGACGTCTCCGAGGCCCGCTACTGCGATGGTTCCGTGGTCGATGAGGGCAGCGGTTTCCCGCAGAACACCTACAACGTGATGGAGCTGACCACCTCCCGGCCCCAGCTCATCCCGATCATCTCCAAGAACTTCACCACCACCTCGGCCTGCGGGGTTTGCGGTTCGGAGTCGATCAATGCCGTGCGCGCCAAGGGCCGCTACCAGCTGCAGAGCGACTGGGCGCTTGATCCGCGAGTGCTGCTGCAGGCAGCGCGCGGCCTCGGTGATGACCAGGCGGTTTTCGCCCGCACCGGTGGGGTGCACGCCGCGGCGCTCGTGCGCACCGACGGGGAAGTGCTCGTGGTGCGCGAGGACGTGGGGCGGCACAACGCGGTGGACAAGGTGATCGGTTGGGCGCTCCTGCAGGATCTGCTGCCGCTCTCGAACTGTTTTTTGCTGGTCAGTTCGCGCGCGAGTTTCGAGATCGCCCAGAAGGCCTTCATGGCGGGGATCCCGCTCCTCGCGTGCGTCTCGGCGGCGAGTTCCCTGGCAATCGGTACGGCGCAGGAGGTCGGCATGACGCTCGTGGGCTTCACTCGCGCTTTCGACGATGGGGATGGGCGCATGAACGTGTACACCCATCCGGAGCGGATGGATCTCTCGGGAGTTGAGGGGTAGGGGCCGACGGGGAGCACCTCGGGGTGAGTAGGCCGACGCGAACGCAGCGGGTATTCCAGAGCGGGGAGCGAGGCGGGGTTCCGACGGGTGTGCGCCGGGGCGCGCGATGGCTGATGCGGTGTGCGGCTCCTTCACCCCTCGAAAGATGGTCAAGTATTCAACGAAAACCTAGAGTGGGCTCATCACCGACCCGCGCCCTGCGCGCTGCACCCCCGGGAGACCCCATGACCAACGCCCAGCCCACCACGCAGGCCACGATCCAACCTGCCTCCCCGTCGGCATCCCCGTCGGCGGCCCATCCCGCGGCCGAATCCCTGGCTGAGAGCGCAAGCCAGGCCCCTCGCACCGACCGCGCCGTGAACCTGCCGGGCAGCCCCGATGAGCGCCACCTCAGCGCCGACCTCGCCATGGATGCCGTCACCCTGCTGCGCGCCGCCCAGGATCCCCGCTCTCGCTACGTCAGCGCCGGAGACCACCTCGTCTCCGAAGCCTTCTACTTCACCGACCCGGAGGGCAACGGGATCGAGCTGTACCGCGACCGCCGGCGGATACCACCATCACGTGGCGATGAATACCTGGAACTCGGCCGGGGCGGGGCCCCGCGCCGCCGCTAATCCTCCGCGAGGAGCTGCATGGCAGTGATCTCGTCGATCACCAGATCCGTGGCGGTGCGGGCCAGCAGGGCGGCTCGCACGGGAGCGGCCTTGCGCTTGCCCGAGGCGATCAGCACCCGTCGTGGGATGCGTGCCAGACGGGAGGGGTCGGTGCCGGAGCTGCGCGCGTTCATCGCGACGTCCTGCCAGGACCCGTCGGCCCGTAAAAACACGGTGCACACATCCGCGACCGCTCCGTCGGACTCCAGGGATTCCAGGTCCCGGCTGGAGAGATAGCCGGAGGAATGTACGTGGCTGGGCACCTCTGCATCGAAGGCGCCCACCGAGAAAATCGCGAGTGAACAGTTGCTTTGCAGATCCAAAATGCGCTGCACCGACCGCTCCCTCCATAGCGCCTCGCGGGTGGAGCGGTAGTCGAAGAAGGCCGGCACCGGGAAGTGATGCACCTGCGCGCCCCACTTCTCCCCGAGCACTCCCATCACGGAACTGACGTGATCCATGCCGGAGCCGAGGGTGTTGATCGCGCCGTTCAGCTGCACCACATCAACATCGCGCACCGGCTGGGCGCGGATCTGCTCGGCCAGGGCAGACATGGTGGTTCCCCAGGCCACGCCCACCGTCATCTCCGGCTGCACCATCGCAGAGATCGCCTCCGCGGCTTCGGCCGCCACGGCCGTGAGGCGCGCGTGCTGGGTTTCGCCGGGCCGCGCCGGGGCCACGCGCACACCCACCCGGTAGCGCTCATGGATTCGCTCGCGAAGGTCACTGACCCGGCTGGCCTCCGGGGGACGCAGGGTGACCTGCACCAGTCCCTCGGCGCGTGCATCGCGCAGCAGGCGGGAGACCGTGGACCGGGAGACTGCCATCTGCGCGGCAATCGCCTCCATGGTCCGCCCATGGTCGTAGTACATACGTGCAGCCTCATAGGCCAGATCCAGTCGCTGCTGTGCCTGCATACGGGAAGTGTTGCACAAATGTGCACGGATGTTGCCTCTTGTGCTCGCAGTGTTCACCATGGGGACGTTCGTCCCGGATCGGCCGGGACAGATCCACCGCAAAGGAGCACGTGCCGCGATGTCGCCCTCGACCGCCCTCACCGCCAGTCTGCGAACGGAGCATCTGGACCGTCTCGAGGGGGCGACGAAGGACAACCCGCTCGATGTGCTGATCGTTGGCGGTGGCGCCAACGGAACCGGCGCCGCCTTCGACGCCGCCACCCGCGGCCTCAACGTCGGCCTCGTCGAAGCGCGCGACTGGGCCTCCGGCACCTCCTCCCGCTCCTCCAAGCTCATGCACGGCGGCCTGCGCTACCTGCAGATGCTCGACTTCAAACTCGTGGCCGAGGCACTGCGCGAACGCGACCTCTACCTCACCCGCACCGCCCCGCACCTGGTGCGCCCCATCCGCTTCGTCTTCCCCTTCTTCCGCAAGGTCATCGACCGCGGCTTCATCGGCTCCGGCGTGGCGCTGTACGACGCGATGGCGACTGTGGGCCGCAAGCGCGCCGTGCCCTTCCACCGTCACCTCAGCCACCAGCGGATGCTCGAGGTGTTCCCCGGCCTCGACGGGGATAAAGCCGTCGGCGCCCTCACCTACTACGACGCCCAGTTCGATGACGCCCGCTTCGCCATGATGCTCGTGCGCTCCGCCGTCGAACACGGCGCCACCTGCGCCAACTACACCAGCGTCGTCACCTACCTCCACGAGGGAGAGCGCGTCGTGGGTGCCCGCGTGCGCGATGAAGAAACCGGGTACGAATTCGATGTGTACGCCCGCACCACCATCCTTGCCGGCGGCGTCTGGACCCAGCAGCAGCAGGAACTCGCCGGGGCCGACGGTGGCCTCGAAGTGCTCGCCTCCAAGGGCGTCCACATCGTCGTTCCCCGCGACAAGATCCAGGCCCAGGACGACACCGGCATCATCACCCAGACCGAAAAGTCTGTCCTGTTCATCATCCCCTGGGACGAATACTGGGTGATCGGCACGACCGACACCCCGTGGACCGAAGACGTGGCCCACCCGGCCGCGACCAGCGAAGACATCGACTACATTCTTGAGCACGCCAATGCGGTGCTCGAGAACGACCTCACCCGCGAGGACGTGATCGGCGTGTACGCCGGCCTGCGCCCCCTGCTGCAGCCCGTGAACAAGGGCGACGGTGCCTCCACCAAGGTCTCGCGCGAACACACCGTGATGGAAGTGGCGCCCGGCCTGTCCGCCATCGCCGGCGGCAAATGGACCACCTACCGGGTGATGGCCGAAGACGTCGTGGACTTCGCGATCAAAGACCTCTTCCCCGGCCGCCCCAGCCTCACCTCCGTGGTCCCCGTGATCGGCGGCCAGGGCTTCGCCGGTATCGAACGTGAAAAAGACGAGATCGCCCGTCGCTACGGCTTCGACGCCGTGCGCACCGAGCGGCTCCTCTTCCGCTACGGCACCCTGCTGCGCGAAGTTCTCGCCCTGATCGACGACGACCCGAGCCTCGGCGAGCCGCTGAAGGACGCCCCCCGCTACCTGCGCGCCGAAATCCTGTACGCAGCCCGCGCCGAAAACGTCGTGCACCTCGTGGATGTGGTCGAACGCCGCACCCGCCTCGAATACGAAGTGCGTGACCGCGGCGCCGCCGCCTGTGAAGAGATCGCCCAGATTATTGCCCCCGAACTGGGCTGGGACGAGCAGCGCACCCGCGCAGAGGTTGAGGCGTGCCGCCGCGCGATTGAGGCCCGTCTGCAGGGCGAAGCCGCCCCCAGCGACGCCGACGCCGCAGCCCGTCTGATCGAGACCTCCGCCGCCCTGCCCGACGAGAACAACTGACCACCACCGGGATGGGGTGCATCGGCGGCGATGCGCCCCGCCCCGGCGGAACGCCCCTTCGAGGGCGCCCTTTCCCGCGACACCCGTCGCACCTGTCCCTACACACCTGATCCCTGCCTCCCGGCCGCCCGGGAGAACCCGACGGCCGGATGATCCGGCCCGGGGGGACCGGTGCCCGTCACCACGGCGGGCACCCTTCTCAACGAGGAGAGACCATGCTGACGATCTTCCTGTACGAGATCGCCGGAACTGCCATCCTGCTGCTGCTCGGCGTGGGCGTCGTTGCCAACGCCATCCTGACCAGCACCAAAGGCCACGGTGGTGGCTGGCTGATGATCAACTTCGGCTGGGGCCTGGCCGTGTTCGCCGGTGTCTACGTGGCTTACAAGACCGGCGCACACCTCAACCCCGCCGTGACCATCGGCCTGTGGACCAACGGAGCCGACTTTTTCGCCGGTGACCCGGCGCGAGACCTGCCCGCCATCCCGGCCAATGTGCCCAACTTCTTCGCTTACGTGCTCGCGCAGGTCATCGGTGGCTTCATCGGCGCCGCCCTCGCGTGGCTCGCCTACCGCGATCACTACAACAAGGAAGAGAACGCCGGCACCATCCTGGGCACCTTCGCCACCGGCCCCGAAATCCGTAGCTACGCCTCCAATCTGATCACCGAAATCATCGCGACCTTCGTGCTCGTCTTCGTGATCATTCTGTTCGGCAAGACCCCCGCTGGCCTCGGCCCCCTCGCGGTGGCCCTGCTCGTGGTGAGCGTCGGCGCCTCCCTCGGTGGCCCCACCGGCTACGCCATCAACCCCGCCCGTGACCTCGGCCCTCGCATGTTCCACGCGGTGGCGCCGATCCGCAACAAGGGCGGCTCCGACTGGGCTTACTCGTGGGTGCCGATCGTTGGTCCCATGATCGGTGGCGCCCTCGCCGGTGTGGCCGCTCTGGCCTTCATCTGACCCCCACAACACCACCCACCCCGTCACACTGGGAATCCATCACCACGAAGGAGTTCTGATGTCTGATCAGCCCATGTACGTCATGGCCATCGACCAGGGGACCACCTCGACCCGCGCCATCATCTTCGACCACGACGGCCAGATCGTCTCCACCGGTCAGCGCGAGCACGAGCAGATCTTCCCCCGCTCCGGCTGGGTCGAGCACGACCCCAAGGAAATCTGGGCCAACGTCCGTAAGGTCGTCGGTGACGCCCTCGTCGGCGCCGAAATCAACCGTCACCAGCTCGCCGCCGTCGGCATCACCAACCAGCGCGAAACCACCGTCGTGTGGGACCGCACCACCGGTGAACCCGCCTACAACGCGATCGTCTGGCAGGACACCCGCACCCAGCGCATCTGCGATGAACTCGCCGGTGACGAAGGCGCCGAGAAGTACAAGGACCGCGTGGGCCTGCCCCTGGCCACCTACTTCGCCGGCCCCAAGGTCAAGTGGATCCTTGACAACGTTGAGGGTGCACGCGAGAAGGCCGAATCCGGCGACCTGGTCATGGGCACCATCGACAGCTGGCTGATGTGGAACCTCACCGGCGGTGTCGAGGGCGGCATCCACGTCACCGATGTCACCAACGCCTCCCGCACCCTGCTGATGAACATCGACACCCTCGACTGGAACGAGGACATCTGCAAGGACATGGGCATCCCCATGTCGATGCTGCCCGAGATCCGCAGCTCCTCCGAGGTGTACGGCCACGGCCGCAAGAAGGGCCTGCTGATCGACACCCCGATCTCCGGCATCCTCGGTGACCAGCAGGCCGCCACCTTCGGCCAGGCCTGCTTCGAGGTGGGCCAGGCCAAGAACACTTACGGCACCGGTAACTTCATGCTGATCAACACCGGCGAAGAGCTGGTGCACTCCGACAACGGGCTGCTGACCACCGTGGCCTACAAGATCGGCGACAAGAAGGCCGTGTACGCGCTCGAGGGTTCGATCGCGGTCACCGGCTCGCTCGTGCAGTGGGTGCGCGACAACCTTGGCCTGATCTCCTCGGCTCCCGAGATCGAGGACCTGGCCAAGCAGGTGGAGGACAACGGTGGCTGCTACATCGTTCCCGCCTTCTCCGGCCTGTTTGCCCCGCACTGGGACTCCAGCGCCCGTGGCGTGTTCGTGGGCCTGACCCGCTACATCAACAAGAACCACATCGCCCGCGCCGCCCTGGAAGCCACCGCTTTCCAGTCGCGCGAGGTGATGGACGCGATGGAGGCCGACGCCGAGAAGGAAGGCGTGGAGCTGACCGAGATGAAGGTCGACGGCGGCATGGTCGCCAACGAGACCCTCATGCAGTTCCAGGCCGACATCCTCGGCGTGCCCGTGGTGCGTCCGAAAGTCGTCGAGACCACCGCTCTCGGTGCCGCCTACGCGGCCGGTATCGCCGTGGGCTTCTGGGATGGCGAGCAGGACGTGATCGACAACTGGGCCGAGGACAAACGCTGGGAGCCTCAGATGGATGAGGAAACCCGTGAGCGCTACCTGCGTCTGTGGAAGAAGGCTGTGGAGCGCACCCGCGGCTGGATGGACGAGGACGTGGACGCCCTCTACGGCTGATTCTGCGCTGAACACGCGGGCTGCCCCTTGAAGCGGGGTGGCTGCTGCACGAAAGGGGCGTGTAGCGGCAAGCGCTGGAGAAAATCTCCGGCAGGCGCCGCTACACGCCCCTTTTCTGCACGGAGGCGACGGCAAGGGTGGCATTGCGGGCACGCCGGACTACCCTGGTGCGTACCGCACGACGCCGTCCGGCCCGCAGGAGCGCACCGCCATGGAGCACACCGACCGCACCCCCGAAGCCTCTGCCCCGCTCACCGAGGAGCAGATCCTGCTCACCGGCGGCCGCGACGACTGGCATCTGCACCCCCTGCCCTCCCAGGGGCTGCCGGCCATTATGGTCACCGATGGCCCGCATGGCCTGCGCAAACAGTCCGGGGACTCCGGCGCCGTGGGCCTGAACGCTTCCGAACCCGCCACCTGCTTCCCACCGGCCGTGGCGCTCGCCACCACCTGGAGCCGGGAGGCGGTGCGCGCCGTGGCTCAGGCCCTCGGGGAAGAAGCGCACGCCCAGGGTGTTGCCGTGGTGCTCGGCCCCGGCATGAACATCAAACGCTCGCCCCTGTGCGGGCGGAACTTTGAATACTTCAGCGAAGACCCGCATCTGACCGGAGAGATCGCGACCGCTTTCGTGCAGTCGCTGCAGGCCCAGGGGATTGGCGCCTGCGTGAAGCACTTCGCCGCCAATAACCAGGAAAGCGACCGGCTGCGCATCAGCGCCGAAATCGACGACCGCACCCTGCACGAGATCTACCTGCGGGCATTCCGGAGCGTGGTCGAACAGGCCCAGCCGTGGGCCGTCATGTGTGCCTACAACGCTGTTAATGGCGTGACCGCCGCCGAACACCACCAGCTCCTGACCGAAGAACTCCGCGACGCCTGGGGTTTCCAGGGCGTTGTGGTCTCCGACTGGGGTGCGGTGCTGGACCGTCCCGCCTCGCTCCGGGCTGGCCTGGACCTCGCCATGCCCGCCAACCGCGATGGAGAACATGACCTGCGCACGGCTGTGGCGGAGGGGAGCATCGACCCGGCCGTGGTGGCCCATGCCGCGGGGCGGGTGCAGAAGCTGGTGCGGCGCTGCGTGGAGCAGCAGGCGGCGCCGGACGGCACCGGCAGCGGCAGCTTCGATACGGAGGCGCATCACCAGGTGGCGCTGGAAGCGGCCCGGCGAGCGATCGTGCTGCTGCGCAACGACGGTGCGCTGCCGCTCGACGCTGACGCCGATGTGGCCGTGATCGGGCACTTTGCCGCGCATCCGCGCTACCAGGGCACGGGCTCCTCACATGTGACCCCCACCCGTCTCGACACGGCCCTGGACGCGATCCGGGAGATCGCCGGCCGCGAGGTGCCCTATGCGCAGGGCTTCGTTCCGGGTGGCGCGTCCGAGGTGGCAGGGGCAGAGGATCCAGGTGTCGATGCATCGGGAGGGGTCGCCGGTTCCGGGGGTTCGGGCACGACTGACGCGGCGAGGCTGCGAGCGGAGGCGGTCGACCTCGCAGCCGGAGTCGATACCGTCGTGCTCTTCCTCGGTCTCGGCGAGGATGCCGAAGGTGAGGGCTGGGACCGCGAAACCACCGACCTCCCCGTCGAACAGCTCGAACTGTTGGAGGCAGTCGCCGCGGTCAATCCGCGGATCGTGCTCGTGCTGTCCCACGGCTCCGCTGTGACCCTGCCGGCAACCGCCTACCGCGCCCCGGCCGTGCTCGATGCGTGGCTGCTCGGCCAGGCCGGCGGCACCGCCACCGCCGAAGTGCTCTACGGCCTCGTGAATCCCTCCGGGAAGCTCTCCGAAACCATCCCGCACCGCCTTGAAGATGTGCCCTCCTACCTGCACTTTCCCGGTGATACCCGGCAAGTGCACTACGGCGAGGGCATCTTCGTGGGCTACCGCGGATTCGACGCGCGCCGCTGCGAAGTGGCCTTCCCCTTCGGGCACGGCCTCTCCTACACCGAGTTCGAACTGCACGACCTGGATGTGACCGCGGGGGATGACGGCGCCCTCAGCATCGAGATCACCGCGGAGAACACCGGCGTGCGGGAAGGCCGCACCGTGGTGCAGATCTATGCGGGGCTGCCGGGGTCGCGGGTGCCGCGGCCGATCCGTGAACTCGTGGCCTTCGAGGAGGTCACGCTGGCGCCGGGGGAGCGGCAGCGGCTGCACATCCCGGTGCGGAAGCAGGCTTTGCAGTACTGGGACACGGTGGCCCGCGCGTGGAGGGTGGAGCCCGGGGCGTACCGCATCTGCGCTGGCTTCTCGAGCCGCGACCTGCGGGCCCTCGCCGATGTGGAGGTAGCCGGGGACGCGGCAGCGGTCACGGTGGACGGACGCTGGAGCCTGCGCGAGGTGTGCGCGCTGTCGGCGGCGGCCCCGATCATGGCGCCGGTGGTGGAGCGCATTCCCGAGGACATGCGTCAGATGCTGCAGCAGATCACCCTGGACCGTCTGGTGCACGATCGGGCAGCGCTCGCCGAGCTGCTGGATGCCATCAACCATGCTCTGCGCGAGGAACGGCCCGGGAACTAGCCCGCGGCCGCCACCCCGCCGCAGCACCACCTCGCGGTTACCGATGGGGAACTGGCGTTATTTGACCAACTGCGACATATACGCCGCAGCCGGTCATATACCGCCAGTGCTTGCGCGGAGATGGCCGCTACCCCCGGCCCCCACGGCGAGTTCATGCGCCGCACGGGCCAGGGTGCACGACGGAGCCTTGCCCGATCTGCCTCCTGAACCCGCAGGCGACCACCGCTCGCGCGTAGCCAGCCGAGGCCGATCGGCGCCCTGCCTCAGGCCTTCGTGCCGGGTGCTCGAGCGGCGCGGACCTCGTCGGCGTAGGGGCCGAGCATCTCGGTAAAGACCTCCTCGCGGCTCGCCGGGGCCGGGGTCACGAAGAAGAGAATCGCACCGAGCAGCGCCCAGCCACCGAGCATCAGGTACTCCGCCGGCCACACCAGCGTCATGCCAGTGCCGGGCAGCAGCGTGAACACGATGATCAGGATCGCGCCGAGTGCACCGAGAGCCGGTAGGAACGCGGGCTTCGCGCGGTAGCCGGGGACAAGCCCGGGGTAGCGGCGCGGCAGCATGTACTTGGCGATCACGACGAGCAGCCACACGATGCCCAGGAACGTGCCGCCGGCATCGAGGAACCAGACCATGGCGCCCGGGCCCAGCAGACCGAGCACAATCGTGACGACCAGCAGGAACAGGAGGGCACGACGGGGCACTCCAGAGGGGCCGTGCACCTTCGCAAGGCCGCGGGGAAGCATGTGGGCGCGGGCCAAGGCCAGCACCACACGGCTGGATGCGACGAACAGACCGATGAAGCTGGTGATCAGGCCAAGCACGGCGATGAGGAAGGCGCCAAAGCCGAGGATCGGGAAGCCGGCATCGGTGAAGGCGTCGATGGTGCCCAGTCGCTCCGGATTCGCCACAGACTCCCACGGGACGACGTAGGCGGTGGCCAACAGCACCACGGTGTAGAAGGCCGCTGCGCAGACCACGGTGAGCACCACGGTGAAGCCGAGACGCTTCGCCGGCAGGTTCGACTCCTCGGCGAGGACTGCGACCAGTGAGAAGCCGACGACGTAGGTGATGCCGGGGACGACCATGCGGGCCGTGGAGGTCAGCGGCTCCTGTTCGGGCGTCCACATCGGCAGCAGGTTGGAGGGACTGCCGTAGATCAGAGCCGTGATTCCCAGGGCTGCGGCGATCAGCAGCATGATCGCGAACAGGCCGATCTGAATCTGGGCGCCCACAGAGACGCCGAACCAGTTCAGCGCGAACACGATGAGTGTCAGGAGGATGCCGACCGCCAGCACCGGGAGGGTCACCTCGGCTCCGGCCAGCGAGTACAGCGGCATGGACTTCATGGCGGGCACGTACTTGCCAAGCAGCGTGCCGAGCGCGGTGACGTAGAAGGCCAGGGAGGAGATGTAGGCGCCGATGTGGAACCAGCCGGTGGCGAAACCGGCACGTCGGCCCAGCGCCGCGTACCCCCAGACCACCTCGCCGCCGGCGCGGGGGATGGTGGAGGCAAGCTCGCCGTACGCCAGAGCCACGCAGGCGGCCATCGCGGCACCCGCGAGCAGGCCGAGGATCATACCTCCGGCGCCGAAGTCCGCGAAGTAGATCGAGGACGTGTAGATCCAGCTCGAACCGACGACGCCGGCGACACCGAGCGCGATCAGTGCGGGCATGCCGAGCGACTTCTTCAACTCCGCCATGGGTACCTCCATCGGCGCCGGGCGGGTCCCGGCCAGAGGACTAGGGTGCCCTGTCCTGGCCGTTCAGGGAAGTACCCCGGCCGCGATGGCTTCGCTCGCGACCACATCGTGACTCCCGTGGGGTGGGTCCCACCGCGACTCCGCCGCCCCTCGCCGCCACCCCAACCTCACCCCCACCTCGGGGTTACCGGTGGGGAATGGGCGGTATAGCGCCGGCTGCGACATATCCGCCGCAGTTGGTCGTATACCGCCAGTTGTCGGCGACGGGTGCAGGTGGGGCCGATGGTAGAGACGGGGAAGAGGCCGGGGTGAGAGGGCGGCGGCCAAGGGAGGTTCCCGGAAATGGAGCAAAGTGCGGGGGTTGCGGCGGCTAACCCCGGAACTGTGCTCCTCTACGCGCGAGTAACCGGGGAGGGGTGTGTGGGTGGAAAGGGTGAGGGTGGCTCGGGTGGAGTGGATAGCCGCGAATGTATTCGGTGTGCTCGGAGACGGCTGCCGGGTGGCACCGGGATAGCGGTGAGCGGGACGGGTTACCGGTTGGGAATTGGCGGTATATAGCCGGCTGCGGCGTATATGTCGCAGCCGGCGAAATACCGCCAATGCTTGCGTGGTGGCGGCTGGCTCCACGCGCTTGCGGCCAGTGCCCGCGCCGTGGCGGCTGCCCCGCGCCGGGGCGGCCAGCCCCTAGTCGCCCGCGGCGAGTTCGTGCACCGCCTCGGCTACGGCGCACAATGGAGCCATGCCTGATCTGCTTCCCGAACCGGCATACTTCGCCACCCTTGCCCGCGCCATCGCCTCTGCCTCGGTGATCCTGCGCGATGAGCATGGCCGCGTGGTGATTGAAGACCCCAACTACCGCGACCACTGGCTCCTGCCCGGTGGCAGTGTGGACCCCGGCGAGGACCCCCGCCAATGCGCTCAACGGGAAGTGGCCGAGGAGCTTGGCGTCGAGGTGCAGGTGGGCCGACTCCTCACCGTGAACTGGGTTCCGGGCCGCCCGAGTAGTGGCGCTCCGATGGGTTTGCACTTTGTTTTCGATGCGGGCGTCCTCCCGGCTGCACAGCTCGAAGCCCAGGTCGTTGCGCAGGTCGAAGAACTCGACGGGTGGATGCTCGCCACGGAGGAGCAGCTTTCGCTCCTCGGGCCATGGGGTGAACGTCGAGCCCGACGCTCACTGGCCGTGCTCCGCGGCGACGCCCCGGCCGATCTTTTCGGCATGGAGCACTGAGCCACCGCCGAGCCAGACCCGCCCAACCGCCGACCCTGACCAGCCCACCCACTGAGCCAGCCCTGCCCCAACCCACGCCCTCTCAGGCCGTGATCCCGAGCCGTTCCCGATCCACCGGATACAGCGCCGGCTGCTCGCTCACGTAACGACGGGCCTCGTCCACCACGCAGCCGCCCAGTCGGTGCAGCTCATTGCCGAGCGATCCTGCGATATGCGGCGTGATCGACACATAGGGCGCATCCCAGATCGGATCATCCGCGGCCAGGTCATCGTGTACGTCGAGCACCGCCGCGATCCGCCCCGAGCACACCTCACGTCGGAGCGCGTCGAGGTCCACGAGCACGGGCCGCGCGGTGTTGATGAGCGTCGCGCCGTCGGGCATGGCCGCGAGCAGATCGGCGCTGACCATCCCCTGGGTGCTGGGCAGGTCGGGGGCATGAATGCTGACCACATCGCAGTGCTGGAACATCTCGGGCAGGTCCACGTGCCGGGCCCCGAGCTCGGCGGCATCCTGCGTGGTGATGTAGGGGTCGGCGATCCATACCTCGAGGTCAAAGCGCCGCAGTTGCTCTGCGACGAGCTTCCCGATCCGGGACGCCCCGATCAGACCGATCCGCGCGCCGTGGTTCCCGCCCTCGTCCAGTCGCTGCGCCCCGGGCTGCCCCCGCAGGCGTCGATGGTCGGCCTCGCAGCGCAGGGAGCGCTTCCCGGCGAGCAGGATCTGGGCGAGCGTGTATTCGGCGACGGGCACCGCATTCACCTCAGCGGTGCTGGTCAGGCGCAGTTCCTCTGACGTGAGAACCTCCGGCGTGGCAAGGAAACGCACGGTGCCGCCGGAGTGCAGGATGGCGCGCAGACGCGGCATACGGGCGCGGGTGGAAGCGTCGAGGAGGGGCGCGCCCCAGCCGGTGATGAGCACCTCCACGCCGGCGAGTTCAGCTTCGGACACTTCGGCATAGGAGGTCACGACCCGGTCGGGGTCAACGTCGAGGTGGGTGGTGAGTTGGGTGCGGAGGTCTGCGGTCCACAGCAATGCGGGCAGGTCGGGCTGCATGGCGAGGAGCGCCCGGGGTTTTTCTGGCGCGCCCTCCTGCGCCCGGGGTTTTTCGGGCACGTCCTCAGGGGGCCGACGGGTTTCGGTCCCCGTGGTTTCCGTCCGCAGGGCCACACCCCCGTCGGCACGATTCCCGACCACCGCGCCCTCCCCAGCCCGGATCAGCTCGCGCAGAGTGCGCGCCTCCTGCGCGAGGAGCCGCGGATCATCCCCGGGCACGAACTCCAGAAGCGCATCGTGATCGCGCCCGCTGCGGGCGAGCACCGCGAACACTCCGCGCCAGAGCTCCGCGCGCTCCGCAAGCGGCAGACGCTCGATGGTGGGCCACCACGCAAAAACATGCACCGTGCTGACCTGCGGCAATAGCGCCTCCAGGTCCGCTAGGGCCTGCTGATCGCCCTGCCCCACATTCGGCTGCCAGTAGGTGCGCAGGCCCTCCATCCCCTCGGCGTGAAGCAACGCGAGGGAGGAGCCGAGGCAGTCGGTGAGGGTGCCGCGGTGATGCTCGAGCCCGATCTCCAGCCCGTACTCGGCGGCCATCTGCACCGCCTCCCGTAGCCGCGTAGTCACCCGGGCACGCTGCTCTGGGCTGCTTTCGACGGACCCCGCGGAGCCTGCCCAGACGCGCAGACGGGGTGCGCCGAGGGCGCGCGCCGCTTCCAGCGCCTTACGCACCTCGGCGCGGCAGATCTCGTCCTCTTCGGCATCAAAGCGCAGGTAGGTGCCGTAGGAGGCGACGGCAAGGCCAGCCGCGCGGGTCAGTTCACCAAGGCGAGTGACTGTCGCGAGGTCGTGCGCGGGAGCGTGAACGTCGGCGCCCCATTCGATGGCCTCGAGGCCGGCGTCCCGCGCGAGGGCGATGACCTCCTCGACGGGCAGGTCGCGGTAGGTGACGGAGCACAGTCCGGGTCGGATCACGGCGGTTCCTCCTTCGAGCGGCCCAGCGCAGCGGGGGTCTCGCGGCAAGCCCTCTCACAAGCACTTTGGCATGTACTGCGGCATCAACGGTGCCACGCACACGGCCATACCCGCTGCCATGCGCAACGGCGGGCACACAGACGGACGTTGCCCATTGTCCCCCGGGAGGGACGACGGGCGGCGTCGCGGCGTGCGGTCAGCGCGTCAGGCCTGCTTGGCGACGAGCTGGAAGAGATCCTTGGGGTCCGACGGGTCGGCGATCAGGTCGATCGAGGTGACGGCGTCGGTGCCGTGGAGCTGGTCGTACAGGTAGGAGAGGGCGGTGAAGTCCTCGATGGCGAAGCCGACGGAGTCGAAGACGGTCACGCCGCTCTCGCTGGTGCGCCCGGGGGCCTGCCCGGTGATGACCTCCCAGAGTTCGGTGACGGGGAAGTCCGCGGGGCGCTGCTGAATTTCGCCCTCGATGCGGGTCTGCGGGGTGAACTCGACGAAGACACCCTGGGCCTGGTCGAGGATCGCACCATCGAGCTCGGTCTTGCCGGGGCAGTCGCCACCGATCGCGTTGATGTGGGCGTCCTCGGGCACGTCGCCGGCCTGCAGCACGGTGGCGTTGCGCTTATCGGCGGTGCAGGTGGTGATCACGTCGGCGCCCTTGGCCGCATCGGCGGCGCTGGAGGCGCGGTAGACGTTGAAGCCGAGCTTCTCGGCGTGCAGGGTGAAGGAATCCATGGTGCTCGGGTCGGTGTCGAAGATCCGCAGGTCTTCAATGCCGAGTTCGGCGCGCAGGCCCAGCGCCTGGAAGGGAGCCTGGCATCCGGTGCCGATGAGGGCGGCCACGGTGGAGTCCCGGCGGGCCAGGTGACGGGCGGCGAGGGCGGAGGTGGCGGCGGTGCGCAGCGCGGTCAGCAGGGTCATTTCGCTGATCATGATCGGGTAGCCGTTGTGCACTTCCGCGAGGGCGCCGAAGGCGGTCACGGTCTGGTAGCCGCGGCTGGGGTTGGAGGGGTGCCCGTTAACGAACTTGAAGCCGTAGCGTTCCGCGTCCGCAGCGGGCATCAGTTCGATGACGCCGTCGGGGGAGTGGCTGGCGATGCGGGCCTGCTTCTCGAAGTCCTTCCAGCGTCCGAAGTCCTCTTCGAGCCGGTCGGTGATCTCCTTGATGACGGTCTGGGGGCCACGGCGGGCCACCCAACGGGAAAGGGCCTCGACGCCCACGAAGTCGGTCATGCCGTTCACCTCCTCGCACCGGGACATCCCGTGCGCTCATTGGTTCATGCGATCTACCTGCGACGATGCACAGATCTCGCTCAATGTACGGGGCGCCTGAGGGGGTATGTACAGGAAAAAAGACGGCCCGTGTATCAGATCACGGACAGTTCGTGAATTTCCTCAAAGGTTCAAGGAACGTGGGGGTTAGCCCAGCCCCGTCGGCCCCGCCATCGACGCCCACTGCCCCAGCACATCCTCGATCCGCCCATGTACGCGCACATCGGCCCGATCATCTGCGCGCGTCGGCCCCTGATTGACGATGACCACCTCGGCCCCCTGCCGCTGCGCAGCCCGCACAAAACGCAACCCCGACTGCACCGTGAGGCTCGACCCGAGCACCAGTAGCCCGCGCGCCCGCTCCACCGCCTCGAAAGCCCGCGCGACCACGGCCCGATCGGCGCTTTCCCCGAAAAAGACCACATCGGGTTTGAGAACTCCGCCGCAAAGCGA
Source organism: Actinomycetes bacterium (assembly GCA_023389045.1). Lineage (GTDB taxonomy): Bacteria > Actinomycetota > Actinomycetes > Actinomycetales > Dermabacteraceae > Brachybacterium. The sequence goes on from JAEWEZ010000009.1 coordinate 26,815, forward strand.
GCACGGCGGGTAGCAGAAATCGTGGGTGCGATCCACTTCCGCATCACCATCGGGGGCATGCTCCGCATCGGCCACGAGCTGCTCAAGCCGCGAGGCAAAATCCGGGTTCATCGCCAGCAGACGCTCATGGTGGGCGCTGCGATCCAGCCGCGCCGCGCTCAGCTCACCTCGTCCTCACTGACAGTCCACACATTGCAGGTGGCGAGGTCGCCCTGGGAGTCCAAGCCGCGCCTGAACCACTCCGCGATGGTTTCGCCCTTGTAGTCGAACGGTGGTTCTGAGCCCTTGTGGGCGGCGGGGTCCAGGTACCGATCGCGGTAGGAACCGGTGGGCTGAACCTCCTGTGGCAGCACCGACACGGACGCCATCGCAATGCACCGCGCCTGGAAGTTCCAGCGGTGAATCGCCATTCGCTCTTCCTCGGCCAGGCCCGCGTTCTTGTATTTATCCATCAGGTAGTTGGCGTAGATACTCACCGAGCTCTGCCACAGCATCGCCTGGGTCACGTAGTAGCTCAGGCCCGCCACCGCGGCGGCCTTCAGCTCGGCAACGGTGGTGGGCTCTGCCTTCCAGCTGGTTGTCACCGGCCAGTAGATGGTGTTGTCGAGATTGCACATGCGCGGGGAGTCCTTGCGGAAGGTATCCGCTGTGCAGCGGCTTCCCTGTGGTGCTGCGCCCTCAAAAACAACGACTCGAGGCATGCTCCATCCGAGATTGCGATCTGACATCGCTCCCGCCCACACCTGGTCCAGGCAGCCGGCAGCGGCGTTGAGCAGATCTTGCAGCTGTTCCTTCGTGGGATTGAGGGGTGCGTCTGGGAGGGCGCAGGTTCCCACTCGGGGCAAAGAGCCGCTGGTGATGGGGTTATCGGCAAGTATGGCGCGAATCTGCCCCGGGCCTACCGGGGGAGTTTCATCGGGCGCGATGACCTCGAAGGTAGGGGAGGGCTCGTCCGTGACCGTCGCAGTGCCGCTCGTGGATGTGCTCTCGGATTCGGTGGGGGCGCCACTCGTGGATTCGCTGGCCGCGGGGCCGGCATTGTTCTTGACCAGCACGAGGTAGCCCACGCCACCGATGATGCTCAGCAGCAAGGCAAGGATGCAGCCCACCGCCAGAACGACCGTGATCCACAGGCCCGCGCGAGACTTCTGCTGCGATTGACCATTTGGGTCCGACATTGACTCCCCCTCGCTACAGTTCTTCTCTGCCGAAGAATAGCCGGTCATCAGCAATTTTGAGCAGAGAGGTGCGCAGGTCGGCAGGGTGGAGGGTATCTCGTGCGCTCCGGGGTTCAGAGCCGAGGAAAATGCGTCGGGCACGTAAGCGGGCTCGTAAATGGGCACGGAAAGCAGACCCAAAAATCAGACCCAAACATCAGCCCCAAAATCAGGCGCTGGAATCGGGACCCATGAGACCACAAAAAACCTCAGCCGCGGCACCCGATCAACGGGGCCGCGGCTGAGGCTCTCGGCGGAGGATGGGGGATTTGAACCCCCGAGGGCGTTAACCCAACACGCGTTCCAGGCGTGCGCCATAGGCCGCTAGGCGAATCCTCCAGCGCTCTTGCGAGCACAGACACTCTACCCGATAGGCCGCGTGCAGTGCGAACCGCTTGACCGAGGTCACAGGGTTGCGGTTACGGCACAGTCGCTGCGGCTAGAAGAGCGGCTCTGCCCAGCCAGCTCGTGGCTCCGGCCGGGCGGAGCATCTCACCCCGCAGTGGGGGGGGTGCGGTTCAGTCCTGTTCGGGGTGCTTGAGGATATTTGCGATGGCGAGGCCGAGGCCTCCCCACACGGTGATGATGGCGATGCTCATCATGATGATTGCGGAGACAGACACGGGAACCTCCTGTGGTCAGGGGCGAAAGGATCGATGGGGCCGACGGGGCCGTCGCTGCGCATGCGCCGGCGGGGCCGCGGGGGTGAGGGGCCGACGGGGCGGGGTGCCACCGTCGGCCCACCCAGGGGGAGAGCGTTAGCGGTCGCCGGGGGCGCGCAGCTCATGCGGGGTGACATGCTCGGGGCCCTCCAAGCCGCTGCCCGCCACCGCCTCCGGGGCGATGTCGTCACCATCGGAGTCCGGACGGTTCAGGTTCGAACCGGCAGGCCACGGCAGGAGCGAGAGCACCACGCCGATGACCACGAGGGATGCCGCCATCAGCCAGCCGAAGACCAGGTTGAACCAGCTCGGGTAACCCGAGTAGCTCTCGCCCGAACCGACCAGCGCGTTGGTGCTCATGATGAGCGTGACCGTGAGAACCAGCGGGGAGATGACACCGACGAAGAGCATCCACATGCCACCGACCTGGAAGGAACCCTTCTGGTTCAGATGGTCGCGGAGCGTGGGCAGGCCGCGCACCATGTAGGTGGCAACGACGGTGGCCACGAGCGCCACCGCGACGATGCCGTACTGGTTCACCCAGTTATCGAGCACATCCAGCAGGGCGAGCCCCATCGTGGTGGGGAACAGCAGCGTGGAGATCAGAGCCAGGGGGATGCCCACGCCGAGGGTGGCGGGCATGCGCTCGAGGCCGAACTTGTCCTGGAAGGCGGAGATCACCACCTCGACGATAGAGACGAGCGAGGTGAAGCCAGCCACCACCAGGGAGCCGAAGAAGAGCACGCCGATCAGAGCGCCACCGGGGGCTTCACCGATGATCGTCGGGAACGCGACGAAGGCGAGCACCAGACCCGACTGGACCACCTCATCAACCTGCACGCCCTGCGCCTGCGCCATGAAACCGAGGGCCGAGAAAACACCGATGCCGGCGAGGATTTCGAAGCCCGAGTTGGAGAAGGCGACCACCAGACCGGAGCCGGTCAGGTCCGTGTTCTTCTTCAGATAGGAGGCGTAGGTGAGCATGATGCCGAAGGCCACGGAGAGGGAGAAGAAGATCTGACCGTAGGCGGCAACCCAGACGCCCGGCTGCATGAGGGCAGCCCAGTTCGGGGTGAACAGGGTGCTGAGGCCATCCAGGGAGCCGGGCAGCATGAGGGCGCGCACCACCAGCAGCACGAACATGACAACCAGCAGCGGAATGAAGATCATCGAGGACTTGGCCACGCCGTTTTGCACACCGAGGAGCATGACGGCGAGCACGGCGATCCAGACCAGAGCCACCGAGATGAGCACCGGGGTGACGTAGTCGAAGGTGACGGTGACGTCGTTGCCTTCGAGGGCCTGGGTGAAGGATCCGAAGAAGCCGCCGGCGTCATCACCCCAGCGGATATCGAGGGAGAAGATCGTGTAGTTCGCGGCCCAGGCGATGATCAGGGCGTAGTAGACGGCGATGACGATGCAGATCAGCACCTGCCACCAGCCGACGAACTCGGTCCAGCGCTTCATACGCCGCCAGGCGAGCGGCGCCGATCCGCGCCAGCGGTGCCCGATCGCATAGTCCAGGAAGAGCAGCGGGATACCCGCGGTGAAGAGGGCAACCAGGTAGGGGAGGATGAAGGCGCCGCCGCCGTTGTCATAGGCGATAGCGGGGAAACGCCAAATATTGCCCAGGCCCACGGCGGAGCCGATGGCGGCAAAGATAAAGGCGCTGCGGCCGGCGAAGGAACCGCGGCGGGCGCCGGCGTGTGGCGCGGTGTCGGTGGTGGTCATGTCTGCTCCGGATGGTGGGGACGGGACGCTCGCGCGCCCGCGGGAGAAACGGGACAGTAAAGGGTGACCGTAAGGTAAGACGCTCCGGGGTGGGCGACTAGAATGCGCCGGATATCGGACAGATGGTGACGGTGAGGTCACAACCGGGCCGCGATGCTGGCCAGCGGGGGCAGTCTCGCCCATGCTGTACCGGAACCGGGCGAGGGGCGCACCCCGCACGGACCCGCCCTCGCGCATCGAGGCGCGAGAACACTGCCCACGCGCCCCGCTCGCCTCGCCGTCGAGACGGCACGCCCCGCCGCTGCCGCGGCACCGTACCCGACCAGGTGGCGCTACCCCGCACCGGAAGCGCCGCCCGTAGACGAAGGAGAGTAGACGTGGCCCCCACCCAGCGCCCCGCCGAGGATGCCGCGCGCGTCGGTGAACACGCCGACTTGCCCTCGACCGCCTACCTGCATGAACTCGATGCCCGCCGTGCACTGCTGCAAAAAACAGCGGTTCACCCCGGCTCCGACTTCACCGGCGCGCCCGAAGCGCTGCACGCGAAGCTCGAAGAGCATGTGGCCGCCGACCACGACGAGATGGTCGCGATCATGCGCGACCTGCACGCGAACCCGGAAGTGGCCTTCGAGGAGCATCGCAGCGCCGAGGCCATCGCCCGCTGCCTGCGCGAGCACGGCCTCGACCCGCAGGTGGGCGTGCACGGACTGGACACCGCGATCCGCTGTGAAATCCAGGGATCGTCGGCCGACGGGGGAGAGGGCCCGACCCTCGCGATTCTCTCCGAGTACGACGCCCTGCCCGGGGTGGGCCACGGCTGCGGCCATAACATCATCGCTGTGATGGGGCTCGGGGCATTCCTGGCCCTGGCCCGTCTGGCGAAGGAGGATCCGAGCGCGGTTCCCGGCCGGATCGTTTTCCTCGGAACCCCTGCCGAAGAGGGCCACAGTGGCAAGGAATACATGGCCCGTGAAGGTGCCTTCGACGGCATCGACGCCGCCATGATGGTTCATCCCTACGGCGGCTATGACCTGGCTGATCAGGCGTGGCTCGGGCGTCGGACCCTCACCGTGCGCTACCACGGGCGGCCCGCCCACGCCTCCGCCCAGCCCTTCATGGGGCGCAATGCCCTGGATGCTGCAAGCCTGCTCTACCAGGGCATCGGCCTCATGCGGCAGCAGACCCCGCCCAGTGATCGGATCCACGCGATCATCGTCGAAGGTGGCGACCGCGCCAGCATCATCCCGGACTCCTCCCGCCTGGACATGTACGTGCGCTCGGCCGCCCCCGCCACCCTGCGGGACCTCTCCCGTCGGGTGGAGGACGCCGCCCGCGGCGCCGCCCTCATGACCGGCTGCACCGTCGAGATCGAATGGGATGAGCATCCCGCGTCCCTGTCGGTGCGCACCAATGAGGCATTGAACGGGCGCTGGGTTCTCGCGCAGCGCCGCCGCGGCCGCGACCCGCTGCCGCGCGGTGTGGTCTCCGAAGAGCTTGCTGCCTCCACCGACTTCGGCAATGTCAGCCACCTGATGCCGGGCATCCACCCGCTGATCAAGGTGGCCGATGGCGACACCGCCCTGCACACCCGCGAGTTCGCCGCCGCGTCTATCTCTGAGATGGCAGAATCCGCTGCGGCCGATGGTGCCTACGGCCTGGCCGCCACGGCACTCGATGCCCTCCACGACCCGCAAATCCTCACGGTCGCCAAGGAAGAGTTCGAACACGCGGGCGGTGTCGTTCGCGCCGAGGGCTACTTCGATTGACCCGTCGGGCCCCGGTGCTTCACCGGCGCCCTTCCCGGGTCCCGCCCCGGCCCTCCGGGCGCGGAACCCACATCCCCACCCCCCGAACCGGCACCCGCCGGCACGTCCCCGACGGCGGCCTCGCCGCCCCGTCCCCAGTCGGTTCCGACCGACGAGCGCCCCGCCCCGGCGGTGCGGAGGAAGGAGGATCGCTCATGACGAGCGAAGCAACCCCCACTCAGACGAAGAAGAGCCTGACCGACAAGTTTCTCGACGGTGTCGAGAACGTGGGCAATAAGCTGCCCGAGCCGTTCATGCTCTTCATCATCCTGTTCATTGTGACCGGCATCATCACCACGATCATGGCGATGATGGACGTGGTCGTGCAGGTCCCCGGCGCCGAGGAACCGACCGTCATCCAGGGTCTGTTCACCGGTGACGGCCTGGAGTGGCTCACCACCAATATCGGCCCGAACTTCGTGGGCTTCCCGCCCCTGGTCACCGTGCTCCCGATCCTGCTGGCCATCGGTATTGCCCAGCACTCGGGGCTCTTGGCTGCAGGTATCCGTTTCCTCTTCGGCACGTCGCCGGCCTGGATGCTGCCCTACGTGGTTGGTTTCGTGGGCGTTATCGCCTCGATCATGGCTGACTCCGCCTTCGTGGTGATTCCGCCGCTGGCCGCGATGGTGTTCAAGGCGGCTGGGCGTCACCCGGTGGCGGGTCTGCTCGGTGGCTTCGCGGCTGCTGGTGCCGGTTACTCCACCAACATCGTCCCGACCAGCCTCGACGCCCTCTTCGCCGGCATCACCGAGGCGGTGATGGTGCCGCTCCAGCACGCTGATGCCGCCACGGTGAACCCGGTCTCCAACTGGTTCTTCAACATCGCCTCCTCGATTGTGCTCGGCTTCGTCGCCGGTTTCATCATCGACAAGGTCCTGGAGCCGCGTCTGAACCGTCAGGGTGTGCCGGTCGACGAGCACGCCGAGGAAGGCGATCCGGAGGCTGCTGCCGAGAAGGCCGCCGTTCTGCGCGCCAAGCTCGAGCCCCAGGAGTTCAAGGGTCTGATCGCCGCGACCATTACCGGTGTGGTGATGACGGGCATCATTCTCTTCGCGGTGCTCATCCCGAACTCGCCGTGGCGCAATGACGAGGGCAACTTCCTGCCGAAGTCCCCTCTACTCAGCTCGATCGTCTTCATCATCGTCGTCTACTTCATCGCGCTTGGCGCGGTCTACGGCGCCGTGGTGGGCACAGTGCGCTCCACCCGCGATGCGGTGGAGATGATGACGGAATCCCTGAAGGAAATGCTCCCCTTCGTGGTGCTGGCCTTCATCCTGGGTCAGTTCATCGCCCTGTTCAACTGGTCGGGTATCGGCGCCTGGATTGCGGTGAACGGCGCGAATCTGCTCGAAGCCTCCGGTATGCAGGGCATCATCGCGGTCATCGGCTTCATGCTTCTGGCCAGCGTACTGAACCTGTTCATCATCTCCGGTTCGTCCATGTGGGCGATCATGGCGGCGGTGTTCGTGCCGATGTTCGCGCTGGTGGGCTTCGAGCCGGCCTTCACACAGGCGGCCTTCCGCGTGGGTGACTCGGCCACGCAGATCATCACCCCGATGAACCCGTACATGATCGTGCTCCTGAGCATGCTGCGGAAGTACGAGCCGGAGGCGGGCCTCGGTTCGCTCTTCGCGCGCATGCTCCCCTTCGTGGTTCCGTTCTGGATCGCCTGGGCATCCATCCTGTTGATCTTCTTCGGTCTGGATCTGCCGCTCGGCCCCGGCAACGACATCCACATGACTCCGCTCGTGGGTAAGTGATCGTGAGCATCCCGTGACGGCGGGGGTGACCTTCGGGTCGCCCCCGCCGTTCGCATCGGGAGGAGCAGCTGCTGTCAGGGGCAGGCTGGCTGCCTCATGCGAAGAGCGTCACCACGTAGACGCCGAAGAGCACAAGGTGGAGCACTCCCGGCGCTATCCCCATCCGTGGGCGCAGGAGCGTCACCGTGCTGAGGGCGATCAGCACCCCGGCCAGAGCAGCGGGCGCACCGGTCCGGGCGAGCCCCACGTCCACGAGGGCCGCCATATCGTGGCTGAGCAGCACGATAGGAACGACGGTGAGGATCAGCAGCGCGGTGCGTTGGATGAGCTCTGGGGCGTGAGTGCGCACAGGGGGCCGACGGGGCACGGCAGGCTGCGCGGAGTCTTCCTGGTGCGCCGGGGTCGAGGCTGCCGGGGAGGTCGCCGATGGAGAGGCCGTGAGCCCCGTCGGCCCCTCAGGAAGCACGACCTCCTGGTAGTCACCCGCCCGCGGCCCCATCTGCTGCACAAGAAAGAGGGCATAAGCCGCGAGAGTGAGCACGGCGATCACCGCGGCCTGTGCCGGAAGAAAAGCGCCGCCGGTCCCGATCAGCCCCGGCAGGAGGAACGCTGCCCCGCCCAGTGCCCACAGCATGGCGAAATAGGCGGCAGCGCCCGTGCGGTTCGCGCGCAGCGCCTCGTGGCGAATCCCGCCAATGACCAGGCAGATCCCGGTCACGAGGTTCAGGATGATCATGGAGACAGCGCTGACGCTATCTCGGGCGATGGTGGCGTGCTCGCCGGGGCCGAGCATCACCGCAGCAATCAGCACCACTTCGATCATCACGATGGAGAGGGTGAGAACGAGCGTTCCGTAGGGATCGCCGAGCCGTGCGGCCAAAGCTTCAGCCTGGTGCAGAACGCCGATCGCGGCCACCACAATCACGGTGACGATGGCGGCGAGCACCGCTGCGATGCTGGCGGTGGCTACAGCGGTGGCATCGGCGGGCAGGGCGAGCGCGGTGGCGAGAACCGCAGCCCAGCCCAGGGCGAGCCGGGCGAGGGCGGAGGGGATGAGGATGCGGGCGGACGGCATAGGAACTCCGTGCTCTACGGGGCCGTCCCCGTCCGTGAGATCGCCGTGCGGGTCGTCCCGTCGGCGGCGTCGAGTACCGACGCTGTTACAGCCTACGCGCCTGGTCAACAGCCGCTCACGCAAGGGAAGAGCAGCGGGGTGCAGGGGCAGGATACAGGAAGCAGGAGCAGGCCGCAGGGAACAGGGATCGGAGAGCCACTGGTCTTGTGCAGGGAACCGGCGCGTATTACGTTCCTCGGGTCAGTACGCACAGCGGTGTGCGGCTATTACGAAGAGAGCGGGGGGGGGGACGAATGTATAGGCGTCACTTCGAAAACGGCCCCTGGGCGGTTCTCGACGCCTCCACCGGTGACGTGCTCGGTTTCGTGCAGATCTCCCTGGGGGAGAACAAAAAAGTCGGCGTGGACTGGCCGTTGAGCGCAGAGGCCATCACCAACGGCCCAAGCCCCGATATCAAAGAGATCAGTTTACGACTGGGGCGCTGAGGTCCGAGCGGGCGTGACGGAGGCGTCTTCTGTCTGTCAGCCCCAGTTCCTACACTGTTCCGGTGACCACGAACGACGCCTTTGAGCCTGGATCTGATCGCGCCCTTGAGCGCACGCCCCCGCACGACCTCAATGCGGAGCGGGGCGTCCTCGGCGGCATGATGCTCTCCAAGGACGCGATTGCAGACGTCGTGGAAAAAGTGCGTGGCAACGACTTCTACCGCCCCGCGCATGAACTGATCTACGAAGCGATCATCGACCTGTACGGCCGCGGTGAACCCGCCGACATGCTCACCGTTTCCAATGAACTCTCCAAGCGGGGGGAACTGCAGCGTGTGGGCGGCGGCGCGTACATCGCCGAGCTCGTGGACATGGTACCCACCGCCGCCAATGCCGGTTACTACGCCGACATCGTGGTGGAGCGAGCCGTGCTGCGGCGTCTCGTCGAGGCCGGCACCCGCATCGTGCAGCTCGGCTTTGCCACCGACGGTGGTGAGGTTGAGGACGTCATCAATGAGGCGCAGGCGCAGGTTTACGCCGTCACCGAACGTGGTCAGTCTGAGGACTACGTGCCGCTCGGTGAGGTCATCGAATCCACGATCAACCAGATCGAGGCGACGCAGAACCGTGGCGGGCAGGTCACCGGAATCCCCACCGGGTTTGCCGAGTTCGATGAACTGACCCAGGGGCTGCATCCCGGGCAGATGGTGATTTTTGCGGGCCGTCCCGCGATGGGTAAAACTACCCTGGGCATGGACGTGCTGCGCTCGGCTGCCGTGCACAACGGCCAGACCTCCGTGATCTTCTCCCTGGAGATGGATAAGCACGAGATCACCATGCGTCTGCTCTCCGCAGAGGCGCAGGTGCCGATGAACCGGATGCGTGACGGTTCGATGGATGACCGCGACTGGCAGTCGATGGCCCGCGCGATGAACCGCATTGCCGACGCGCCGCTGTTCATGGACGACTCGGCGAATATGTCGCTGATGGAGATCCGGGCCAAGTGCCGTCGGCTCAAACAAAAACACGATCTGAAACTCGTGGTGATCGACTACCTGCAGCTCATGAGTTCCGGCAAGCGCGTCGAATCGCGCCAGCAGGAAGTCTCCGAGTTCTCCCGCGCGCTGAAACTGCTCGCAAAGGAACTCGAAGTGCCGGTGATTGCGATTTCCCAGCTGAACCGTGGCAATGAGCAGCGCCAAGACAAAAAGCCGATGATGAGCGACCTGCGCGAATCCGGTTCGATCGAGCAGGACGCCGACCTCATCGTGCTGATCCACCGCGAGGACTACTACGAGAAGGAATCGGCCCGCGCCGGCGAGGCCGACCTGATCGTCGCCAAGCACCGTAACGGCGCGACCAAGACCATCCCGGTCGCCTTTGAAGGCCACTACTCGCGCTTCAAGGACATGGCCGGTGCCGGAGGCTTCAGCGGCTAAACCCTTGGTGGGCACCGATCCCGTGACGCGGCCGCCCGCGCGGCCTACCCCTGGGATCAGAGCGGGGGCCGACGGGCCACCGCCTGATCGAAGAAGATCACCATGACCCAGGCCAATGGCAACCACGTGAACCTCGCCTTTGCCGACGGCGGCACCTACGTGTCGATCGCCGGCAGCGGCGAACTCCTGGATGACCGCGCCCGCCTGCAGCAGGTGTGGAACGCTGCCAATGAGGTCTTCGCCGAGGGCAGCCCCGAGGATCCGCACAATGCGCTCCTGGCTGTCCGCCCCGAATCCGCCAGCTTCTGGGATTCCCCGGCCGCACCGGTCATCGCCTGGAACGCCCTGAAGGCAGCGATCTCCAGCGACGACGACGCCACCGCCCGCAGCGGCGACCACGGCACCGTCACCGACCTCTGAGCCGTTCCCGCTATCCCGCACCGGGCGCCCGGAGAGCCTGCTGACCAGCTGTGATGCCTCGGTCAGGGGCCTTTCAGACGCCTGGGGCTAGGCTAGCCATATCCGCTGCGCAGTCCGCGCAGCCCCACGAAGGAGGAAACCATGAGCCTCGGTGACAAGATCAAGAACAAGGCCCAGGAAGTCTCCGGCAGCATCAAGGAAGCTGTCGGTGAGGCCACCGACGACAAGGAGCTGCAGGCCGAAGGCCAGGGCGAGAAGGCCGAATCCGGCATCCGCCAGGGCGTGGAGAACGTGAAGGACGCCGTGAAGAACGTCAAGGACGGCTTCACCAAGTGACCCGTCGGCCCGTCGGGCGCTCCCACGGCGGTCAACACACCGCCTACAGGAAGCGCAGACGGGCCCACAGCAGGCGGTCACCCACCGCGCCCCGGCGCCTTGAGCTGACCGGGGCGGCTGGAACCGCCGCGAACCCGTGAGGGGCGTGCCCAGGAGGCGCGCCCCTCACGGGTATTCGGGTGGATTACCGGCCTTCGGGTCGATAATCAGAGCATGCATCCGGCGCCCGACACCATGCACCCCCTCTGGTTCCAGATCGGCATCAGCCCCTGGGGTGCCCTCGGCGTGCTCATCGGCACCGTCGTGCTCTACCTCGTCTACACGGCGCTTATGCATCGCATGGGGCCGCGGCTCATGGCAGCGCCTTCGGTGCTCAGCTTCACCCTGATCGCGCTTTTCGGTGCCATCACCGCGCGTGCCATGCTCGGCAACTCACCCACGCTCGCCGGGGCGCTTATCGCGCTGACCACGCTCGTTGTTCTTGAAGCCATGCTGGGGCGCCTGCGTGACTCCCTCACGCGAATGCGATCCCTGCACGGGCCGGGTCCGGTGGTAGTCATGGTGCACGGGCATGTGGTTGAGGCGTCACTCAGGCGCCGGCACCTCAGCCGCACGCACCTGTTCGGCATGCTCCGCCGCGCCGGTATTCACCGGGTCGAAGACGTGGAACTCGCGATCCTCGAAAACAAGGGCACTCTCACCGTGATCCGTGCGGGGGAGAAGGTGGATCGGGAACTCCTTGCCGATGTGGAAGGCGCGCGGCTCATTCCTCCGCATCTGTTCCGCTGATCGGTACAGCTGTGCCCCGTCGGTCCCTGTTGTGAGGGCCGACGGGGCACGGCTGTTCTTCCGGGGTTCGCGCGCCTATCGCGCGCTCAGCGTGCGCCTGTGCGGTGTCCTACCTCAGGCCACCCACACCGTGGTCAGATTGCAGAACTCGCGGATTCCTTCCTTCGCCAGTTCACGGCCATAGCCGGAACGCTTAATGCCGCCGAAGGGCAGAGCCGGATGCGAAACCGTCATGCCGTTCACGAAGACGGCGCCGGCCTGCACCTCACGCACGAAGAACTCCTGCTCCTGCTCATCCGTGGTCCACACGGAGGGAGAGAGGCCGAAGGTGGTGCGGTTGGCGATTCGCACGGCCTCCTCGGCATCGGTGATGCGGTAGAGCACCGCTGCCGGACCGAAAGCCTCCTCCTGGATCAGACGCGCCGACTCGGGCAGATCCGCAAGGACCGTCGGCGGGTAGAACCAGCCCTTCTCCGGCATCTGCGAAACCGCCTCGGGACCGCCCGCCAAAACGGTGGCACCGCAGGCCACAGCGTCATCGACGAGTTCGGCGATGTCATCGCGCCCACCCTCGGTGGAGAGCGGACCCACATCGACGCCTTCCTCGAGCGGATCACCCACCCGCAGCTCCTTGACCGCCGCCACGAACTTCTCGGCGAACTCCTCGTACACATCCGTGTGCAGCAGGAACCGTTTCGCGGCGATGCAGGACTGCCCGTTGTTCATCATGCGCGCATTGACCGCGACCTCCACGGCCTTATCCAGGTCCGCGCTCGGCATGACGATGAAGGGATCAGATCCACCAAGCTCCAGCACGGTCTTCTTGATCTCGTCCCCGGCTACCGCCGCCACGGCCTGCCCCGCCGGTTCCGAACCGGTGAGGGTCACGGCGCGCACGCGCTCATCGCGGATCACCCGCTCGACCTCCCGCGAACCGATCAGTAGGGTGCGGAATACACCCTCGGGGAAACCGGCCCGGTCGAAGAGATCATCGAGGTAGAGCGCTGTCTGCGGAACGTTGGAGGCGTGCTTGAGCACCCCGGTGTTGCCGGCCATGAGGGCCGGGGCCGCGAAACGGATCACCTGCCAGACCGGGAAGTTCCACGGCATGACCGCGAGAACCACACCGATCGGACGGTACTTTCCGAAAGCGCGGGAGGCGCCGACGACCGACGGGTCCTCCAGCACTTCATCGGCCAGGAAACCTTCCGCATGATCGGCATAGAAGCGCAGGCACTTGGCTGACTTCGTGATCTCGGCGCGAGACTGGGCGATCGGTTTACCCATCTCGACAGTCAGGATCTTGGCCAGGTCCTCGCAGTCCTGCTCCAGCAGATCAGCGGCGGCATGAGCCCACTGTGCACGCTCAGCAAAGCTGGTCTTGCGCAGCACGTCATGGGCGGCATGGGCCTGCGCGATCCGACGCTCCACCTCGGCCTCATCATGCGCGCATTGACCGCGACCTCCACGGCCTT
>JAEWEZ010000069.1 GCA_023389045.1 Actinomycetes bacterium
GGACCGCTATGGTCCCGACCCCGGCTCCTAGATTCTGCGGCTCAGGCCTCGATCACCCGTCGGGCCCCCGCGTATTCACCGTCCACGTCGTACTCCTCGAGGGAGATGATCTCGACGGAGCGGGCAGCATTCGGAGCGTGCAGGATCTTCCCCTCACCGGCATACATCGCCACGTGCCGGATCGACTCCGACCCCGCCCCGTCGGAGAAGAACACCAGGTCCCCGGGCTGGAGGTCCTCGCGCTCGACGGGGGTGAGCCCGGAGTTGTCCCGCTGCGGCCCGGCGTCGCGGGCGATGGTCACGCCGTGGTGGCGGTACATCGTGTAGGTGAAGCCGGAGCAGTCGTAACCGTAGGAGCTGACGCCCGCCCACAGGTAGCGCAGGTCCAGGAAGCGCTTGCCGGTGGCGAGAACGTCTGCGGCGGTTGCCGCCGGCGGTTCCTGGCCGGGGCGAAGCAGCAGCACATCGGCCGGTTTCAGGTAGCCGAGGCGCCCGCCGGGAACAGCCACGCGCACGTACCGTCCGGTGGAGCCGATCACCGGCAGCACCGTGTCGAAGGAGATCGTCATCATCTGGCGCCGCCCGGAGGGCGTGCGGGAGAGAACGGCTTTCTTGGCGGTCACGGTCGCGGTGGGCGCAGTCTGCGTGAGCAGTTCAAAGAAGGGGTCCACGGCGAGCTGGTCCACGGGCATCCACCCGGGGTAGCCGCGGTCATCGCGCGGGGTGGGCTGGGCGGTGACCACCACTTTGGCCCAGTTTCCGCGGATCTCATCCACGATCACCTTGCTGCCGAGCACAGCCTGCGTTTCGAGCTTGCCGGTGAGCCAGCGGCGCGGCTCGGTCTCCTCCATATTGGCGTTCCACGCATCAAGGTTGGTGGGGTCCGTCAGGGAGGGGTCATCGATGCCGGGCCGGTTCTTGTCCGGTTCCACCCAGGCGGTCGCGGCCTGCACGGTGACGAAGGCGGTTGCACCGGGCCGCAGCGGCAAGCAGCTTCCGCGCCGGGGTGCCTGCGGGGCGGGTGCAGCGGTGGCGCTTCCGGCGCCGAGGGCACCGAGTCCGACGGCGCCTGCTGCACCGGCCGCGAGGCGCAGGCTCGCGCGGCGGGTGAGTCCACGGGGAGTGTGTGCTGACATGGTCTGCTCCTTCCGGCACCGGGTGGTGCCGTGCGTCGGGGATCCGCACGGTGCGGATCCTGTCGGGGACCTGCAGGGTCAGCCGTCGCGTCCGCGCCCCTGGGGGAGGAGGGGAGCGGAGGCGAAGGGGTGTTATCCGACGGGGTGATCCGCCGGGTCGTCGTCTGCGGCGAGGGGTTCCAGGGCGAGGCCCGGCCCCTCCAGCAGACGCAGCGCCCCATCGTTCGCCTCGTATCCGCCGCGGGGCAGATCGGAGGTGAACCAGAGGGCAGAGTCCAGGTCGATCATGGTGATCGAGGGGTGTGCCGCTGCGAGATGCGCGGCGGCGGTGATCGAGATGCGCGGCTCCATCATGGCGCCGACCATGCATTCCAGCCCCGCCTCATGCGCGACGTGCGCGACCGCGAGAGCCTCCTGGAGGCCACCGGTTTTGGCGAGTTTGATGTTGAGCAGGTCGGCGGCGCCGAGGTCCACGATCTGGCGGGCATCGGCCGCGGTCCAGATCGACTCATCGGCCATGATCGGGGTGGCAACATTGCTGCGCACCTGCGCCATGCCCTCGAGGTCATGCTCGGCCACGGGCTGTTCGACGAGGTCCACGGGCAGTCCGCGACGTTCCATCTCGGTGATGATCTCGATGGCTTCACGCACCTGCCAGCCCTGGTTCGCATCCAGGCGCAGCCTCGCCTCCGGCACCGCCTCCAGCACCGCATCCAGGCGGTGCAGATCCTCGGTGATGTCGCGGCCGAGTTTGATCTTCAGGGTGCGGTATCCCTCGGCGGCAGCCTCACGGGCGCGACGGGCCATCATCTCGGGCTCTTCGAGGGAGACCGTCATGTCGTTGGGGAGAACGACGGGGCAGGGTGCGTCGGGCGCGCCGGTTCCATCGGCAGGAGAACTCCCGACGGAACCATCACTCCCGACGGAACCACTCCCGTCGGCCCCATCGGCCCCGTCGGCCTGACCGACCCCGGCCTGCGCCGCGAGCAGCACCCGCAGCGGGAGCCCGCACAGTCGCGCCCAGGCATCGTGAAGCGCCACGTCCACGGCTTCTTTTGCGCTGGTGGCGCGGGGGAGCGCCCCCGCGATCCGAGCGGACAGTTCCGTGAGACTGCCCCGGGCGCCCACGAGGGCCGCACTGATCGGACCGTTGATCGCGGCCCGGATCGAGGCGGCATCTTCCCCGGTGACAGCAACGGTTTCCGCCGCGGAACCCTGGCCGTGTGCCTCGCCGTCGTTCCCACCGAGGGGGCCGTCGAGGCTGCGCAGCACGAGGTCGGCAACCACGTACTCCACGGCCTCGGTGCGCCGCTTGGCGGTTACGAAGGGTCGCAGCAGCGGGGCGCGATGCGTGTAGCAGTGCAGCTGCACCACCTCGAGCATCGCGCCACCGGCTGCAGCCAGTGCGCCCTGCGGGCTGTTCTTGCCGTGCGGGCTCATTGCGCTCACAGCATCGACATGATCTGGGAGGCGATCAGGCCCAGCCATGTGCCCAGCAGCGAACCGATCAGGGCGTAGAGCACGCCCACCGGCACGAGCTGGCGGTTGAAGGCGCTGGCCACCACGGGAGCGGAGGCGATACCGCCGATATTCGCGGTGGAGGCCACGGCCAGGGAGAACAGTTCGGTCTTGGTGAGCTTCGCGTAGATCACCAGGATGATCGCGTGGATGGCGAGCACCAGGAAGCCGGCCACCAGGTACATCGGCGCCTGGGTCAGGGCGGAGAAGTCCGAGCCGGCAGCGATCTGCCCGATCACGATGAACAGCATCAGGGTGGCCACCTCGGAGGAGCCGGCAATGCTGCCCAGCGGCGTGTGCGCCACGATCAGGCCCAGCACCGAGACGATGATGATCGTCCACGCCGAAGCGTTCAGCACGTCACCGACCTCCGGCAGCATGCCGCCAATCCACATGGCCAGCGTGGCCACCGCCACCGAACCGAAGGCCACCACCGCCAGGGACTGCAGGGTGATGTGCTCGTTCTCGTGGGACACCTCGTCATGGGCGTGCTGCTCGAGGTAGGAGGAGTCCGCCTTGGTGAAGGCGTCGAACTTCCCGGAGATCGCCACCGAGGAGAACATGGCCATGAGCCACACCGAGTACACGATGGTGTCGGTGATCAGGCCGTAGCCGAAGATGTTTCCGGGGGCCTGCAGGATGTCCTGCACCGCGGTCATGTTCGCGCTGCCACCGGTCCAGGACGCCAGCAGAGCACCGAAGACCTTCCAGGTTTCGGGGTGCAGCAGCCCCTTGAACAGCGCGTAGACGGCGATCATGCCGACGAACAGCGAGCCGGCAGCCACCGCGTAGGTAAGCAGCAGCTTGGGGCCGAGCTTGATGATCTTGCGCAGGTCACAGCCGAAGAGGAACAGGAAGATCATCGCCGGCAGGGCGACGCTCTTGACTGTCGCCATGGGGGCGCGCGCTTCCTCGTCGTTGCTGAAGAAGCCCACGGAGTTGAGGGCAGCGCAGGCGAGGTACATGAGGACCATGGCCGGGACGTACTTGAACAGCTTCCAGCCGGTGGTGCGTTCCAGAACGATCAGCGCGCAGGACAAGGCCAGTAGCACGCCGACCATCAACAGGCCGTCGGTGATCAACGGGGACTCCTTCGGGTGGGGGTCACCGTCCGTCCAGACCGGGTGCTGCTGGTCCGACAGGCCCCCGGGGCGGGGCGCGTCGGCACCGAAGTGCGGATGTGGCGACGGGAGCGCCACTGATCGGCCGCAGCGTGCCAGGCACGGCGGTTCCCGCACGCGGGCTGCGGCGGGTGGGATCAGCGGCGCTCCCGACGGGATCCGGTTCGGTGAAGTTCCGGGCGGACGGTGAACGCGGGCGTATTGGTTTTCTCAGGTGGAGGAGTCGATCAGGTCGCGGTACTTCGCCGCGGCACTGCGCACAGAGGCAGCCAGCGCGCGCTGCGAGGAACCGTGGTACCGATCGAGGATCAGCTCCACCAGCGCGTCATCATCCAGGAGATTGCGGCCTTCGAGCAGTTCACGCACGAACTGCGCGGTGAGCTTCAGGGTGGCGGTGCAGTCGGCCTGAAGAATGACGTGGGTCTCAGTGTCGACGATCAGGCCGACGAAGAACATCCCCCACCGCGATGTGATCGGATTGTTGCTTGGGGATTTCGCCTCACCCGTGATGAACACCGTTGTACCCATGGGCCGAGTGTAGGGAGAGGGGGCCGACGGTGGCTTGCGGTGTCCACGTCGCGGTAACCGGGCGGGGCGCGGATGGCAGATGGGGCGGTTCTGGGCCATGACGCCGCTCAGTGATATGAGGGGAAGGCCCCCGGTGCCAGCGCTCTCTTCGACGCGAGCGGCGGGACGTGGGATGATGCCGGATATGAGCATCCTCCGCGCCCTCAGCGTGCTGGCCTCCCAGAAGCCCACCAAGCCCGCCGCGAAACTCGTGGACCGCAAGCTCGTGGTTCGTCGACGTCACCGCGGGGTTCCTGTCACCTGGATCAACCCCGAGGCAGCTGCCCGCCGGGGCACGATCATTCACCTGCACGGCGGTGCCTACCTGAACGGGGAAACCCAGAACCACTGGGCGTGGCTGGAGGAGATGCGCCGTCGCACCGGTGTGGCCGGCGCGATGGTCCACTACCGCATGCCTCCACGTTTCCCCTTCCCCGCTGCCTATGAGGACGCTGTGGCTGCCGTGCGCGGGATGCTCAAGGATTCTTCGGTGAACCCGGACCGCTGGGTTCTCTCCGGCGACAGTGCCGGGGCAGGCCTCGCGATTGCGGTGGCCCGTGCCCTGGAGGAGCTGCATCTGCCCGGGCCGCGTCTGCTTCTGCTGACCAGCCCGTGGCTTGACCTCTCCGCTCCGCAGCGTTTGCCGCAGCACCTGCGTGAAGCCACCGAGCTGTACACCGGGCCGGTGCCGGCCGATGACCCGCGGATCTCGCCGCTGACGGGCGACCTCACGAACCTGCCCGCGATCCACCTGACCGCCGGTGGCGAGGACGACCTGATCGGTGACGGCCGCGCCCTCGTGGAGAAGGTGCGCGCGGTGGGCGGCCGGATCTCCGTGCATGAAGAGCCGGCCGCCGGTCACGACTTCCCCTTCCATGGCGGGGTGCTCGCGCAGAAGGCGATGCGGGCGCAGATGTCGGCGGTGGTGTCCGCTCTCGGCCTGCGCCGACGCTGACCTTTCCGGTTACTGACCTTTCCGGTTACTCGGTAGCCTTCGCGCTCTTGCGCATCCCCCACAGGTAGTAGGCAGCCAGAACCGCCAGCAGCAGGGACGCGCAGATGGCGAGAGCAGAGGCCTCTCCGTACTGCCGCTGATCGAAGGCAATGGCGCGGATCGCCAGCGGAGCGGTGATCGCAGAGCCGGACGGGCCGCCCCCGCTAGAGAGCAGGAACGGAATATCGAAGTCATAGGCCGTCCAGATCGTGCGGAAGAGCGCTCCGGCCAGCACCACGGGAACAATCGACGGCAAAGTGACCGCTGTGAACCGATGCCACCAGCTTCCACCGTCGATGGAAACAGCTTCATACAGGTCATGCGGCACCGACTGCAGACGGGCAAGCACGATGATGGTGAAGAAGGGCGAGTACTTCCACACATTCACGAGCACAATCGTGATCATGATCAGGTCGGGGTCAGATAGCCACCCAAGTGGCTGATTAATCAATCCGAGCGACTGAACAATCCAGTTCACGACGCCAGTGACGTCGTTGAACATGTACTGGAAGATCAGCGCCGCCACGATGGCCGGAACCATGTAGGGAATGAGCACCAGTGCCCGGGCCACCCGCTGACCTCGCAGATTGAGATTCAACAGCATCGCTACCACGACACCGACGATGACCTGCAGGATCATGTTCGAGGCAGTCCACACCACCGAACGCCAGGTGGCCGCATGAACGAACGGGTCGGTCAGCACGGCAACGAAGTTGTCCAGACCCACGAAGGTTCGTTCACCGGTGAGTAGATCCACGTAGGAAACGCTGTTCCAGAGCGCAATAACGAAGGGGTAGACAGCAAAGAAGCCGATCAGGATGAGTGCAGGGAGTGTGAGCACATAGGCGAGGCCCTTGTCGTGCCCGAACGCTTGCTTGAGACGACCGGTCAGTGAGTTGTCTCGCCGGATATGCGGCTTCTGCTCGGAGGAACGGGGTGTCGTTGAGATATCAGCGGTGGTCATGGATCAGCCCTTCACGGAACCATCGGAGATGCCGGAGACCACCCAGCGCTGTGCGATGAAGAACAGCACCAGCACAGGCAGGACGATCACAACGGCAGCGGACATCAGCAGGCCCCACGAGGTGGTGCCCATGTGCCCCATCAGAAGGAACACGGCGGGATTTGCGGTGAGTTTGGAGTTGGTGGTCATCAGCGTTGAAACGAACAGGTATTCGCTCCAGGTCGCGTTAAAGGTGAAGATGCCGGTGGACACGATGCCCGGCATAGCTTGTGGTAGAACCACGCGGACAAAAGCGCCAAGCCGTGAGCAACCGTCAATCATGGCGGCCTCTTCCACCTCGGTCCCCACGCCTTGGAAATAGGAGCGCAGCAGCCACAGGGTGAAAGGGAGGAAGGTTGCCATGTATAGGACAGTGAGCGCGATCCGGTTGTCCCCCCAGCCGTTGGAAAAGAAGAACTGGGTGATCGGGATGAGCACCAGGATGGTGGGGACCAGATACGCCAGAAGAGAGAGGACACTCATTGCTCGCACAGCGGGCAATTTGAAACGTGTCATGGCGTATGCGGCTGTGGTTCCCAGCAGCAGTGCCCCCAGCGTGGCTCCGGTGGAAACCACGACGGAGTTCATGAGGTAGGTCTGGAAGTTGTAAAGCTCGAATAGCGCCCGCACGTGCTCGAGGGTGAACTCGCGTGGAATCAGTTTCGGCGGGTAGGCGACGATTTCGCTGTTGGGCCGCACGCTATTGATGAGCGCCCACAGTAGAGGGAAGGCGCTGACCACCGATACCAGGAAAAGCAGTATGTACTGCACGATGCGGATGATGAGCGAGCGGGTGCGGTGACGGGATCGCGGGCGTCGTGGCGCCGCGGCGGCGCTCATGCTCTGCGCGGTGGGAGCGGTCGCTGTCATGAGGTCTCCAATGCGGGGCTGAGGTCGGGTGGGCCCGGCCAGCGCGGTGCACTGGCCGGGCGCGACAGATTCAGACGATCTCGGGTTTCCAGTCGGGGTTTGCAGAATGGAACTCGTCGGCGACCTTCTTCATCTTCTGGCAGCAGTCCTTCCAGGCGTCCTCGGCGGCACGTCCGTTGATCAGAATCTCTTGGAACATCACGCCGTCTAGCGCAGGTGAAGGCCAGATCTTCTGGGCGAAGGGGTTGATGTTGGTGTGCTTTTCAGTGAACTCGCCGTTTTCGATGACGCCCATGGCGGTAGAGGCTGTCATCGCCTGCGGTACGGCATCGATGAAGGTTTGGATCCATTCCTTCTTTTCTCCGAGGTAACCCTCGGAGGTTGCTTTCATTTCTTCCTCAAACTTGGCGCGCACGCTCTTGAGGGCGGGAAGCAGGTGCCCTGGGACGGTCTTCGCGAAGGCCACCGCGTCATCCCCGGTGGTGAGCTGCTTCAGGAAGTCCTTTGCAGCCTCAGGTTCAGCCGTTCCGCCGTAGAGGCCGTACTGCTGGCCAGAGCCGAAGTGCAGTTGGCCTGTCATGTAGTCGCCCACGGGAATCGTCATCACGCCGGTGTTCTCAGCGATGTCGGGGTAGTCGTTGTAGAGGTTCACGCCCAGACGTCCCGGGAAGGTCGCGAAGGCTGCCTGGCCAGCTGCATAGGTCGTCACGATGTCACCGAAGGCGGCGTTACGCAGAGACTCCGGGGCATGCTTCATCACGGCGACGAACTTCTCCACCGCACCGAGCACCTCGGGCTTGTCAAAGGTGAGCTGGCCTTTGCTGTCGAAGTAGTCGCTACCGGATTGGTAGAGGTACGGGGCGAAGAACTGCAACGGTAACTGCGGTGTAGACCCAACAGCCATAGCGATGCCATTAACGCCGGTCTTACCGATTTCTTCGATGGCGCCGATGTACTGATCGAAAGTGGTGGGAACTTCGAGGCCGGCCTTTTCCAGCAGATCCTTGCGGTAGTAGACGAGCGAGGCATTGTTCTGCAGCGGCATGCCGTAGTCATGCCCGCCCACGCGGATGCGGGTTGCGGGGAGGAAGTCGTCTTCCCCGATCTCCTGGATCAGGCTGTCCAGCTCCATGAGGTGCCCGCCTTGGGCAAAATCCACGAAGTCGGAGACAGAGGGGGAAAAGATGCCCACATCCACTCGGTTCTGGAAGGCGGTAGCGAGGTACTGCGACTGATTCGAATCCGAGTAGACCGTGACCTCAACCTTGATGCCCTCGTGGCTCGACGAAAAATTTTCGATGGCCATGTTGTAGAAGGCGAGTGTGGCCGGATCATTTTCCACGGTGTAGAGGGGGATAACACCCGAGCCTGAACCGGGCAGTCCGGGGCCTTGGGGGCCGCCACCACCGCATCCGGCGAGGAGTGCAGCGCCGGAGAGAGCACCGGCTGCGCTGAGGAAGCCTCGGCGATCGATATCGCCTAGCCGCATCTTTTCTTTGAGTAGACGAAGATGGCGAGTGTCGTCGTGGATTTCCTGGGGTGTGGGGCGGGTCTTCTGCGTCATGAGAGCCTCCTCGATGAGGTCGTTTCGACGGGTGGGCCAAGATCAGGCGGGGGTTGGGATGGGCTTCTGAGTCGGTGATGCAACGTCCCAGAAGAGCTCCAGTGCGGTCTCGTCCGGTTCTAGATCAAGGTGCGGAACGAGAGCCGTCAGCAGACCGATAAGTCGGTCTAGATGCGGTGTGGGGATGCTGAGACGGCGTCCGAGGGCGGCCCAGGCGGCGATGCCATGAGGAACGTCATCTACGAGGTAGCGATAGTCGAGGGTTCCGGGCCCTGGCGTGTGCTCGAAACCGGGGTAGCTAGCGAGGCATTCGACAAGGGTGTCGCCATTCATCCCGCCGTCCGCGTAGAAGCCGCACATCCAGTCGCGTCCGCTGCGGGTGTCAGCTCCGAGAGCTTCACAAAGGGCGATTCGTTCGGTGTCCACTGCTTCGAGGAGGCGATCCAGAGCGTTGCTCACGCCGTCGCGGTAGAGCGTGAAGGGATCGCCGCGATCGATTCGCACCGCATTCAGCGCGGTGACAGGCGGGTGGATGATGTGATTCGTATTGGCGAGTGAGGTGGTGCGCACGTGGGATGCCTCGAGGTGAGGCAGCCAGCGGCGGAAGAGTGCGAGTAGTTCCTCGGTTGCCGATTCATCGGCAGCAGCGAAGGGCAGATGCTTCTTCTCGACCCCAAGCCGCATTACCGGGC
>JAEWEZ010000114.1 GCA_023389045.1 Actinomycetes bacterium
CACCCCGCACTCCTCCCCTGCCGTGGACGCCGGCGCCTACACACAGGGCGTGCCCACCCTGTGCGCGGAGTGCTCCGAGCATTTGACCTACGGCGAGGCCCGCCGCGTGTTCTGCACCCTGGACCCCAAGCCGTTCTGCGCCCACTGCGAGGTGCACTGTTTCAAGGACAGCGAGCGCGCCTGGAACCGGCAGATGATGCGCTATTCCGGTCCGCGGTCGCTACTGCACGGCTACGCCTTGGATGGGGCGCGGCATTTCGCGGGCAGCGTGCGCACGCGTATCCGCCGCTGGCTGCACCCGGAGCGCGACCCGCGCGCCCACATCGGCCGCTGAGGCCACTGCGGCCCCCCTGAACCCCGAGACCCCCGGCCCGTCGGCCCCTTATCCCTTACTTCTCCACTCCGGCAGCATCCACGCCCCGCTGGCGCCCGGCCTCCACCAGGAAGCAGAGCGCCGAAAGGACCATGCCGCCGAGGATGCCGAGCGCCATCGGCACAGCCGTGCCATTCCCGGCCACGCCCACGACGGGCGCCGCCACGGAAGCGGAGAAGGAGAAGCCGAGTCCGAGCATCATCGAGCCGGTGCCGGCCATATGCGCGGCTTCCTGGGAGGCGAGCCCACCGGCATTGCCGAGGATCAGACCTTGCGGGGTCACCACGATGAACAGGGCAATGAGCGTGAGCCAGGTCGGAGTTCCAAGCAGGGTGGCCGCGATGAGCAGGAGCACGGCGCCGCTACCCGCAATGCCAAGGCCGATGGCCACGAGGGTGCGCGGATGCACGGTGCCGGCGAGTCGTGCGGAGAGCACGGTGCCGAGCATCATGCCGGTGGCGTTGACGGCGAAGGTGATGGAGTAGCCGGTGGGGTCGAATCCGAGCATGTCCTGCACCACGAAGGAGGAGGCGGACACATAGCTCATCAGCGCAAAGGCGCTGAAGGAGGAGACCATCAGGAAGGCCACGAAGGTCCGGCGGCGCAGCAGGGAGAGCCCACCGGTCACGAGCGCGCGGAATCCGCCGGTGCTGCGTCGGTGCGGCGGAAGCGATTCGGGCACCGTGGTGATCACGCCGATGAGCGAGATGAGGGACGTGCCGGCGATGAGCCAGAAGATTTCGCGCCACTGCCCGACCAGCAGGATGAGCCCACCGAGGAGCGGCGCGATGATCGGCGCAATGCCGGTGATGGCGTGCATGAGGTTCATGACGCGGAAGAGTTGAAGTCCGCTGGCGAGGTCGATGAGGACGGCGCGTCCGAGAACCATGCCGAAGCCACCGCCGATGCCCTGCAGCACACGGAAGATGATCAGGGTGATGACATCGGGCGAGAGGGCGCAGCCGATGGAGCCGATGAGGCAGACGAGGATTCCGATAAGGAGCGGCAGGCGCCGCCCCGTACGGTCGGAGAGGGGGCCGGCGACGATCTGCCCGCCGGCGGTGCCGAGGAAGAAGGCGGTCAGGGTGAGCTGCATGCGGGAGGCCACGGTGCCGAGTCCCTCGGTGGCGGCGGGGAAGGCCGGGATGTACATGTCGGTGGCGAGCGGTCCGATCACGGTGAGCGTGGTCAGGACCAGCACGACCATGAGGGTTACTTCGGTGCCGTGGCTGGGGGTGGGCTCGGGGCCGACGGGGTGGGCGCTGGTGTCCTTAGCGGTCATCGTCCTGGGGCGGGTCGGGGGCGGGGGTGCCTCACGACGTCCTCGGCGCGGCGGCTTTAGCACTGTATCGGCCGAAACAGTCGCCTGACCAGGGGCAACAGTGCGACTCTCGGGGAGATCCGGGCCACAAACCGCAGCGCGTCACCGATCTGAGACCTTCCCGTCTTCCCATCGCCGTGAACCTGTTTCACTATCGTGAACCCGACATGCTCGCGAGGAGGCGGACATGCACGACGACGCACCTCATGCGCTCACCCCACCCGGCGCTCGCCCCGAGCGCGTCGCCACCGGCGCGACCTGGAGCGAAGGCCCCTGTGGCTCCCCGATGCGCGGGTGCTGCACTGGAGCGACATCCCCGGCAACCGCATCATGCAGTACGACCCGGCTAGCGGTCAGACCAGCGTCTACCGTGGCCAGGCGGAGTTCACCAACGGGCGCGCACTGCCCCCCCTCGGCGTCGTCCACTGCTCCCACGGCCGCCGCGCCCTCGAAATCGACACCCCTGACGGCCCCCGCATCCTCACCGACCGCGTGGGCGAGCACCGTCTGAACTCCCCCAATGACATCGCCGTCGCCCCCGACGGCGCCCTCTGGTTCACCGACGGGCAGTACGAGATTGCGGTCCTGAAGGCACGGGCAATGGAGGCCTATGTGAAGGCCTGCCCGACTGCCTCCGTGCTGCCGTTCGAGGACTCCCCCATCGCGGAAGCCGCCTCCCGCATGCCGGCCCTCGTCTCCACGCTGTGTTCGACCCCGACTCCGGATACCGGGACGTGTACCGCACGCTCTGGGGAGTCTGAGCTCTCCGGTGCCCGGCGCGAGGCGCGTCGGGCGGGAGGGGCTTCGGGCGCGACAGGCGCCGAACCAGATAGCCGTCGGGCGGAAAAACCAACAACAGAAAAGCCGACGGGCGGGCGCTCCCCTGAGGGGAACACCCGCCCGTCGGCTTCACGAGTGACGACTCAGAGCATGCAGCTCACGCAGCCCTCAACCTCGGTGCCCTGGATCGCCATCTGACGCAGACGGATGTAGTACAGCGTCTTGATGCCCTTACGCCAGGCGTAAATCTGCGCCTTATTGACGTCACGGGTGGTGGCGGTATCCGGGAAGAACAGCGTCAGCGACAGGCCCTGGTCCACATGCTTGGTGGCCTCGGCGTAGGTGTCGATGATCTTCTCGTACCCGATCTCGTAGGCATCCTCGTAGAACTCGAGGTTGTCATTGGTCATGTACGGCGCCGGGTAGTAGACGCGGCCGATCTTCCCCTCCTTGCGGATCTCGATCTTGGAGACGATCGGGTGGATCGAGGAGGTGGAGTGGTTGATGTACGAAATCGAACCGGTGGGCGGCACCGCCTGCAGGTAGGCGTTGTACATGCCGTGCTCACGCACCTGATCGCGCAGCTGCTTCCAGTCCTCCTGGGTGGGCAGCGGAACATTCGCGGCGGCAAACAGATCCCGCACCTTCTGGGTGCGCGGCTCCCACACCTGATCGATGTACTTGTTGAAGTACTCGCCCGTGCCGTACTGGGACTTCTCGAACTCGTAGAAGGTTTCCCCGCGCTCCTTCGCGATCCGCATCGACGCGAGAATCGCGTGATACGTGACCGTGTAGAAGTACATATTCGTGAAGTCCAGGCCCTCCTCGGATCCGTAGTGGATCCCCTCGCGGGCCAGGTAGCCGTGCAGGTTCATCTGCCCCAGGCCGATGGCATGGGACTTCGCGTTACCCTCCGCGATCGTGGGCACGGAGGTGATGTCGGAGGTGTCCGACACGGCAGTGAGGCCACGGATCGCGGTCTCAATCGTGCGCGCGAAATCGGGGGTATCCATTGCCTTCGCGATGTTCAGCGACCCGAGGTTGCAGGAGATATCGCGGCCGAGCGTCTTGTAGGACAGATCGATGTTCATCTCCGACGGAGTGGAGATCTGCAGGATCTCCGAGCACAGGTTGGAGTGGGTGACCTTGCCCGGGATCGGGTTCGCGCGGTTCACGGTGTCCTCGTACATGATGTACGGGTAGCCCGACTCGAACTGGATCTCCGCGAGGGTCTGGAAGAACTCGCGAGCACGGATCTTCTTCTTCGTGATCCGCGGGTTATCCACCAGTTCGCGGTAGCACTCCGAGATGTTGATATCCGCGAAGGCCTTACCGTATTCGCGCTCCACGTCGTACGGGGAGAACAGGTACATCGGCTCGTTGTTCTTGGCGAGCTCGAAGGTGATATCGGGGATGACCACACCGAGCGAGAGGGTCTTGATACGGATCTTCTCGTCGGCGTTCTCACGCTTCGTATCCAGGAAGCGCAGGATGTCGGGGTGGTGCGCGTGCAGGTACACGGCGCCGGCGCCCTGACGTGCACCCAGCTGGTTGGCGTAGGAGAAGGAATCTTCCAGCAGCTTCATCACCGGGATCACACCGCTGGACTGGTTCTCGATCTGCTTGATCGGGGCGCCGTATTCGCGCAGGTTGCTCAGCAGCAGAGCCACACCGCCGCCGCGCTTGGACAGCTGCAGGGCCGAGTTGATCGCACGCCCGATGGACTCCATGTTGTCCTCGATGCGCAGCAGGAAGCAGGAGACCAGCTCACCGCGCTGGGCCTTGCCGGCATTGAGGAAGGTCGGGGTGGCCGGCTGGAAACGGCCCGCGAGGATCTCGTCAACCAGGTTGATCGCCAGGTCCTGGTCGCCACGGGCCAGGGTCAGAGCGACCATGACCACGCGGTCCTCGAAACGCTCCAGGTAGCGCTTCCCGTCGAAGGTCTTCAGCGTGTACGAGGTGTAGTACTTGAAGGCACCCAGGAAGGTGGGGAAACGGAACTTCTTGGAATAGGCCCGCTCCGACAGCTCCTTGATGAAGGAGAAGTCGTACTGCTCAATCACGTGACGCTCGTAGTACTCATGCTCGAGCAGGTACTCGATCTTCTCCTCCAGCGAGTGGAAGAAGACGGTGTTGGGGTTCACGTGCTGCAGGAAGTACTCACGCGCGGCGAGCTGATCCTTATCGAACTGGATCTTCCCGTCGCTGCTGTACAGGTTCAGCATCGCGTTCAGGGCGTGGTAGTCGAGCTGCTTGTGATGCTCGACCGGGGGCATCTCGGTCAGTTTCGCCAAAACTCTTCCAATCCGTCGTGGACCTGCTGCACATCGCGTGCAGTGCCCAGCAGCTCAAACTTGTACATGTGGGGCACCTTGCACTTCGCGGAGATAATGTCTCCGGCCAGGCAGTAGGCCTCCCCAAAATTGGTGTTGCCCGCGGTAATCACGCCGCGGATATGCGCCCGATTGCGTTCATCGTTGAGGAACTTGATGACCTGTTTGGGGACGGCGCCTTTCTGGCTGCCGCCCCCGTAGGTCGGAACCATGAGGACGAAGTCTTCGTCCATGACCAGGGGTTCCTCCCGGGCATACAGGGGGATGCGGTGAGCCTCGAGCCCCAGCTTCTGCACGAAGCGGTGGGTGTTGCCCGAGACCGAGGAGAAGTAGACGAGGGTTCCCACGTCATCGCCTCCGTGCTTGCGGACCTGCTGCGGATTCAGATGGCGGCGCGGCGCTGCTGCTGCGCACCGGTCATGGCGGCGATCGCCTTGACCTTGTCCGGGCGGAAGCCGGACCAGTGATCGTCACCGGCGATGACCACGGGCGCCTGGACGTAGCCGAGGGCCTTCACGCGGGCGAGGGCGTCGGCGTCCTCGGTGATGTCGACAACGTCGAAGGCCACGCCGGCCTTGGTGAAGGCGCGCTTGGTCGCATCGCACTGCACGCACATGGGCTTGGAGTAGACGGTGATGCTCACGAGGAGGCTGCCTTTCTCTTGCGCCGCGCCGAAGCGGCGCGAGGGAGCGGGAAGCGGGTGGTGGTTCTGTGCGGCGCCCACCGGAGTGGACGGCCGGACGCGGAGGCCAGGACCGGTTCTGCGGGGTGCTGACAGGGGCCTGTGGCCAGGTTTCCTGCGGCTTCTCCCCGGTGTTCCCGGGCCGGATCTCCGCGACGACGCCAACACTACACCTAGTGGTGTATCGCTGGGGGGACCACAAGATGTACTGAACTACAACAATGTCATCCACAAGCGGATGTTGATGGTGTGTGGATGGCTGCGGATGGCTTGGGGATGACGTGCAGGCGTGCACGTGGCAGGGGGAAGAAGGCTTGTGGAGAGGGTTATCCACTGCCGTGTGCGCGCGGTGGATGGAGTCCCAGGCGGGCGCTGGCCGAGATCGAAAAGTGATTCTGGGCTCGCGTGTCATGGGCGTGTCATGGGCGTGTCGCTGCGGGCCGGGGCCGGGGCCGGGGCTGGCAGGGCAGGGGCGCCATGCAGCGCCAAGCCGCGTCACGCCGCCAGTGTCAGCACAAAAAGGGCCTATACCGGCACACGCCGACGAAAATCTCCAGCACCAGCCACCACAAGCCCCTTTCGTGCACAGCTCGGAAGGGCTGGGCTCGACACAGGGACCCGAGCAGAGCGGGGCCGAGAGGGCCAGGTTAGAGCGGGGGCGGCAGTGGCGAGGCGGGGCGGGGCTGGCAGGAGGCGGCAGGGACGGGCCGGCAAGTAGCGCCACTCCGCACCCGGCAGCGACCGCACAAAAGGGGCCTACAGCGGCACACGCCGACGAAAATCTTCAGCACCAGCCGCTACAGGCCCCTTTTGTGAACGGCTCGGCAGAGACGGGGCCGAGAGGGGCAGGTTAGAGCGGGGACGGGGGGCGGGGCGGCGGGAGCAGGGCAGGGGCGCCATGCAGCGCCAAGCCGCGTCACGCCGCCAGTGTCAGCACAAAAAGGGCCTATACCGGCACACGCTGAAGAAAAACTCCAGCACCAGCCGCCACAAGCCCCTTTCGTGCACGGCTCGGCCTGCATCAGCAGATTCAGCCGCTCCACGCGGAGCACAGGCCCCTTCGCGCACAGGCCGGTCAGGGCCGGTTAGTTGCTGCGGGTCTGCTCGGGCTCGTCGCTGCCCTTCGCTCCTTCTGCGGGGGCCTCCCAGGCATTGCCTTCGTCCTGGGGCAGCGCTACCGACTCCTCCTCAGCCTTCTCCTCGGCCTTCTCCTCAGCAGCTGTCTCAGCCGTCTCCGTCTCGGCCTCGTGCGCCTCAGCCTTCTCGTCTTCAGCCACGCCAGCCTCAGCATCCTCTGCCGTGGTCACCGACATGGTGGCCGGGTCGGCGAGCGCCGCCGTTCCCACGGTGGTTGCGCCAAGCGTTCCCGCGGGAACGTCCTCCCCCGCAGTCTCAGCCTCGGCCACCCCCTTGGCCGCGTCGTCGGCATCCTTCGAGGCCTCACCCTCCGAGCCACCTTCAGCCTCGACCTCAGCCTCCGGCTCCGGCTCCGGGTCAATAGTGCGCCCATCGGCCTCGACGATCGAAGCGAGCACCCCGCGCAGCAGCGTGACCATGTCCAGTTCATCCGCGGGCCCGGCGAGCGGGGCCTCCGCCTTGGTCACGAAGCGGTGGAAGGCCTCCCACATCCCCTCAGCCGAGCTCATCGCCGCAGTCATACCGTCCTCGGTGAGCACACCGGACTTCTTTTCCCGCACGGCCAGGTGCGAGCGCCGATCGCCGTGGGAGGGCGCCTGGATTTCCACGCGCATGCGGCGCCGCGCAGACAGCACCTGGATGCGCTCGGAGTATTCGGCGGCAAACGGCAGGTAGTGCCACATCAGGCGCAGCGGCGCCCCGCCCTCAAACTCGGCAAGGATTTCGATCGACCCGGGAATCACGCCCTTCGGCCAGTGACGCACGGCGACCACCTGCTCGATCGGCCCGTACACGGCACGCAGCGCAGCCACCTGGTGCGCAACACCGGTCAGTAGGCCCTTCACGTACAGGTCACGGTCGCGCTGGGTGGCGCCTTCGCCGGATCCGGCCTCGACTGCTTCCTGCAGCTGGTGACGGCGTTCGGTGCGCAGTTCAGGGGGCAGATCGTAGGCCGACGGGGTTACATGCGCGGCCCCGTAGAGCGGCTGCGAGGCTGGCATCAGCACCTCGTAATCGACCATGCGCAGGTCCCGTTTCGGGATCCGCTCCCCCATATCGGTGAGGGCTTCGTCGTACTGCTGCGGGTAGGCCATCATGACCAGGCGCCGCCCGATCATCCGCTCGAAGTCGGTGATTTTGCGGACCTCATCGGCCGAGTAGCCCAGCGGCGGTTCCACCAGCACGGGCACCCCGCGGCGCAGCAGTTGCAGCAGGTCGTCCACGTGCAGACCGTCGGTGGAAAGCAGCACCGCATCCACGGTCACGCTCTTGGCGCGCATGGCGGTGACGAGGTCGGCCACGGTTTCGAAGCGTTTTTCCTCGGGCACGCCCCACACCTCGGAGGCTTCGCGGCGGCGCCGCGGGGAGTGGTCCACAAGGGCGCTCACGGCGAAGAGGTCCCAGCGACGCCGCATCACCGGCAGGTGCACGGCCTGCGCCATGGTTCCGGCGCCGATCACGGCGATGTTCAGGGTCGTGGCCATTCCTGGGGGCTCCTTCGACGGGTCGATCGCGGTGTGATGCTCGCGCTGTTTCGGCGGTGGCGTCGGTTGTTCGACGGGGACCTGCGGGGCTGCGGGTCACCGGGCTTTCGCCGACGCTGAGGGCGGGTCCAGTCGCTCTGCGGCTGTTCTACCACACGAGTCTTCCAGACTTGCCTCCCAGTCTTGCTTCCCAGACTTGCCTCCCAGTCTGACCGCCCCACCGCGCCCCGGGATTCCCAAGCCCTCTGCCGTCGAACCACGGCCCTCCCCCAGCTCCACCGACCATGCTCCAGTTCTCACTCTCAACCACCCTGCAGGATCACCCTGCCCGCGGCGCTATCGTGGAGCGGTCCCCCGTCGGCGCCCAGCTTCCCCAGGCGCCCGCGCCCGGGGTTCTCGCCCTGCACCCCGCATCGCCCCGTCGGAACGTCCCTCGAAAGGAGGCCCCATGGGAGTCTTCTACAACGCCGCGAAGAAGGTAGCGGAGCCGGTGATCCGTCTGGCGTGGAAACCCACGGTGACCGGGATGGAGAACCTGCCCACGAGCGGCGGTTTCATCGTCGCCTCGAATCATTTGGCCTATGTGGATTCCTTTGTGATCCCGGTGGTTTTCCCGCGCCCGGTGCGTTTCGTCTCGAAGGACGACTACTGGAAGATGCCGGGGATCAAGGGCCGGATTGTGCGCTGGTTCTTCAACGCGGTGGGGGCGGTGCCGCTGGATCGTGCCGCACTCAGTTCGGGCAAGGGGGCGCTGCAGGCGGCGCTCGGGATCCTGAAGGAGAACGACGGGTTCGGGATTTACCCCGAGGGCACGCGCTCCAAGGATGGCCTGTTGCATGAGGGCAAGCCGGGGGCGGCCTGGCTTGCGATGGAGTCAGGATGCCCGGTGGTGCCGGTCGGCTTGAAGGGCACGCCGGAGTTGTTCGCGAAGGGCTGGTGGCCGCGACGCGGGGTCGTCTCTATTCATGTGGGTACCCCGATCGACACGTCTCTGATCGCGCCGGAAGCCTCGGGGGGCGCACGCCGCCGGCTGATTACGCAGCGGATCATGGACGAAATCCAGGCGCTCTCGGGCCAGGAGCGCGCCCCGAAACCGCAGCGTCCCTGATCACGCGGTTTTTCGACGTCGCACCCGCCCCTCGCAGCGCGTCACCGGACCTTCCGCGCGCGGACCCTGGAAAGCACTCCGACCGCGTCTGCCCACGGGCCACCACGGGCAGCATCGCCGCTCGTCCTCCCCAGCGGCCAGCAGGTCCCCGTAGTATCGACCCGTTGCACCCGACCCCTTGTGTCCATGAACGCCACCGCCCGCCGCGGAGGCAGGAGGGCGGAGACCAGATGGCAGTTGTCGTCGGATTCATCCCCACGGAGGTGGGCCTGCGCGCCCTGGATGCGGCCGTGACCGAGGCCGAGCAGCGCGGCAGCCCGCTGGTCGTCGTCAATGTGATCCGCACGGGGGTGCAGAACGATCCGCGTCACGCCGACTCCACGGACCTCGATGCGGCGCGGGAGCGTTTGCGCCGACGTGCCGTGCGGGTGGAGGTCCGACAGGAGGAGACCGACGACGACATCGCCGATGTTCTGCTTCGCGTGGTCGATGAGGAAAAGGCGGAGCTGCTGGTCATCGCGAATCGTCGCCGTGAGTCGCTGGGGCGCCACCTGCTCGGTTTGACGGTGCAGAAGCTGCTGCTGTCGGCTAATAGCGAAGTTCTCGTCGTCTGACACCCCCGCGGCAGCCCGAGCCTTCGAGACAGCCCAACACGTCGCGGCAGCCCACCCCATCGAGGCAACGGAACCGTCTGCCCGCCTCCACGAGCGCCCGCTCGCCCTACCAGCTTCCTCCCCTCCCCCGCACAGCACAGCGGCCCGTCCCCTCATCGGGAACGGGCCGCTTTCTCTGCTGACTTCTGCTGCTGAACTCGTCAGCGAGTCAACGCCTCAGGCGATCACAGCGGGTCGCCACCGGGCTGCTGGTCGCCGGCATTCGCCTTGACCGCGGCCTCGATGCGCTCGCCGATCTCCTGGTCGATGTTCTTCCAGTACTGGAAGGCGTTGGAGAGCACCGGCTCGATCACGTCGCCGAGAGCACCGGAGACGGTCTCGACGAGGCGGTCACGCTGGGCATCGTCGAACACCTCGCGCACGAGGGTGCCGGCCTGACCGAAGTCATCGTCCTCAGCGTGCAGGGTGTAGGCGGCGCGCACCATGGCGCCGTCGGCCTCCCAGCCGTTGTCGACCTTGCCCTGGGTGTCCTGGTAGGCGCGGCCGAAGGAGTTGGGCGCGTACACCGGAGCGTTGCCGCTGTGGTGGAACTGCATCGCGCCCTCCTTGTCGTAGGAGTTCGTCGGCACGATCGGCATGTTCACCGGCAGCTGGTTGAAGTTGGTGCCAAGGCGGTTGCGGTGCGCATCCGGGTAGGAGAACACGCGGCCGATCAGCATCTTGTCGGGCGAGATGCCGGTGCCGGGAACCTGGTTCAACGGGGAGAAGGCAGCCTGCTCGATCTGCGCGTAGTGGTTCACCGGGTTCTGGTTCAGGGTGAAGCGACCCACCTTGATCAGCGGGTAGTCCTTCTTCGAGACCGTCTTGGTGAGGTCGAAGATGTTGAAGCGGTAGGACTTCGCTTCCTCGTAGGGGATCACCTGGACGTACATGGTCCAGCTGGGGAAGTCGCCCTTCTCGATCGCCTGGAAGAGGTCGCGGCGGTGGTGGTCCGCGTCCTTACCGGCCATCTTCTCGGCGTCATCATTGCTCATGTTCTCCACACCCTGGTCGGTGTGGAAGTGGTACTTGATCCAGAACTTCTCGCCGGCTTCGTTGACCCACATGTAGGTGTGGGAGCCGTAGCCGTTCATATGGCGCCAGGTCTTGGGCAGGCCGCGGTCGCCCATGAGGTAGGTGACCTGGTGGGCGCTCTCCGGGGAGAGGGTCCAGAAGTCCCACTGCATGGTGTTGTCGCGCAGGCCGGAGTCGGGCAGGCGCTTCTGGGAGTGGATGAAGTCGGGGAACTTCATCGGGTCACGCAGGAAGAAGATCGGGGTGTTGTTGCCGACGATGTCGAGGTTGCCGTCCTGGGTGTAGAACTTCAGGGCGAAACCGCGCACGTCACGCCAGGTGTCGGGCGAGCCGAGCTCACCGGCCACGGTGGAGAAACGCGCGAGCATCGGGGTCTTGGTGCCCTTCTGGAACACCTTGGCCTTGGTGTACTGGGAGACGTCCTCGGTCACTTCCAGTTCACCGAAGGCGCCGGAGCCCTTGGCGTGGGGGCTGCGCTCCGGGATGCGCTCGCGGTCGAAGCGGGCGAGCTTCTCGACGAGGGCAACGTCGTGGAGCATCAAGGGGCCGTCAGCGCCGAGGCTGAGCGAGTGCGCATCGGACTCGCGGGGGGCACCGGACTCGGTGGTGGACGGCTTGGTGGGATCAAACTCGGTCATGGCATCTCCTTCATGGCGAACTGTGGGAGAACGTGCCGGCCGTGGGGCGCGGCGCACACCGGAACACCCGGGGGCACCGGGGTTCGGTGGTGATCGGGGGCCGACGGGGATGGGCGCGGGGCGCGCTCATCATCGAAGGCCGGGGCGAATAGAGGGGCGAATGTGGGGGCACAGAGAAGCTGTGGGGGCACACGGTCTGCGGTTTAGGGAGTGAGAGCCTCCTGGCGCTCATTATCCCTGGTGGTCGCCTCTCCCGCAGCGGCACTGCACTGGGCGCAGCGTCCGCGGTAGATGACGTCGGCAACCTCCACCTGGAAACCGTGATGCTCCGGGGGGAGCAGGCAGGGGGCGGCTCCCTGGGCACAGGGGACGTCCTCGAGCCGGCCGCAGTCGCGGCACACGAAGTGATGGTGGTTGTCGTGGTGGTGGATCTCGTAGAGCATCCTCCGACCGCCCACGCTCACTCGACGCAGCAGCTCCGCATCGGCCAGTGCGTTGAGGACGTCGTAGACCGCTTGGCGGGAGACGCTGCCGAGGCGGCGGCGGACCTCCTGCGCGACGGTTTCGGCGTCGGCGTGGGGGTTGGCGCCGACCACTTCGAGGGTGGCGACGCGGGGCGCGGTGACGCGCAGTCCCGCGCCGCGCAGGGCGGTGGCGGGATCTGCGTGGCACATGCCGACGACACTACACCGCTTTTCTGGATTATTTCAAAAAAGCGAGGGTGTCGGGTGTGTGGGGTCACGTCCCACAACATGCTCAGCGAGGCAGTTACTGCTACACAGAAGCGGGGCGCGGGTTG
>JAEWEZ010000007.1 GCA_023389045.1 Actinomycetes bacterium
CTGAGAAGGAGGCCGCCGCATGACGAAATACATTCTTCGGCGCTTCGTGAACTACGCGATCCTCACCGCGATCGCCACGGTGTTTGCGTACATCGCCGCCAGCTCCTTCTTCTCCCCTCGTAAGCGCTACCTGGGCGTGAACCCCCCGATCCCGGAAGAGTCGATCGACCGCCTGCTCTCCAGCTACGGCGTGAACGACAAAGACCCGGTGCTGCTGCGCACCTGGTGGTGGATCGAGCGGATCGTCACCGAACCGCTCTCCCTGAAGCTGGGCCGCGACCTGTCCAACTCCCCCGTCGTCAGCGAGATCGTCAGTCGCGCCGGCGTGAGCCTGCGCCTGCTGCTGGTGGGTGCGCTGCTGGCCGCCATCCTTGGTGTGGCCCTCGGCGTGTGGGGCGCGGTGCGCCAGTACAAGGCCTCCGACCAGCTCATCTCCTACGCCTCGTTCATCCTGATCTCCACCCCCACCTTCGTGGGCGGCGTGATCCTGCAGATCCTGGCCACCAAGTTCAACCAGGGTGTGGGGCACCAGGTGATCCGCTTTACCGGCGCGTACACCCCGGGCATTACCGGGTTCTTCCCCACGCTGTGGGACACCTTCGTGCACCTTTTGCTGCCGACAATCGCGCTGACCCTGTTCGGTGCGGCGAGCTACTCGCGCTACCAGCGCGCCGTCATGCTCGACGTTCTCGGCTCCGACTTCATCCGCACCGCCCGAGCCAAGGGCGCCACCCGCACCACCGCGCTGGTCAAGCACGGTGTGCGCGTTGCCCTGATCCCGATGTCCACCTACTTCGCGTACTCCTTCGGCACGCTCGTGGCCGGCTCGGCCTTCCTCGAGATCATCTTCTCCTGGGAGGGCATGGGTAAGTACGGCATCGTCGCGGTCCAGCAGTCCGACGTGAACGCCCTGACCGGCACCGTCTGCTTCACCGCGATCCTGCTGCTGATCAGCTCGACGCTGTCCGAAGTGCTCTACGCCGCGCTCGACCCGAGAGTGAGGGTCTGATCCATGACTTCGATGCCTAACCCTCCCGCCGACCAGGCCACCGACCTCACTGCCGATCTGGAGCCCACCGCGGCTCTCGCGCAGGAGGCCGAGGAGAAGCAGACCCGTCGCGGCCGCAAGAACCAGGCCCCGAAGCCGTACAAGCCGGTCTCACGCGGCACGCTGATCTGGCGTCGTCTGCGTCGTAAGCCGAACTTCTGGATCGGCGCGCTGATCCTGCTCGCAATCGTGGCCTTCGCCCTGCTGGGAGACTTCTTCAACATCTACTCCCAGGGCGAGCAGGACCCCTACAACTTCAACTCCCCGCCGAGCGCCCAGCACTACTTCGGCACCGACGCGATCGGCGTGGACCTCTACGCCTCCATGACCGCGGCGCTGCGTAAGTCGCTGCTGATCGGCTTCCTGGCCGCCCCGATCGCCACCCTGATCGCGGCCTTCCTCGGCTCCCTCGCCGGCTACCTCGGCGGCTGGATGGAGACCGGCACCAACTGGGTCATCAACCTGCTGCTGGTGCTGCCCGTCTTCTACGTGCTGATGATCGTCTCCCCGCTGCTCAGCTCTATGAGCTGGGTGATTCTGGTGGTCGCGATCGCCTTCTTCGGCTGGATGATCATGGCTCAGATCGTGAAGAACCAGACGAAGTCGCTGAAGGAACGCGAATACGTCAAGGCGGCCCGCTACATGGGCGTGGATACGCTCACGATTCTGCGCCGCCACATCATTCCTAACGTCGCCTCGCTGCTGATCATCGACGCCACCCTGGGTGTGGCCTCGGCGATCCTGGCGGAGACCTCGCTGTCCTACTTCGGCCTCGGCATTCAGCCGCCCGACGTGTCCCTCGGCACCCTGCTGCAGGACGGCACCAGTGCCGCCGTCGCCCGCCCCTGGCTGTTCGTGATCCCCGCCGCCTTCCTGGTCACCCTGCTGACCGCCGTGGCGCTGATCGGTGACGGCCTGCGCGACGCCATCGACCCGACCAGTGAGGTGAACCGTGCCTGAGCCCCTCCTCCAGGTCAAAGACCTGACCGTCACCTTCCCTAACGCCAGCGGCGCCGTCCGCGCCGTGCGCGGCGTGAACTACAGCGTCAATGAAGGCGAGTTCCTCGGCATCGTCGGTGAATCCGGATCCGGTAAATCCGTCTCCTCCCTCGCCGTCATGGGCCTGCTGCCCAGCTCCGCAAAGATCACCGGTGAGCTGACCTACCGCGGGCAGGACCTGCTGAAGATGAACGACCGCCAGCTTTCCGACCTGCGTGGCCGGGAAATGGCGATGATCTTCCAGGATCCGCTCTCGGCTCTGACCCCGGTGTACACCGTCGGACAGCAGATCGAGGAAGCACTCACCCTGCATAACCGCGGGATCAGCGCGCGCAGTGCCCATAAGCGCGCGGTGGAACTGCTGGAGATCGTCGGCATCCCCGGTGCGGAACGCCGCGTGAAGGCGTTCCCGCACGAGTTCTCCGGCGGTATGCGCCAGCGCGCCATGATCGCCATCGCCATGGCGAATGATCCGGCGCTGATCATTGCCGATGAGCCCACCACCGCCCTGGACGTGACGATCCAGGCACAGATCCTCGAAGTGCTGCAGAAGGCCAAAGAGGTGACCCATGCGGCCGTTGTGCTGATTACCCACGACCTCGGTGTGGTGGCCGGCAATGTGGACCGCGTGGCCGTGATGTACGCCGGCAAGCTCGTGGAGAACGGCCCCGTCGAGGACGTCTTCGACGCCCCCTACATGCCGTACACCATGGGTCTGCTGCGCTCGGTGCCCAATATGCTCACCGCCGGCAAGGAACGCCTGGTGCCCCTGGAGGGTCGCCCGCCGAACCTGGCGAATCTGCAGCCCGGCTGCCCCTTCGCCGCCCGCTGCCCCGCAGCGATGGACGTGTGCCGTCAGAGCGAACCGGAGCTCGAGGTCAAACTCGGCAACGAGAACCGCACCGTGGCCTGTCATCGAGCCGATGAGATCGCAGCCGGCACCCTCAAGCCCTCGGATATCTTCCCGCGCCCGCCCCATGAGGAGCGCCTGATCGAGGATCGTGGCGAAGCCGAGCCGGTGGTCGAGGCCAAGGGTCTGATCAAGCACTTCCCGCTGTACAAGGGTGCTGTGTTCCGCCGCCAGGTGGGCACCGTGAAGGCCGTGGACGGCGTGGACTTCAGCATCTACCCGGGCGAAACCCTCGGCCTGGTGGGTGAATCCGGTTCCGGTAAGTCCACCACCAGCCTCGAGATCATGGAGCTGATCACCCCGCAGGCGGGAACGCTGCGCGTGGGTGGGGTGGATGTGTCCACCCTGGATAAGCGCTCGCGTCTGAAACTGCGGTCCGACGTGCAGATCGTGTTCCAGGACCCGATGGCTGCGGTGGACCCGCGTCTGCCGGTCGGTGACATCATTGGCGAGCCGCTGACGGTGCATAAGGTGCCGCGTGATGAGCGGATGCGTAAGGTCACCGAGATGCTCGAACTGGTGGGCCTGGAGCCGACCATGGCCGACCGCTACCCGCATGAGTTCTCCGGTGGTCAGCGTCAGCGCATCGGTATCGCCCGTGCCCTCGTCACCGAGCCCAAGCTGCTGGTTCTGGACGAGCCGGTCTCGGCGCTGGACGTGTCCGTCCAGGCCGGCGTGATCAACCTGCTGGAGGATCTGCGCGACCGGCTGGGCCTGTCGTACCTGTTCGTGGCTCACGACCTGGCGATCGTGCGAGAAATCGCCGACAAGATCGCCGTCATGTACCTGGGGCGCATCGTGGAGTACGGCCCCGTCGCGGAAGTCTTCGAGAATCCGCGCCACCCGTACACCCGCGCCCTGATGAGCGCTGTTCCGGTGCCGGATCCGGCCACCGAGCGCTCCCGCCAGCGGATCATCCTCAAGGGTGATCTGCCCAGCCCTGCGGAAACCATCCCGGGCTGCAACTTCGCCTCCCGCTGCCCGCTGCTTCCCCTCCTGCCGGAGGACAAGCAGCAGCGTTGCCGCGCCGAGGACCCGGAGCCCCGTGAGCACGGTCGCTCGCGGATCGCGTGCCATCACGCAGACTCCATCT
The DNA here is from genome assembly GCA_023389045.1 of Actinomycetes bacterium. Taxonomy (GTDB): domain Bacteria; phylum Actinomycetota; class Actinomycetes; order Actinomycetales; family Dermabacteraceae; genus Brachybacterium. Next base: position 4,051 of record JAEWEZ010000007.1, read on the forward strand.
CTCGACTCGACACCGTCGACGTCGACCCCTCAACGCCCGTCACCAGCGCATGACGGCACTTCCCATCCAGGAAAGGGACATCACTATGAAGATCACGAGCACCCGTCGTCTCTTCCTCGCCGGCTCCGGCGTGGTCGGCAGCGCCGCTGCCCTCGCCGCCTGCGGTCAGAAGACTGCTGAAGAGCAGAAGGCCGACGAGAAGAAGAAGAACGAAAAGGCTGCTGCTGACCAGCAGAAGCTGCCCACCACCGCGTGGGAGCGCGCCGAGTACGACCAGGTTCCCGACGGCGGCACCCTGAAGCTTGCCGTTTCCCAGCTGCCGAACAACTGGAACGGCAACCACGTGGACGGCAACCTCGCCGACCTCAGCGACATCCGCAGCCCCATGGGCTCGGGCCACTACCTGAAGTACTCCGAGTCTGGCGAGAAGTCTTTCAACCCCGACTACATCGAGTCTGCTGAGGTCACCTCCGAGGACCCGCAGGTCGTGACGGTGAAGTTCAACAAGAACGCGAAGTGGGAGGACGGCTCCCCGATCGTGATTGAGGACCTCATCTCCCAGTGGAAGGCCAACAACGGCAAGGACGAGAAGTTCATCGTCGTCTCCACCGTCGGCTGGGATCAGATCAAGGAGATCAAGCAGACCGACGACGAGTTCACCGGCGAGATCCACTTCGAGACCCCGTACATCGACTGGATCACCAAGACCTACCCGGATGTGCCCAAGACCGTCTCGGCCACCCCGCAGGCGTGGAACGAGGCCCACATCTCCACCCCGACCCCGTCGTGCGGCCCCTTCAAGGTGGACAACATCGACACCACCGGCGGTGTGATCACCCTCAAGCGCAATGACAAGTGGTGGGGCCGCGCCCCCAAGCTGGAGACCATCATCTTCTCCGTGGTGGACCAGACCACCCAGCCGCAGTCCTTCGCCAACGGTGAGATCGACAGCCTCGTGATCCCCAACGGTGACGTCCTGGCCCAGGCCAAGACCCGCAAGGACGCCTCCATCCAGACCACCAACGGCCTGACCTGGACCCACCTGACCCTGAACGTCAAGGGTGCCGGCGGCAAGCTGGAGGACGTGAAGGTGCGCGAGGCGATCGCCCGTGCGATCGACCGCGAGGCCATTGGCCGCGCCGTGGTGGGCCCGCTCGAGGCTCCGATCGTGCTGGTGGACAACTTCTACTACATGCCCGGCCAGGACGGCTACGAGGACTCCTTCGGCGGCCTGACCTTCGACCAGGAAGCTGCCAAGAAGCTGCTGGATGAGGCCGGCTGGAAGCTCGAGGGTGATAAGCGCAAGAAGGACGGCCAGACCTTCGACATGGCGATCATCATCCCGGCGGACACCAAGTCGAACTCCGACCGCGCCCGCCAGGTTCAGACCAACCTCAACCAGATTGGTCTGAACTGCGAGCTGAAGACCGTCCCCTCGGATGCGTACTTCGATGAGTACATCCGGCCCAAGAACTTCGACGGCGTGACCTTCTCGTGGGTGGGTTCGCAGTTCCCGGAGACCTCCTCCGCGAACCTGTTCTACCCCCTGAACTCGAAGCAGAACTACACCAACTTCGCGGATGACTCGATCAAGCCGCTGCTGAAGGACCTCACCTCGAACTTCGATCCGGCGGCCCGCAAGAAGATCGCCAACGAGATCTCCAAGAAGATCGCGGCGTCCTTCGTCTGCATCCCGTTCTACGCGACCCCGAACATCGTGGGCGTGAAGAAGGGCGTCGTGAACTTTGGCGCCTCCCTGTTCGAGTCCCCGGACTGGACCCAGGTGGGTGTGAAGGCCTGATTACCAGGTTGATTGCCAGGTTCTGACGAGCACACGCTCTCAGGGTGAGGGGGGGTCCGTGGTGGGGGCGCTTCGAGTCCGTTGGCGACCCAGAGTGTCTTGGTGACTGAGAGTGTGTTGGTGACTGAGAGTGTGTTGGCGCCTAGAAGACGAAGGCGGATAGCACGGCCTGCACGGCAATAAAGAGAACCACGAGGCTCGGCACGTTCAGGCCGGTCGAGACCGTCGCCGGCTTCACCTCCGTGCCAGCGGCTCGGGAGGCCGCTCGCCCGTCGGCCCCGGCGCTTTCCACTGCTTCCTCCTGCACGTCGATCCAGCGGTTCCAGCGGTCCAGGAGCACCACGGAACGACACCCGCGGATCTGCGCGTGCAGGCGCGCGCTCTGACTGTGTGTGCGCAGACCAGCGCGTATTTCCCGTTCCTCCTGCCGGCTGGGAGCCTTGCTCTTCCCGACCGCCGGTGCATTCCATGCGGAGTAGGTGCGCGGGCGCCCGTCTTTGCCGCGCGCCTCGATCCGCACCATCGCAACAATCCTGATTGCGTCGATCGCGGCGAAGGGAATCTCGTGCACGCGGAACACATTGCGCATGGTCACGCAGTCATCCCGCACGATGATCCGCGGCGCCCAGAGGACCGCATAGGTCCCGGCGCTCATGAGGATCAGCAGGCTGAGGGATTTGAGGGTTTCGACGTCGAAGCGCCGCATCACCGCGTCGATGCCAAAACCGGCGGCGAGCACCCACACCACAATGCTGAGAACGATCGCGCTGTAGGGCCTAAGGGTGATATCCCCACCGTGATCGTGTGTGCCCGCAGGCGGGGACGAGGAACTGCTTCGCATGGCTTTACCGTAGCGGGATCACATGCACCCGGCTGCCTTCGCCCTCACGCAGCACGAGGCAGTCCGCGGTGGAGAAGGGAGCGAGGCGTTTGCCGGGGACCACCTGGGCACCGAGCTGCCCCTCTGCGCTCACCTGCAGGAGCCCGGGCTGGACGAGCACGCCGGGCCGCCGGGAGGCTCGCCCGCTTTCCGGATCAGCCCCGATCAGCTGGGCCGGCCAGGGATCATGCGCAAAGCGAGCATCCAGCAGCGGTCGCAGGAACAGGTGGTAGGCGATCACGACACCCACGGGCGTGCCGGGAAGATGCACGACGGGAACCCCGCCCACGGCGCCGAGGCCCTGGGGGCCACCGGGCCTCAGGGCAAGGTGTTCAAAGGTAGAGGTGCCGCGGCCCGTCGGCCCGAGAGCTGCCTTGACCACGTCGTAGGCGCCGTGCCCCACCCCACCGGTGGTCACCAGCAGATCGCTCTGGCGGGAGAGGTCTTCGAGCACGCGGCAGAAGGCTTCGGTGTCATCCCCGCAACGCGCGGTGCGCGCTTCGCCCCCGTCGGCACGCACGGCGGCGGCAAGCAGCGCCCCATTGGATTCGCGCACGGTTCCGGGAGCGGCAGGCGCGGCGGGATCGGCGAGTTCATCACCGGTCACGACAATGCCCACGCGGGCGCGGCGCCGCACGGTCACCTCCGTGATCCCGAGGGCGAGGGCGAGGCCGATCATGCCGGGGCCGAGGCGCGTGGCAGCGGCCGCAAGTTCCTCGCCCTGGCGGATTTCTTCGCCGACGCTGCGCACATGCCGCCCGAGGCTTGCTTTCCGATCCCGCTGGATCGTCACCTGTGCGGGAAGCGGGCCGACGGGTTCAGCGTCGGTGCGTTCGACTTCGACGACGGTGTCGGCTCCGGCGGGAACAGGGGCGCCGGTCATGATGCGGGCGGCAGTTCCCGGGGTGAGCGGGGCGGGAACGCCGGGGCGGGCCGGGAGGTCCACGCTCACCGGAAGGGTGACCGTCTCGTCCTCAGCGCCACCGCCAAGATCTTCAAAGCGCACGGCGAAACCGTCCATGGCGGCCACGGGAACGTTCGGAACATCCTCGGGGGCGAGCATGGCGGCGGCCAGATCGCGTTGATCCGCCTCCACCAGTGCAATCGTCTCGGTTCCGAGCTGGAGGGCGGCCTCGGTGAGCACGCGGGCACGCCATTCGTACATGCTCACGCGGCCTTTGGCGGCGGCAACGCTGGTCATGAAAGCTCCTTGGGCTCGGGTGGCAGCAGGCGGTGGCCCGTCGTCGGCCCTATTCTCCCCCGCCCCGCCCGCTGATGGGACCGGCAGCGGACCGACGGTGGGTCGTAGATCCTCGATGGGGGTCGGCGGAAGCCGCCCGACGGGGGCATGATGGGGCTATGCGTGCTATCGAGTTTTCGTCCTTTGGCGGTCCCGAGGTTCTGACCATGCAGGAGAACGCTCCCGATCCGGTGCCGGCAGCCGATGAGGTGCTGGTTCAGGTGCAGATGGCGGGTCTGAACCCCTTGGATTTCAAGATCCGTGACGGGTCCTCGGGCCTTGCCAAAGATCTCCCCCTCCCGGCGGGAACCGGCCGGGAACTCGTCGGCACGGTGATCGGTGCCGGTGAGGGGCTGGACGACACGGAACTCGCAGCCCTCGGTTTGAGTGTGGGCACTCGTGTTTTCGGTATGCGCCGCAATAGCGACCGCCGCGGCACCGTCGCTGAAAAAGCCGCGCTGCTCGCCGATGATCTCGCTCCGCTTCCCGCCGGGAGTAGCGATGAGGACCTTCCCGTTTTTGCCGGGCTTGCCCTGGCGGGGCTCACCGCCCTCGCGGTGATTGAGGATTGTGCCCAGATCAGCGAGGGGCAGACGGTTCTCGTGCATGGCGGCACCGGCGGGGTGGGGCAGCTGCTGATCCCGCTTGCTCTCGCTGCGGGTGCCTCGACGGTGTGGGCCACGGGCCGGGCCGAGAACGCGGAGCGGATCCGTTCCCTCGGCGCCACCCCGATCGCCTATGACCAGCAGGATTGGCAAGAAGAGATCATGCGCGCCACGGAGGGTCGCGGCGTGGATGCGGTGCTCGATACGCACTATCACCGCACCTTCGTACCGAGCCTCGACGTGGTCGCCGAAGGCGGCATCATCGTTCCGCTCCCCTCCCTTGCGGATCTCACCCCGGCCACGGAGCACGGAATCCGTGCGGTGATCCCGCAGATCGTGCCGGGACGGGAGCGCCTGGACCGTCTGGTCGCCCTGCACCGTGAGGGCACGATCAACCTGGAGGTCTCGCAGGTGCTGCCCATCGAGGAGATCCAGCAGGCACACCGCCTGCTCGAGGAGGGCCACACCCGCGGCAAGATCGTGGTGCAGGTGAGCCGCTGAGCTGCACGGATCGGCGTCTCCCGGCCCGGCTGCGCGGGCTCGCGCCCTCGCCGCCGCTGACCGCCAGGGCGCCGGTGCATCCCTCGCCGGCCGCGCCGGTGCTGCATGATCTGACCCCTACCGTCGCGCTGTGTGTGCCGCATAGCACCAACGCGCGGTAGGGTCACTGACCATGACCTCACGCACCGGAGCCGACGCGCAGGCCGATTTTCGCGCCGTCGAACCGGTGATGCACCCCGAGGGCTGGGCTCTGCTGAACTCCCTGGGCCCCTACCGGGAAGAGGATGCCCTGACGCTCAGTGCGCGTCTGCGCGAGCAGGGGCACGACTCGAGTCTCGTCTCGGCCGTGCTTACGCAGGCACGTCTGCGCAGCCGCGCCCAGGAGAAGTTCGGTCCCTTCGCCCAGCAGATGCTGTTCACCCCGCATGGCTTGGAGCAGGCCACCCGCTGGCAGGTCGCGGCGCTGCACGCCGGGCGCTTCGCCCGGGCGGGGGTTGCCTCCGTGGCAGACCTCGGCTGCGGCATCGGCGGGGATGCGATGGCTCTGGCGGGCCTGGATCGCGAGGTGCTCGCCATCGACCGGGACGAGGTGACAGTGGCGGTGGCCACCGTGAACCTGCGGCCCTTCCCGCAGGCCACCGTGGAACTCGGCGATGCCCTCGCGCACGATCCGGCGCGCACCGAAGGGATCTGGCTGGATCCGGCGCGGCGCCGCGTGAACGGGGCGCGCACCCGTCGGCTCCATGACCCCGAGGAATACGAACCGCCGCTGAGCGCCGTGGAGGACCTGGCGCGGCGCCTTGGCACAGACGGCGCCCACGGGCCAGTGGGCGCGAAACTCGGCCCCGGCATCGACCCCTCCGCCCTCCCCGCGGGCACAGAAACCCAGTGGCTTTCCTGGCATGGGCAGGTGCTTGAAGCCTGCTGCTGGTTCGGCCCCCTCGCCACAGCCGGTGTGCAGGCCAGCGCCCTCCTTGCCGACGCCCAGGGAATGCACCGCATGGAGCGCCGTGGGCCACGCATCGACCCCGACTGCGGGGAGCTCGGCGCGCATCTGTATGAGCCCGACGGGGCGGTGATCCGCGCCGGTCTGCTCGGGGAACTCGCCTCGCGCCTCCAGGCCCGCACCGTGGACCCGACGATCGCCTACCTGACCTCCGATGTACAGGTCACCACGCCTTTCGCACGTGGTTTCACGGTGCGTGATGTGATGCCCTTCAGCCTCAAACGCCTCAGTTCATACCTGCGTGAGCACCGCATCGGCATCATCGAGGTGAAGAAGCGCGGCACCGCGGTCGAACCCGAGGAACTGCGCCGGCGCCTGCGGCCGCGCCGCTTCGGGGACGCGAGCGCCACCCTGATCCTGACCCGTCTGCGCGGAGAGCAGAGCGTGATCATCGCGGATCCGCATCCGCCCGCCGCCGAGGAGAAAACCGCATGAGCACTCTGGGCCGCCGCCGCGCCGGCCTGCTCCTGATCGGCGCGCTACTGGCGATGTTCGTGGTGGCGCTCGGGGCAGGCGCCGACCACCGCGTCGTGATTTCCGCCCCCGAGGCCGGAGAACGCATCTGGCAGGCCCCCGAGCGCGAGGCCCCCGCCATGGACAGCGAACGCTGGGAGCACCAGAACATTGACACCACCGAGCGGGAACAAAAACCGATCGTCGGCACGATCATCATGGGTGTTCTCATGACTGCTGCGATCACGCTGATCGTGCTCGTGGCGGTGCTGGTCATTCGACGTTTGCAGCCGATCCGCCCCGAACCTCGGAGCCGACCGACGGGTGCGGCGGAGGAACCCGAGGCCCTGCAGGTGCATGAGGCGAAAGACGCCGTGGCCGCCGCCTATGAACAGCTGCGCACCGCCGCCGATCCCCATGACGGGGTGATCCGCGCCTGGCTCACCCTGGAGCAGGCGATTGCGCAGTCCGGCCCCGTCGGGCCCCCTCTCAGACCACCCGTGAATACGTGAGCAGTGTGCTCGGCGCCTTCGCGCTGGAAACTGCGCATATTGATCGCCTCGCGGAGCTGTACCGGCGAGCGCTTTTCGATAACCATCCCCTGGAGGATGCAGACCGGGAGGAAGCCGACACGCTGCTCGGGCAGCTACTCGAGCAACTCTCGGCCTCCTCCACACGCACTGCTGATCGTGGCCCGCGCCCTTCCGGCGGTGCCGATACAGCGGGGGCAGGTTCGGGGCAGGTGGCTCATGACCCGTGACCTGCGGCGCCTCCTTATCGGCTCCATCGTGCTCATCGTGATCACGCTCGTGACGGTGCTGATCCTGATGGCTTTCGATCTCGTGCTCGACCCGGCCATCCCCTTCGCCATCGCCCTCACCATCGCGGCCGCCGTCTGGATCGTCTCCGCTCCCCTCGAACGCGATGACGCCCTCGCCCCCGTCGTGCTGGATCCCGATCCGGACCGTGTGGCCGCCCACTCCTATGACCTGTGGGTTCGTCGTTTGCACGACATGGTCGACGGGGCGCAGGCGCACCGTCGGATGACCGGCCGGGAACTTGGGCGGGTACTCGGCGAGATCGCTGCCGAGCGTGCCCGCGCCCCCCCAAGCCCCCGCCCTCTCCCCCGAACTGCAGGACCTGATCGACCGGTGCCAACGCACCGGCGAGGACGTTCCGACGATCGGCACTATCGACCGGCGCACCCTGCACCGTTACCTGCATGAGCTGGCTTCCATCCCGAAGGAGAAGCGATGAGCCACAGCCCTCAGAGCACCGCACCCACCCCGGCCCCTGCCCCGACCCCGGCGGAGGTTTCCCGCACCGCGCAGGAGGTTCTCGACGCGGTCGGCACCGCGGTAGTGGGCAAACGCGATGCCCTCGAACTGGTTCTCGCCGGGATCCTCTCCGGCGGCCACGTGCTGCTGGAAGACCTGCCTGGCCTCGGCAAAACCCTTGCCGCGCGTTCCTTCGCGCAGGCCCTCGGTCTGCCCTTCACCCGCGCCCAGTTCACCCCGGATCTGCTGCCGGCAGACCTCACCGGCGCCGAGGTGTACGACCAGAAGAACGGCGAGTTCGTATTCCGTCCTGGCCCCGTCTTCACCGGGCTGCTGCTGGCCGATGAAATCAACCGCACGCCCCCGAAAACCCAGTCGGCCCTGCTGGAAGCGATGCAGGAACGCCAGGTGACCGTCGAGGGCACCACCCACCGACTGCCCCGCCCCTTCCATGTGCTCGCCACCGCGAACCCCGTCGAACACGAGGGCACCTACCCGCTCCCCGAAGCGCAGCTGGACCGCTTCCTGCTGCGCCTCAGCTTCGGCTACCCCACGGCGCAGGAAGAGTGGGATGTGGTGGCGCGCCGGATCGGGCGGCGCACTGAGGAGCAGACGGTTGCACAGGTCACCGATGCCGAGGGGCTGCTGGCCCTGCAAGCTGCCGTGGAGACCGTGCACGTGGATGACTCCGTGGGGCACTACGCGGTCCAGCTCGTGGCTGCCACCCGCTCCCACGCCCATACGCTGGTGGGTGCTTCACCTCGCGGCACGCTCGCACTGATTACCACCGCGAGGGCACTGGCCGTGATCCGCGGGCGTGACTACGTGATCCCCGAGGATGTCAAAGCCCTCGCGCACCCCGCCCTGGACCACCGCGTGACGGTCCGACCGGAACTGTGGCTGCAGAACGTCACCGGCCACAGCGTAGTCGAATCCGTGATCGGTGAGGTGCCGGTTCCCTCCGCTGATCCGACGGTGGATCCCGCCGCGGAGAAAGCGCCGGAACGCGCGTGAACCGCGGCGCACCCCGCCCCGCCGGGCACACCCCGGGGCCGGAATCTGCCCTCAGCCCGGAGGTGCAGCAGATCGAATCCGCCCAGGCGCGGCCCCGCAGCACCACCCCGCCGCTGCGGCTGCGCCCCACCGCCGCCCTGAACCGTGCCGTCATCGGCGGCGTGGTGTTGATGCTGGCGGCGCTCCTGATGGGGCGGCCGCCGCTCATGCTCCTGGGGGCGCCCCTACTGGTGTGGGCGGTGCTCGCCATGACCCGGCGTGCCGCCCGGCAGCAGGATCAAGAGATCCCCGGCCCGGTGATTCGCAGCGGCGAGCGCACCATCACCGAGGATTCGACGGTGCGCGTGGATGCCGTGACGGAGCCGGATCTGCTGATTGCCGCCACGATCCCGCTACCGCGCCGCACCGACACCGATCCGCTGCGAGGCAGCACCCTCGGGGAGGGCACCGCGCATTTCCGCCTCACCCCGCATCGCTGGGGCCGCATTGAGGTGGGGCCGCTGCATATGCAGATCGGTGATCCTTTCGGGGCGTTCCGTGCCCAGCGCAGGCTCCGTGCCCTGTCCCTGCAGGTGGTTCCGACGGCCTCGGTGCTCGAAGCGACCACCACCCTGTCGCATCCGATCGGTATCAGCGGTTTTCACCTCTCCTCCCGCCGCGGCGATGGCACCGCGCTGGCTGATGTGCGCGAGTTCCGCGCCGGTGACCGTCTGGCTCGCATTAACTGGCGCGTCACCAACCGCACCGGGCGCCTGCACACGAACTCCACCTTCACTGAGCAGGACACCGACGTTCTGATCGTCACCGACACCACCACCGATGTGCAGCCCTCCCGGTGGGCGCCCGACGATGCCCCCTCCAGCCTGGACCTCACGATCCGCGCCACCACCGCCATTGCCCGGCACTACCTCAGCGTGGGCGACCGTGTGGCCGTGCATGACCTCGGGCATTTGATCGGGCCGGTCCGCCCGGGCACCGGGCCGCGGCAGATGCGGGTGCTGATCGACGTGCTCTCCCGGGCTGACCGGAGCGTTGCCGATAACCGCCCGATGCGCCGCGTGGCCACGGTGCGCAGCGGCACTCTGGCGGTGGTGTGCAGTCCGTTGCTGACGGATCAGGCGGTGGGGCAGATCGGCTCGCTGCGCTCCCTGGGGGCCGACGTGGTCGTGATCGACACGCTGCCTCCGTCGCTCGGGGCGCTCGAGGACCTGGAGCGGGCTCGCCGTGCCCAGCGGGGACGGGACCGACGGGCCGCCGAATACTGGGCAGAGGCCTGGACGATCCGGCGTTTGCAGCGTGAACGCACCCTGCGGGAATTGCGGGAGGCGGGGGTTCCGGTCACCGCCTGGGAGGGGCCTGTCTCCCTCGCCCCGGTGCTGCTGTCGCTGGCCCGCATGGGTTCTGCTCCACGGATGAGGAGGGCGTGATGCGTTCGATTGCCGATGCAATCTCCTCCATGCTGGCGGAGGCAGCCCTGGTTTCACGCGGTCAGTGGGTGCTTCGTCTGCTCGCCGTGGCGGCGATGGTGCTCATCCTCGTGCTCATGTTCCCGGCGGGGCCCATCGCTTCCCTGCCGAGCGCCGCTCTCGCGGGTCTTATCGCTCTGCTCGTGCTCGCCCAGAGCATCACACCGGATTCCGATATCGCCTCCGCGCTTCCAATCGTGATCGGGCTACCGATCGCGGTGGCCGATCCGCTTCCGCTGTGGCGGATGGTGGTGATCGGTGCGGCGTTGGTGCTCGCTCATATGTGCTGGGCTTGGGCGGCATCCGCTCCGGCCCATGCCGAGCTGACGGCTCCGGCCTGGCGCGCGATGCTCCGCAGTGGGGCACTCGTGCTCCTGGTCAGCCTGCTGCTGGGGATGCTTCTGCTGCTCGTGGCCATGCTGCATGTGCCGAACTGGGCGGTCGTCTTCGGGGTGGTGGCCCTGATCGGGCTCATGGTTGCGCTGCTGCCGCTGGTTCCGCGCGGCGAGCGGTGCTGAGGACTCTCCTCACGGTGCCCGGGTGCGGTCAGGGCTGTTCGCGCACGATCTCCAGCGCGGAAGCCTCCGGCATCCGCGTGAGGGTTTCGAGCGCGTCATAGGCGGCTTCCATGTCCACCAGCCCCTGCTCTGCGGCATCGCCCTCGGGCAGGTCGGAGAGCACTGCGAGCGCCACCATGCGGCCGCCGGAAATCTGTAGTTCCAGACGGTAGGGGTAGCCGGCGTGGGTGAATCGCCCGTACACGCCCCAGGTCTGCTGATGGGGAACCAGACGCTGCGTGCTCGGATCCGCCACCAGGGTCACCGATGCCGCCCAGTGATCGTCACTCGCACGCAGGGTCTCCAGCTGCGTGCGGAGCACCGCCGTTCCCGGCAGCTCGGTGCCGTCCTCGGCCGGTTCCAGGAGCCGTTCGATAATCGCGCGATGGTTCGCCTGCAGGGGGCCGTTGCCCTCGGCATCCGGCGCCTCCGGCACGAACTGCTGCCAGGCGTTTGCGTCCTTCGCCATGGATCCCGCTGCGGTATAGGCCGCCGCCATCGTTGCCATCCCCACCCCGGCAAGCACCCAGCGTGGACGGGAAAAGCCGGCACGCTGCAGCGCAGACATGGCCCAGGCGTCGAGGTGCTCGGCAGGTTCTGCCAAACCGAGGGCGGCACCCGCCATCAGCACACCGTCGGTGAAGGGATCGATGATCGGGTCTTCCCGCGCGAGATCAGCACCGGTGAGGCCAGCGAGCGTGGCAGAGAGGAATCGATGCCCGACGGTCTGCCAGGGGCGAAGCCGTGCCGGATCCACCAGGCTGAGCGCTCCGATCCCCACACTGGCCACGGCACCGCGGAACACTCGAGAGCGGGTCGGGATACCGCCCACGTAGCGCACGGGGTATCCGATACGGGACAGGGTGTGCGCGGCAGGCTGCAACAGGAGGCGAAGGCTCATGACACGGATCCTATACGCCGTGCCCTCCCAGCAGTGCGCGCCGGGCAGCCGCCGGCTCAGCAGTGCGCGTACGGCAGCCTCCGGCTCAGCAGTGCGCGTACGGCAGCCTCCGGCTCCGTTACGGTGGGCTCCATGCCTGCCCGCCCACGCGCCGAGATGCTCCTGCCCTGGATTCTCGCTGCAGCAAGCACCCTGCTGTACGGGCTGCTCGGCACCCAGCAGTGGCGAAATCTCGTCTCCTATTCCTGGGATCTGGGGATTTTTACGCAGCTGGCTCGGGCCTACGGGGAGCTGCACGCCCCGATCGTGCCGATCAAGGGTGATGCGGTCAATCTGCTGGGCGATCACTTCCACCCGATCCTGGTTCTTCTCGCGCCGGTGTGGTGGGTGTGGCCCTCCGGGCTCGCTCTGCTCTGGACGCAGGCTCTGCTTCTCGGGCTCTCCGCCGTACCGATCACGCGCCTTGCCATCGAACGGTTAGGGCGTGGCCCCGGGGCGTTTCTTGGCGTGGCCTACGCCTTCTCTTTCGGCCTGCAGGGGGCGGCCCGCGCCCAGTTCCATGAGGTGGCCTTCGCCGTGCCGCTCATGGCCATGGCGCTCACCTCCCTGCTGCGCGACCGGGTGATCGCCGCAATCCTCTGGGCAGCCCCGCTTGTGCTGGTCAAAGAAGACCTGGGACTCACCGTGGCGTTCCTCGGGCTCATCATCGCTTTGCGGCATCGGGAGCATCGGGCCGACGGGGTGGGGCTCGCCTGCTGGGGCATGGGGTGGTTCATCCTCGCCACCTTCGTGATCCTGCCGCTGCTGAATACGGCCGGGCAGTACGACTACACCGACAATCTCGCCTCCCCGCTCGGGGTGTTCTGGCCGCCGATCAAATGGGTGACCGTGGGAATGCTTCTTCTCGCCGCCGGTGTGATCGGGGCGCGCTCACCGCTGATCTGGCTGATGGTTCCGACCCTGACCTGGCGTTTCACCGGTTCGGTCGCCTTCTACTGGGAATGGGGTTGGCATTACGACGCGATCCTCATGCCGATTGCCGCGGCTGCCGCCCTTGACGCCCTCGGGGACCGCCGCACCGGGCATGCCAGCCGCTGGCTACACACCACGGCGCCCCTGCCTCCCCGCTGGCAGCAGGGGGCGGCGCTCGGTGCCATGCTCGGGGCCACTGCCGTGCTCGGCACACAGTTGCCTCTCCTGGATGTGTTCCGGCCTGCCCGCTGGGACCTCACCTGGAGGGCGCAGCCGGCCGAGGCCATGCTCGAGGCAGCGCCGGACCACACGGTGCTCGCCACCGATATCACCCTGCTCGCCTATGCGGTGCCCGACCATGACGTGCAGTGGCTCCACGGTCCGAACCGGCGGGTGCCGCAGTGCGTGCTGGTGGACGATTACGCCTTCTCCTGGCAGGGCCAGGCCCCGTCGGACCTCCCCGCCTGGGCTGAGAAACGCTGGGGCGTGCCCTACCGGATGACCGCTGAGGACGGCATGTTCCGACTCGCGTGCAGGCAGTAGAGCTCACCGGGGCTCCCGAGTGCAGGACTCAGCGGATAGCCGTTCCCATCCCGGATTCGTTCCCTTCGCCTGAGCCGCCCTCTGCACTGCCGGGAGTGTCTTCCTGGGGCGGGGAGCTGGTTTCGCAGGTTCCGAGGGAGAGGGAGCAGGAGGATTCGACGGGGCGGGGTTCTCCGTGGGATCAGCCGGGGCCGGTGCACTCGGATCACCGCTGGGGGCTGGCTCTCCCGGTGTCGTCGTCTCCTCCGGAGCAGAAGGCTGCTCGGCCCCGCCGCGGTCTCCACTATTCCCTCCCCGCTGTCCTCGACGCGGGCGTGAGCGTTCCCTGTCACGGTCATCCCGTCGGGGCTCAGAACCTTCCTGTTCGGACGTCCCTTCGGTGCCCTGTTCGGGGGACGGGCTACTGGGCGTGGCAGTGGGTGTTGGTGTGGCCGTCGGCGGCGGGGCGGGTGGTGGCGACGGAGTCGGCGATTCTGCGGGAGTAGGCGCGGAGCTGGTCGACGGCGCGGGTACAGTCGCCTCCGGTGTTCCAGGTTGCGGGTTGAGAGCGGCAAAAGGCCCAAAGCCTACCGCGCCAGCACCCACCAGCGATCCCAGCATCACGACCGAAAGGCCCGCAACGATTGTGGCGGTACGGGAACGCGGTGCGAGATGTTCCTGCTCTGGGTTGAGTCGTACTCCTGTGATTCGTCGGCGCATCTCCACCACCCCGATGCTGATACAGAATCCTCCGGTATTTCCGGTTTCATCCAGATTAGCGGCATTTAGGGCACGCGCGGATGTCGACTTCGCCTCGACGTGGGATCGGGCGCATGGTGCCGATGCGTGCTCCACGTGTTTTCCATCCGCAGCCGCCACGGCGACCAGCGCTCAGCCATCAGGGCGATCCGCACACCGGTGGTGATCGCCTGCGCAAGCGGTGCCCGCGGCAACGTCGCGATCCGCTCAGACTCATCGGCGAGCAGATCGGGCACCCCGGCCGCCGCCCAGCGCGCCGCGATCTGGGCGATCTGACTGTGGGCGTCGAGAATCGCGTGCCCGGTGCCGGGAACCTCCAGCAGCCGAGCTTGCGGGACACGCTCGACGAGGTCGCGGGCGATCTGCGGGGGCAGGATGCGGTCCCTCTCCCCCGCGATCACGAGAGTGGGGGCCACGATCTGCGGCGCGAGGGCGTGCAGGTCGAAGGGTTCCCGGGTAAACGGTGGCACGGCACGGGCACGCTCAGCCGCCAGCTGCAACGCATCCAGCGGGAGCCCGTCGGCATAGTGACCCGACCCGAGTTCGGTGTGCGCGATCCGCGCCACCAGGTCCTGTTCGATCACATACGGGGTGGATTGCAGCCATCCCTGGGTGAGCACCTGGCGCACGCTGCGCACCGCGAGCTGGCCGCGCCCCATGGCCAGCAGGTCCACGAGGTCGCGCACCGCTTCGGTTCCGCCGTGCTCATGAACGGCCAGCAGCACCGGCCCGAGTCGATGCCCGTCGACCTCCTCGTTCTCGACGAGGCGGCGCAGAACCTGTGCGACCGTGTCGGCGCCCGGCACGGTGCCCTCCCAGTAGGCGGCGCGCAGCGCCTGCTGGGAGACCAGTTCATCGCGGCTTGAGGTGAGCGGCGAATCCAGTACCAGGGAGCGCACCCGCTCGGGATACGTCGCGGCGATGATCTGAGCGAGGTAGGCCCCGTAGCCGACCCCGTAGATCGCGACCTGATCCACCTCGGCATGGTCGAGAACCGCGAGGACATCCTCGATCACGTACTCCAGACGCATGGCCTCGGCCGGGAGGTCCTGCCCTTCGGAGTCCAGTCGGGACAGGCCCACCCCGCGGTGCTCCATCATGAGCACGTCCACACCCTGTCCCGCGAGGGAGCGCCGCAGCACGTCATAGGGCAGGACGGAGGCTCTTTCGGGACCGTCGGGCAGGATCAGCACCGGCACCGCGTCCGCGCGGCGGAAGCGCGGGCGCGGTGTGGAGCGCGCGTAGCGCAGCGGGAACAGTTCCTTGCCGTCACGGGTGATGTCCCGGTAGACGGTCATCAGATCATTGCGGATCTGAAGCAGGTCGTCCTGGCTGGCCCGGTCGATGATCTCGAGGCCGCGTCCGCGTCTCATGCCGAGGCTGCGCCCCCGATCGTCGTCCACAGGAAGGTGAATAGCAGGGCTTTCATGCGGGCCGCCTGCTCCGGGGTGGCGGCGCCGCCATGCCCACCCTCGATGTTTTCCCAGGAGCGCACATCGGCGCCGAGGGATTCCATCGCTGCGGTGAACTTGCGGGCATGCCCGGGGTGCACGCGGTCATCCTTGGTTGAGGTGAGCACGAAGGTGGGCGGGTAGGTCACGCCTTCCTTCAGCAGGTGGTAGGGGCTGAAGGTGCGGATGAACTCCCAGTCCTCGGTGTCGGGGTCGCCGTACTCGGCCATCCAGGAGTAACCGGCCAGCAGGTGCGAGAACCGCTTCATATCCAGCAGCGGCACCTGGATGATGACGGCGCCGAAGAGTTCGGGGTATTGGGTGACCATATTGCCGGTGAGCAGGCCACCGTTGGAGCCGCCGAGCACGCCCAGGTGCTCACGGTCGGTCACGCCGCGTTCGACGAGATCCTTGGCCACGCCGGAGAAGTCCTCGTAGGCGCGGTGGCGATGCTCCTTCAGGGCGGCCTGGTGCCAGCGCGGCCCATACTCACCGCCGCCGCGGATATTCGCCACCACGTACACGCCGCCGCGTTCCACCCAGGCCTTGCCAATCGCCCCGAGGTAGGAGGGGGTCAGGGATTTCTCGAAACCGCCGTAGCCGTACAGCAGGGTCGGTGCCGGCTCGCCCTCCGGTCGGTCCTCACGCCCCACCTGGAAGTACGGGATGCGGGTGCCGTCTTCGCTGGTGGCGAAGTGCTGGGTCACCACCACGCCCTCCGCGTCAAAGCGGGCGGGGGTGGCTTTGATGGTTTCCAGTTCCGTCGGTTCACCACCGCGCGCCACCGCGGCAAGGTCGCCAAGCATCAGGGTGGTCGGCTGAACGAAACCGGTCACAGTCACCCACACCTCATCGGAGGTTTCGGCATCCACGGCAGCGAGGCCAATCGAGCCCTCTAGCTCGGGGTACAGATCGCGGCTGCTCCAGCTGCCGTTCTCATCGCGGGTGAAGATCTCCAGGCGGTCCACCACGTCTTCCATCACCGTCAGCACCACGGCGGTGCGGGTGATGGTCATTCCCTGCAGGGAGCTGCGCTCGCTCGGGGTGAACAGAGCTTTCAGGCTGGAGGTGTCACCGCTGAGGAAGGAGTCGGCATCGGCCACGACGAGCGAGCCGGCGGGGTAGGTTTCCTCCCCCACCGTCCAGTCGCTGCGCGGAGAGAGGGTGATGAGGTCGCGCTGCAGGCCCACTTCGAGGTCGCGGGGCACGTCGATTCGGGTCAGACGGGTGCTTCGCCCATCCTCGCCGGGCTCCTCGAGGATCTCGACCATGTGATAGCTGGTGTCGTAGAAGGCGTGCATCTGGATGATGAGGGTGCGCTCCCAGCCGGGGGTCGCATCATGCGCCACGAAGACCGCAATATCGGTCTCCTCCGCCTCGAAGATGAGTTCGGCGTCCTCCAGCTTCTGCCCTCGCTTCCACAGGCGCGCCTGGCGCGGGTAGCCGGAGTGGCTCATGGTGCCCTCACCGAAATCGGTGGCAACCAGCACGGTGTCCTCGTCGATCCAGGTGGCGCCACCCTTCGCTTCGGGGCGGGCGAAACCGTCGCCGCCCTCGCTGAGCGGGGTCACGAACTGCTTGGTGTCCAGATCGAACTCGCGCGTCACATCGGCATCGGAGCCGCCCCGGGAGAGGTTGATCAGGGCGCGACGGTAGGGCTCGCCCTCGGCGGGGCGCAGCAGGCTCGAACCGTGCCACACCCACTTTTCATCCTCGGCTTTGCCCAGGGCGTCCAGGTCCAGCAGCACCTCCCACTCCGGCTCGTCGGTGCGGTAGGACTCCATGGTCGTGCGTCGCCAGAGACCGCGCTCATGCTCGGCATCGGTCCACAGGTTGTAGAGGAAGTCACCGCGCTTGACCACGGCGGGGATGCGGTCGGTGGCGTCGAGGATCTCGCGGATCTCTGCCTGGAGGGTCTTCGCGAGCGGCTCGGTCGCCGCCTCCTGGGGATCGACCACAGCGTCCATCTCCGCTTCGGCCCGCTCATTGCGGCTGCGCACCCATGCGAGAGCCTCCTCGCCGGTGATGTCCTCAAGCCACTGGTGCGGATCAGCGGAGCCGTCGGCAGCGGGCAGGGCAGGGGAGGTCGAACCGGTCTGGTCGGATCGCATCATCGGTCTCCTTCGTGGTCGCGCGGGAAAGCGTTCGGGATCGGATCGGGGCGCGATGGGTCGTGTGGAGTCGGTGCCGGAGGGACGTGACTGCACCGCCCTGCCAACGCCCTCGAGGGGGCCGCTGGGCGTGATCGCCAGCATAGTGCGCAGCCCGCGAGAGCGAACCTGAATATCACTCAGGAGGCCCCAAACTCGCACCGGAAACTATCCGAGCACCATGCGGAGTGATTGCAGACAGCGATTGCAGGCAGGTGATTGCAGACGCACTGGTTTCAGGCGCACATGAAAAACTGACCCCATGAGACGCCGCCATCTGCTGGCCCTCCCCGCCCTCGGTCTGCTCGGTTCCTGCGCCTCTGAGGACGCTGCCACCGATCCGACAACAGCGCCCGCGCCAGACCCAACCACGGGATCCGCCAGCGATGCCGGCGGGGAGCCCAGCGGTGAACCCAGCACCGAAGCCCCCACGAGCAAGGCCCCGTCGACTGCACAAACCCTGCTGGATTCCCTCTCCCCCCGTGAAATTGCCGGTCAGCTGGTTCTCGTCGGGATCGTACAGGGCACGGCACCCACGCGCACCCTCGGGAAGAAACATCACGTCGGCGGCTATTTCCTGCTGCAGGTCTGGCGCTCGGCCGAAGAAGTACGTTCCGCCGTTGCCGCTGCCCAGGAGCATTCACGAGCCGATCTACCCCCGCTTCTCGCCGTCGATCAAGAGGGCGGGAAGGTGCGGATGCTCCGCGGAGATGCCGCGCCGAAAACCCCCGATGCCGAGCAGCTCGGAGCCGAGGGGCCGGAGGCGGTCCGCGCTGCCTACTCCCAGATCGGTGAAGCGCTGAAAGATCTCGGCCTGCACGTGGATCTCGCACCCGTGGCCGATACCGTCGATCCCGAGCTCGGTGACGAGAACGCCCCCGTCGGTGAACTCGACCGCGGCTTCGGCACCGATCCGGCGACAGTCAGCGCCTGCGTCGAAGCCGCCGTGCAGGGGCTTACCGAACACGATGTGGCGGCAACCCTGAAGCATTTCCCGGGCCTCGGCGGGGTCAAAGAGAACACCGACCATTCCGCTGAGGGAATCATCGATCACGGCTACACCCGCGATGATCCGATGCTCACGCCCTTCCGTGCCGGCATCGATGCCGGGGCCGATCTCGTCATGCTCTCTTCCGGGATCTACCCGCGCCTACACGAGAACATCCCGGCCATGCACTCCCGCACCGTGGTCACCGAGATTCTGCGCGGAGACCTCGGCTTCCACGGGCTCGTCATCACCGACGACATCGGCGCCGCGAAAGCCGTGGCCACGATCCCCGTGCCCGAGCGCGTCACGCGGGTGCTGGAAGCCGGCGGAGATGCCGTGCTGACCGCTGATCCGGCCCTCGCGGGCGAGATGGTCGATGCCATCCAGGAGTGGGCGGCGGCAAGCCCTGAGCAGGATCAACGGGTGCGCGAGGCGGCCCTGCGGATGCTCCTGCTGAAGGAGAAGCTCGGCCTGATCGGCCGCTGAGACCTCTCAGCCCGTGCTTCTCGTCAGTCCTCGTCCAGGGTGATGAGGTGGTTCACCGGGCCACGCCCGCCCTCGCCCTCCCGGGACATCTTCCACTGTGCAGCGTTCTCAATAGCGCTGGCCAGGAATTCGCGGGCCGAGGCGATGATCGTGAAAGCGTCGTCGTCTTCGCCGTCTTCGCCGATCCCATCTAGTTCCCCGGCACGGTCGAACTCTTCCAGGCGCGCATACTGCGCGGCGATCGCAGCGGAGAGCGTGTCCCCGGCGCCGCGCACCTGACGCCCCGGCACCCGGTCGGCACGCAGCAGATCCGTGCCACCGCTGTGCACGAGCACATCCACGGCTTCGTCCCCGGGTAGGGCGCCACCGGTGATGAGCACCACCGAGGGGCCGAGCTCACGCAGCGCCAACGCCTGGTCACGCACCGTATCGAGGTCGGTGGCAATCGGCTGCCCAAGCAGCTGAGCGGCCTCGGCCAGGTTCGGGGTGAGCACATCGACCTGCGGGATCAGGTCATCGCGCAGAGCTGCCGCGCCCTCGGCAGAGATCAGGGGTTTGCCGTCGGTGTCGGTCATGACCGGGTCGAGCACGATGTATCCGAAGCGCTTCCGGTTCTCGCGCACCGCCGCAGCCACCGTCTGCGCCACGGCCGCCGACCCCAGGGCACCGATCTTGGTGGCATCGAGCAGGAGGTCATCGGTGACAGCGTCGATCTGGCTGCGCACCACCTGGGCGGGCAGGTAGTGGATGCCGCGCAGGCCGTGCGTGTTGACGGCGGTAATCATGCTGGTCGCGCTCGCCCCGTACACCCCGAGGGCGGTGAAGGTTTTCAGATCGGCCTGCAGGCCGGCCGCGCCGTCGCTGTCCGACGCGGCGATAGTGAGGACGAGGGGCGGTCGCATGCGCACTCCAGCTGCTCTCGGCGGTCCGGGGCGCTCAGGCCGCCCCGGGGGCGGGTCCTCGCCCGCCTGGAGGGTATCAGGCAGGGCTTCGCCTCCCTGTTTTGCCTCTCTGTTGTGCCTTGGGGGTGCTCTTCCCGCGCCCTCCCCGGTGGCTGATCGCGCGATCCCCGCCGATCGTGCGAGAATCGGCCACGGCACGGGAGGGAAGAGCACTCGGGGAGGTGTCACAGCACGGTGGCCGATCACAATAAAGATGCGGGTGGCCTGGCGCTGCCTGATTTCAACGCCTCCAGCGGCACACGCGAACACGGCACGGGGGCATCGCAGCCCCACGGCACCACCCTGGCAGCCCCCTCCGAACGCGCACGCAGCCGCGCTCGGATCACGATCATTGCCGTGATTGGCACGAGTGTGGTTCTGGTGGCGATCATTGCGCTGGTCCTTTCCCAGACCGTTTTCCGCAGCGTGCTGGAGGACAGCCCGACGGCAGGCCCGTCGGAAGGAACTCACGCAACGCGCGACGCCGAGGGACAGGAGGAATACGTTCCGAAGGAGAACGATCCCTCCCTCGCACCGCCTCCCCCGCTCTTCACGCAGGCACCGACCTCGAAGTGTCATGTTCCGCCCGGCGGTCGCGGAAGCACCCCCGGTAGCGGCCCGAATACCCTGCGCGGAGGCGGCCTAGAGTTCACCTATCCCACATCCTGGGACTACGCGTGGAGACTTGGCGGGGTCCCCTATCTGACCGATGTGAGCGCCCAGGCCCGCAATATTGAGGGCAGCTGGTACAGCGTGGTCAATGTGGGACGGGTGGACTTCCCCGCCAATGAGGGCGGCTACCCCGGCCTGGAGCAGGCCGCGGTCACCCTCTTCCAGTGCTACGCAACAACCGCCGGCGTGCTGATTCATTTTGGTGAGAAGCCGAAGATCACCGACTACCGCACCGAATCGACGACGGTGGACGGACACCCCGCCTGGATTGTGCAGGCCACCTACCATTTTGAGAATCCCGATGAGCTCTCGACGACGAGCGCTTCGGTGGTCACCTCCATCGTGGTCGAGGGCCCCGGCGGGGCGAGCGCCCTGGTCTCCGATGTGGCAGCCGACCATGAGGATCACCGTCGGGAACTCGACGAAATCATCGCGAGCTTGAAGGTCGTGGGCTAAGCGCCCACGCCAGAATCCAGGAGCATCGAGATGACGTACGGTCCCCCGCCTTCCTCTCCCTCCATGCACTCCCCCGCGGGCCCGCCGGGGAGTGCCCCGGGTGGAGGCATGCCCCAACGCGGAGGCGGGCTCGGAAAAGCCCTGCTCATCGGCGGCTTGGCCTTTGTGATCGTTTTCCTTCTGATCGTGGCCGGCACCGTCGGTTACCTCGTGGTGCGATCCAGCGGCACAGAGACAGCCAGCCCCTCGCCCGCACCGACGAGCGCCTCCCCTGTGCCCACGGCGACCCCCACCCCCACTCCCACGGAGTCGCTCAAACCGACCGACGCCGGCGAGTACTGCTACCGGCCCCGTACAGCTCGAACCTCGAAGAACCCTCCCGGGCGGCTGCGCGGTGGCAGCTTGGATGTCACTCCCGCGTCGATATTCACCAACCGCTACTCATCCACCATCTGGCCTTTCACCACTGATGTCATCACGTTCTCCACGACGGTGGAAGGGAACTGGGTTTCCAGCGTCACCCTCGGGCGTCTGCACTGGGAGCCGGGTTACGTCTATCCGGGGAACGATCGTGCCGCGGACCGCCTCATCGACTGTGTAATGCGCGATCCCGCCATCTGGGGGGACACGAACGGTCGGAAGCTCGAGAACCGTAACGTCAGCCCCGTCACCGTGGCGGGGATGAGCGCGATGCGGG
>JAEWEZ010000042.1 GCA_023389045.1 Actinomycetes bacterium
GAACCATCCACGCGGCCGGAAAGATCCATCATTGCCGTCTCATTCTGCGGATCATTCGGGGCCTCCGCGGGAATGTCCGCCTGCATGGGAGTCTCAGCGCTGGGAAGTTCCACGATCCGATCCAGACGGAACTGTCGCTCATCCTGGACCAGGGCACAGTGGGCGCGCACATACGCGCGAGCCCCGTCGGTCGTGACTTCGAGCGGCCGGATCCGGCGCACGCTCGTGCCATGCCGTGCGGGCGAGGAGTAGCGCACGCTCACCCAACCCCGCGGATCCTCATCATCGGTCACGGCCATCGCGGCGCGTAGAGCCTCACTCACGGCATACAGACGATCCCGTGCCTCGGATACCCCGTGACCCACCTCGACAGGCGTCTCTGTCGCCGGCACGGCGCCCTCAGCCGCTAGCGGCTTCTCCGAGGGCAGCGGCTTGTCAGAGGGCAGAGCGTCCTCGGCTCCCGAATCCTCCTGCAGCGCCGCCCGCAGTTTGGCCTTCACCGACTCCATCGCGGTGCCCAGTTCCCCGGTTGCGGGTGCCAGCACCGCTAGCCCCGCGAGCACCGCAACGATCTCGGTGGATGTGAGTCGCAGGGAGCGTTTCAGGGGTTCCGCATTTCGCACCCGCACCGTGTCCGGCCCGGTTTCGACCTCGATGAGGCCGCCCCCGCCGTATCCGAGATCCCCACAGCACCAGAGCAGTCCCAGATCCTTCATGATCTGTTGCCGGCTCGTGCTGAACTGATCGCACAGTTCCTGGATCGACACCTCACCGCGGTGCTGCACATAGGAGGCGAGGCTCCAGGCGCGCGAGAGGCTGTCCTCGGTGCGGGCGCGCACCGAGATTTTCGCGGGAGCGGGAACCGGGACGGCAGCATCGATCTCTTCGAGGCTCGCCGCCCCCTCATGCAGCGACGCGATGTCCTGCAGGCTCCGGGCAATCCGCTCGCGGATCTCCGCGGGCTCCTGCAGAACCGCCCAGCGGGAGTGCGCGAGCACCTGGCGCTGCAGAGTCGAGACAGCGGAGGCGGAAAGATGCACTTCCTCGTCCTGCGGATGTGCCCCCGACAGGTCGCGTAGTTCCAGCGCTTTGTAGGGCTCTACCTGGACAGTGGCATGAATCGGTTCTTCACCGCCGGTTCGTCCAGCCACCAGGGCGGCCAGGTCGAGGTTCTCCTCGCGCGGGGCAGTCGCCTTCCCCAGGGCGGTGGGGAAGCTCTGGATACGGGAGGCACGGAAAAGACGCGGCGCCTGGCGATCCCGGTCATAGCCGTACACGTACCAGTGGCCGTGGGCTTGCCCGAGAAGCCACGGTTCGACGCGTCGAAGGGCTTGCTGCCCACTGGCGGCGCGGTAGGTGAAGGACACGGCCGTGCCTTCCGTGACCGCCTCAAACAGGGGTGAAATCACCGGCAGGGATTCGAGCTTGCCTTTGGGTGTCAGACGCAGCAGATCAGAGTCCGGCTCCATGCCGAGACTGAGCAGTTTGGCGCGGATGCGTTGCGCCTGTCCCCCGGTACGTTCATCGCTCCAGGCGTTACTGGCGGCATGCAGAAGCGTGTATTCCTCGATCGTCAGGTCGATCCATCGGCTGGGGGCGCGGGTGTCGATCCGGTAGAAGTAGAGGTCCTCATCGAAAAGGTCCTGTTCAACGATCACGGGCACGCCGAGTTCACGCAGGGTCTCCTTATCGCGCTCAAACATGCGCTCCAGGGCCTGCGGGGAGGCCGCCTTCGTGTAGTCGGGAATCACGCGGGCGAGTTGGGCGCGGCTGATCCGCCGCGATTCGCTGATAGCGAAGAAAAGATTGATGACCCGTTCCGTCGCTCTGGTGCTCACCGTTCCAGGGTAGAGGCTGTGTGCCGCGCGGCTGCGGAGCCCATGCCGCCGGTTTCCCTGTGGTGGGGCCGACGGGGCCGACGGGGTGGGCGCCGGGAGGTGGGCCGGGGAGAGGACCGCGGAGAGGGACGCGGTGAAAGAGCCGGTTGGAAGGGCCACGGCGCCCGTACGATGAGCACATGCTGCAGTGGGAATGCGCTCGGGTGATCGGGTTTCGGGAGAGCTGGCCGGGGGTGCAGCGTCTCCGAGTGCGGATCGAGGATCTGAGAGAGCCTTCGGAGGTTTCGGCCGACGGGTCCCCCGCCGAAGGGCGCAGCGCTGACCTCCCCGGAGAAGTCACAGCGTCGGCGCGCGAGCACGCGAGCAGTCATTCGGGGGAAGAGCTCCGCGCCCTGGCCTATGTTGAGATGACCGGCGAGATCGCGATCGGTGAGCGCGTATTGCTCAATACAAACGCTCTGCGCCGCGAACTCGGCACCGGCGGTGAAGCCCTCGTGGTGGCGCGTCTGGATGTGTTGCCCACGCATGAGGCGTTCGCCGGACACATGGTCAAAGCCCGCTACGCGCCCCTGCAGACGATGGTCGATGCCCTGGACGATCCGGCCAGTGAGCACTACGAGACAGTCCGCGCGGCCACGAGCATTGAAGGCATGCCGGTGGTGGTGGCGGATCTGCATTCCTCCCTTCCGGCCATTGCCGCCGGTATCCGTGCCACCCGTCCCAAGGCCCGCATCGTTCATGTGCACACCGATGCGGCGGCGTTGCCGGCGGTCTATTCACGCACCGCCTCGGTGCTGCGGACCGAGGGGATTCTCGTCGGCACTATCAGCGCCGGGCAGGCCTTCGGTGGGGATTTGGAGGCGGTGACCGTGCATTCGGCGCTGCTCGGGGCGCGGGAAGTCATGGGGGCCGACGTGGTCATCGCCGTGCAAGGGCCGGGCAATCTCGGCACCGGCACCGGCTGGGGATTCTCCGGTGTGCAGGGTGCGGAAGCTGTGCACGCCACGCATGTGCTGGGCGGGCGTGCGGTGGCGGCGCTGCGGGTGTCCACGGCGGATCCGCGGGAGCGGCATCGGGGGCTGTCGCATCATTCCTCCACGATGTTTGGTGCCGCATGTCTGGCTCCCGTCGTGCTCCCCCTCCTCTCCCCCGCAGATCCGACATACAGCGCTTTTCATGAGTCTGTGCGGAGACAGGTGGATTCCACGATTATCGAGGTGGGTCGGGAGCGCGGAATCATGCACCGCCCGCAGGATGTTCAGGCGGAGGGGCTGCTGGAGGCCTTGCGGGCTCTCCCCGTCTCGCTCTCGACGATGGGGCGTGGCCTCGATGAGGAGCCCGAGGCCTTCCTCGCTGCTGCTCTTGCGGGGCGTGCGGCTGCTGCTCTGCTCGACGACTAGAAGCGCGCCGTCTTTCGCACGTAGCCGGGGCGGCACGCGCGCTGAGCCATCGCCTTACTCAATCCCGTGGGCTTCGCCGCGTTCCCGCACCAGGGCAGCCAGACGATGCGCATCGCGCAGCCCGCGCTGACCATCGGAGCGCTGCACCGCCATCACCTTGAGGGTGTCCCCATCGGCAAGATCCAGATGCGCCCAGGGGTCACCGGCCGGGAAGCTCACACCGATCACCTGCGGCCATTCCAGCTCGGTGGTGACAAAGAGGTTCCGCACGGTGAGTTTGTCTGCCTCGGCAATGACGGCAACGCTCGCCTCGCGGTGGCAGAACCAGGCGATAGCGAGGCCAAACAGAGGGAAGCCGAGCCGGTTGGCGAGGGAGAAGCCGGGGATGGTCAGCGCCGTGATGATCGAGGCGACCATCACCACAATCGCGATCCCGTAGGCGGCATAGCGCACGGTGCGGGGGCGTAGCACGATCCGCTCCCCCGTCGTCGGCTCCCCCGTCGATCCCGCCGATCCAACCGTCGCCTCGCCAGCGTTCCGTTCCGGTCCCTGCCCCGAGGGTTCTCCGGGCTGCTCCCCCGTCGGCTCCTTCATGCTCATCGCGTCATCGTCTCAGACCCGCGCCCTCAAATGCGGCAGGCCTGAATCTCGGTGACCAAAATGGCGCGGGCACCGGCTTCGTACAGCTCATCCATCATGTGGTGGGCGGCGCGCCGCTCCACCATCACACGCACAGCCGACCATGCCCCGCCGTGCAGCGGCGACACCGTCGGTGCCTCAAATCCGGGGGTGACCTGCACGGCGCGTTCGAGGTGCTCGGTGGGCACGTCGTAGTCCAGGAGCACGTACTGGCGGGCCACGAGCACGCTGCGCACGCGTCGCACGAGCACATCCAGGGTGTGCTCCCCGGAGGCATCCAGTTCCAAACCGGGGCGGGAGAACAGCACCGCCTGGCTCGTCATGATGGGTTCCCCGAAGGGCGCAAGGCCCGCCTGACGCAGGGTGGTGCCGGTTTCGACCACATCCGCGATCACATCGGCAACGCCCAGGCGGATCGCGGACTCGACCGCCCCATCGAGGTGAATCACCGTGGCACTCACCCCGTGGGACTGCAGATGATCCTCAACGAGGTGCTCATAGCTGGTCGCGATGCGCTTGCCCTCCAGGGCAGCGAGGTCAAGGCCCGCGCCCTGCGGGGCTGCGAAACGGAAGGTGGAGCGGGCAAAACCGAGCGGCAGAATCTCCTCATGCTCGGTGCGGGAATCCAGGAGCATGTCCTGCCCGGTGATGCCCACATCCACGGTGCCGGAGCCGACGTACACGGCGATATCGCGGGGGCGCAGGAAAAACAGTTCCACGTCATTGTCCTGATCGACGAGGACCAGTTCCTTGGCCTGACCGCGGCGGCGATACCCCGCCTCATGGAGCAGCTCGGCGGCGGGCTCCGATAGGGCTCCCTTGTTCGGCAAAGCAATGCGCAGCACGGGGTCTCCTTGGGATGTGGGCTTAAGAGCCCAGGTCAGCGGGGTTCGCGGGGTGGTTTATGAGGTGTGCCGCCGGCGGCTCAATCGGGGCCGACGGGTTCCGATGGCGGTGCCGGAACCTCGTTCTGGAGCCTTGTTCCGGGGCCTTAAAGGTGCCGGTAGACGTCCTGCAGGCTGAGGCCCTTCGCGAGCATCATGACCTGCAGGTGGTAGAGCAGTTGGCTGATCTCCTCCGCGGCAGCCTCGTCACTTTCGTGCTCGCAGGCCATCCACACTTCCGCGGCTTCCTCCACGATCTTCTTGCCAATCGCGTGGATGCCGGCGTCCAATTCGGCCACGGTTCCCGAGCCGTCGGGGCGGGTGCGGGCCTTCTCGGAGAGTTCAGCAAAGAGCGCCTCAAAATCCTTCACGAGCGTCACCCTAGACCCCGCGCCGCATGGCGGCGCGGGGTGCTCACAGGGCGAAATCGTGGGCGTGCTGACGCGCCGCTCGGCGGGGCGTCCATGCACCCCGGCGGCTGAGTTGTCCGACGTCAGCGTGCTGAGGCTTGACGGGATGAGGTGTCGGGGGTTATCAGTGCGCGCAGGTGCTCTTCCGCGCCAATTCGCGCAGCGCCTCGATCTCCTCGGCGGCATCGGCGGCGGTGTAGATCGCGGAGCCGGCCACGAACACATTGGCTCCGGCCTCGGCGCAACGTTCGACGGTTTCGCGGCTCACGCCGCCATCCACCTGGATCGACACCTCCAGGTTTGCCTCGGAAATGGCGCGGCGGGCCCGGCGGATCTTCGGCAGCATCGTCTCCAGGAACTTCTGGCCGCCAAAGCCCGGTTCCACGGTCATGATCAGCAGCATGTCGAACTCGCCGATCACATCGAGAAGGGGTTCGACGGGGCTCGCCGGGCGCAGTCCGACGCCGACCGCCACATTCTTGCGGCGCAGTTCACGGGCAAGACGGATCGGTGCCGCCGCGGCCTCCAGGTGGAAGGTGACGGAGCGGGCGCCGGCTTCGGCGTAGGCGGGGGCTTCCCGGTCGGCGTTCTCGATCATCAGGTGGGCGTCGATCGGGATCGCGGCGCGCTGCACGATCTGCTCCACCATCGAGGGGCCGAAGGTCAGATTCGGCACGAAGTGGTTATCCATCACGTCCACATGCACCGAGTCGGCGGTGGCGATCCGGTCCAGTTCTTCCCCGATCCGCATGAAGTCGGCATTGAGGATCGAGGGGTGGATGAATTGTCCGTCCGTGGAGTAGGGGGCGTGGGTGGTGGACATGTCGCTGCTCCTTTCGGGCAGGGGCGGTGGTCGCGGAAGGATGACGGTATGGGTCCGACGGGAGCCCGCGAAGGGAATCCGACGGGGCCGACGGGGTTAAGGCGGATGGGTTACGCGCGGTTTTCAGGCCGCCGTCGTGGGGAGCCGACGCAGCAGGGCGATGAACATGGCGTCGGTGCCGTGCAGATGCGGCCAAAGCTGCACGGCCGGCCCCTGCCCGAGATCGGTCTTCTCCTGTTTCTCGGGGAGGATTCCGGCGCGGACAGCGGGCCGTGCATCGAGCTGTTCCACATCATCGCGGCGGCGCAGGGCATCGGCGATGATGAGGCGGGTTTCTGCCACATGCGGAGAACAGGTCACGTAGGCGATCACGCCGCCGGGTGCGGTGGCTTCGATGGCGCTCGTGAGCAGTTCGCGCTGAATGGTGCCGAGCTGGCCCACGTCGCCGGGCTGTTTGCGCCAGCGGGCCTCGGGGCGGCGGCGCAGCGCACCCAGGCCCGTGCAGGGCACATCGGCGAGCACCCGAGAGAACTTCCCGGGCATCTTCTCTCCGATGCTGCGGCCGTCGGCAGTGAGGGTGTCGATCTCGCAGCCGGCCTCCACGAGGGTCGCGACGGCGCGCTCCACGAGAGCACGGCGATGCTCCTGCACTTCAACGGCGAGCAGATCAGCGTCGTGATCCACGGTGAGACCGCCGAGGAGTGCGGTTTTTCCGCCCGGCCCGGAGCAGAGGTCGAGCCAGTGGGCGTCATCGGCGAGCACGAGGTCATCGGCGCCGAGGGCGAGGGCGAGGGCCGCGAGCTGGCTGCCTTCATCCTGCACGGCGGCGCGGCCCTGGGAGACCACCTCGGTGCCGCCGGGATCGCCGGAGGGCCAGGAGGCGGCGAAGACGGAGAGTTTGCCGATGGTTGCGCCGTGGTCGATGAGTTCGTCAAGGTCGGTGAGACCGGGGCGCATCACGAGGGAGACGGCCGGGGCCGCATTCTGTGCTTCGAGGAGGGCTTCGAGTTCACTGCGATCACGACCGTCGGCCGCGAGAGCATCCCCGAGCGCCCGCACGATCCACGCCGGATGCGAGTGGCGGATGGCGAGATGCCCCACGAGGTCGTCCTCGCGGCAGGGTGCGACCTCGGCGAGCCAGGCCTCGGTGTCTTTTTCGCCGAGGCGACGCAGCACGGCGTTGACGAAACCGGAGGCGCCCGCACCGGCCACCTGCCGCGCGAGGGCAACGGTTTCGGAGCTTGCCGCATGAGGGGCGACTGCCAGGTCAAGCACCTGGTGGGCGCCGAGGCGGAGCACATCGAGGACCTTATCTTCGACGTCGCTCAGGGGGCGGTCCACGCAGGCGGCGATGATCGCATCGAGGCGGCCCTGGGCACGCAGGGTGCCGTAGAAGAGTTCGGTGGCGAAGGCGGCGTCGCGTCCCCGCACCCGGTGGGAGCGCAGCAGACGGGGCAGAACCAGGTTGGCGTAGGCATCGTCTTCGGCGACGGCACGCATCGCCTCATAGGCGACCAGTCGCGCGGGCGTGGCAGTGCGGGAACGCTCCGAGGGGCGGTGCTCTGACCAGCCCTTGCGGGGGCCGCCACGGCCGCGACTGCCGGAGCGTTCGCGGCCCTTCGCATCACGGTGGGAACTCTCGCCGCGGTAGCCGGGGCCTTCGCCGCGCGAGCGATTGTCTCGGTTGTCGCTGTGGCGGTGCCCGCCCTCGCGTCCTGCGCTCATGCCTGCTGCTCCTTCTTCTCCGCGGCAGCGCTGGCCTGCGGCTGCTCCCCCAGGGTCGTCGAGTCATCGCGCAGTGCGCCGCGCGCCCAGTCCGCACCGCGCATGGCTTTCTTTCCTGCCGGGGCAACCATTCCCAGGGCGAGCGGCGTCGTGCCCGTCCCCATCAGCAGATGCTTCTTCGTGGCGAGCAGACGGCCAGGCGGAAGCGGCGCATGCTCGGGAGCCTCTTCCACGCTGAGGATTTTGAAGCGTTCCCCGTGCAGGGTGGTCCAGGCGCCGGGCGCCGGGCTCATACCGCGGATCTGGGCGCTGACCTGTTCGGCAGGGGCGGTGAGGTCAATCTCGGCCTCGGCCGGGCTGAGCTTGGCGGCGTGGCTGGCGCCGGCCTCATCCTGGGCGGTGAAGGTGGCGGTTCCTGCTTCGAGGGCGTCCATCACCTGCACGAGCAGCGGCGCACCGTCCTGCGCCATGCGGTCGAGTAGCTGACCGGATGTTTCCAGGGGGCCGATCTGCGTGGGCGCGGTAGCGATCACCTCGCCGGTGTCGAGCCCCTCGTCGAGACGGAAAACCGTCATGCCGGTGTGTTCCTGCCCGGCGAGCAGCGCACGCTGCGCCGGGGCAGCGCCGCGCCACTGCGGCAGAAGCGAGAAGTGCAGGTTCACCCAGCCGTGGGTGGGGATATCGAGGGCTGCACGCGGCACCAGATTGCCGTAGGCGACCACCGCAGCGGCGTCCACCTGGAGCTCGGCGATCTCCCGCTGTGCCTCCGGGTCACGCAGAGTGGCGGGGGTGAGAACAGGCAGGCCAAGTTCCTCGGCGCGAGCTTTAACGGGGCTCGGGGTGAGGCGTCGTTTGCGGCCCACCGGCGCATCGGGGCGGGTGAGCACGGCGAGAACCTCGTGAGAGGAGTTCACCAGGGCATTCAGGGCGGGGAGGGCAACCTCGGGGGTGCCGGCAAAAAGCACACGCATGATGGGCCCATCCTACGGGCGCCGGCCGGTCGGCTCCGGGACGCCAAGGCGTGATCCGGGTATCCGCACGGCCCTTCCCCGTCGGCCCCATGATCCCGCAGGTCCAACCCATCGAACCCATCCCATCGGACCACCGTGCAGGGCCGAGCCGAAGAGACGGCACCGACGATCGCAACCCCGTCGGCCCTCACCCGCTAGAACAAGCCGGGCGGGTCCAGGCGCACCCGCACCGAACCCGGCATTTTGCGGGCCGAGCGGGCCGCTACTCCTGCCCGCAGTGCGGAGGCGAGTTCCGCGGAACGCCCAGCCTCGATACGCACCACGGCGCGGGCCACGTTCTCCTCTCCGGGTAGATCGGAGCCGACAGGGCCGAACACGCTGGTCGCGTCGGGAAGCTGCAGCATGGGGAGGAACGCCGCGACCGACTCGCGATCCCCGCTGATCTCGGCTGCCCGAGTGAAGGGCGGAAGGTCCAGTTCCTTCCGGTCCTCCAGCACGCGGTCCAGGAAACTCTCGGGGCGGTTCATCACGAGCGCGCGGATAGCGGGGAGGGTGGAGGTGCCGACGACGAGCACTTCGCCGCCCTGATCGGCCGCCCGGACGAGGGCAATGGCGTTGCTCCAGCGTCGGAACGCTTCGACATCCGCGTCATAGGAGGCGCGGGCGAGCATGGCATCGGCATCCAGCAGAACAGCGGCCGCGTAGCCGCCGGGCGGGGCCGGCTCGGCCCCGGGGGTGGCGACCACGACCCCGTTCTCGGGCACCTCCTCATCAGGCAGCGGCCCCTGTGCTCCCCCGGCAACCCGCAGTTCAGCATCGGGGAGGGCGCGGCGTAGTTCCTCGGCGGTGCGCACCGATCCGACGACGACTGCCCGCATCTGACTGCGATGGCATTCCGGGCAGCGGAAGGCGTCTTCCCTGCGACCGCAAACCCGGCAGCCCAGGGCGTGGGGGGAAGTGAGGGACAGCGGCGCGGAACAGGTGGGGCAGATGGCCCGGGTGCCGCAGAAGGTGCAGGCCACGGCGGGTACATAGCCGCTGCGCGGAACCTGCACGAGAACCGGCCCCCGCTGGAGACCGCGGCGCATCAAGCGGGTCGCTTCGAGGGGCAGACGGGACCGCCCCGAGCCTCCTTCGCGTTCGCGCAGATAGTCGTCCATCAGCACGACCCGCGGGCGCACACTGCTGGTGGGCAGTGGCCTCGGGGGAAGCCGGAAGAGGTAGCCGGAGGCGGCGAGGGTGCGCACCGGAACAGAGTCGGAATGCGCGAGGAAGAGCAGGGCGCAGCGTTCATGCTTTGAGCGAGCCTCGAGCACGATGCGCAGATGCGGGTAGGGCGCACGCGGCTCGATCAGCAGGTCATCGGCTTCGTCGTAGCAGATGGCGAGGGCGAGGTTCTGCACGGGCGCGAAAGCCGCGGAACGATTCCCGAGCACGACGCAGCTCGCTCCACGCAGGATCCGACGAAATGCCCGGTAGCGCTTCTCGGGGCCGTCGGAGCTGGAGAGCACTTCATGCGCGATCCCGCGTTCGCGAAGGGTGGTGCTGAGGCGCTGCACATCGCGCTGATCGGGGGCGATCACGAGGGCGCCCCGCTCAGGGCCGAGATCTGCAATCGCGTCGGCGGCAACGACGGTCCACGGGTCAACGGGGTCCAGGGTGATGGCGGCGCGGGGCACCGGGGAGTCGGGGCGGCCGGCGCGGTCGATCAGGGCGGCAAGGCCCGTGTAGCGGTCGCCGGGGCGGTGGGTGTCTGGGGTGTGGGTCTCCGCCGCATCCTGCTGAGCGGGCTCCGCTGCATCCTGTTGAGCGGGCTCCGCTGCGCCCTGTTGAGCAGGATCAGCGGTTTTTTCTGCATCGGCCCGGTCGTTCTTCTCGGCCCGGGCATGCCGTGGCGGCAGCGCGAGCCGCAGCACATCCCCCACGGTTCCGCCGTAACGCTCCGCGACCTCCTCGATCACGCGCATCATCGCAGGCGGCACAACCACGTCATCGGAAACGAGTTTCTGCAGCGGCGCGAGGGGCCGATCGGTGCTGGGCTGATCGCGGCGCTCGAGCACGATGCCATCGGTGTCGTGGCCGGCAAACTTCACGCGCACCCGCATGCCGGGGGCGGCATCTTTCGCGGCGGGGGTCACCGCGTATTCAAAGGGGCGATCCAGGTGCGGAAGCACCCCGATCAGTCGCACCGCCGCGACTGGCTTCGAGTCGACGACCTCGAAGCCAGCGGTGGTGCGCAGACCACTGACCCGGGCCCCGCGTGCGGGTCCCGGGTCGGTGGAGGCGGCGGGGGCGGGAGCCTCAAAAAGGCTCTCTTGACCCCCCGCCGGGAGGTCGCGGGCGCTCAGCGCTTATGCACCGCCACCAGGTCGCAAACGAAGATGAGGCATTCGCCGGGGGCGATGACGGGCGGGGCGCCACGGTCGCCGTAGGCGAGGGAGGCGGGGATCTCGAGGCGGCGACGGCCGCCCACCTTCATGCCCTGCACGCCCTGGTCCCAGCCGGCGATGACCTGGCCCACGCCGAGCTGGAAGCGCAGCGGCTCGCCGCGGTTCCAGGAGGCGTCGAACTCTTCGCCGGTGGAGTGGGAAACGCCAACGTAGTGCACGTCCACGACGTCGCCGCGGCCGGCCTCCTCGCCGTCGCCTTCGATCTCGTCGATGATGACGAGCTCGGTGGGGGCGTCGCCCTCGGGGAATTCAATCTCGGGCTTGCTGCGCTCCTGCATGGTTCCTCCTTGGAACAGTTGGGGTCGGTCTCGGGTATGTGATGTCAGTTGTGGTGGCGGGGCTGTGAATGCTGGCGAGCCACTCAGGGATGGCAAGCCGGTCAGTGGTGCCCCGTCTCCGGGGCGGTCGAATGGAGCCGTTGCCCGCCGCCGCGATGGGCGCGTCATCCGGGCTGTCGGCGTCTGTTCCTCCCCTCGGAATGCTCAGCCCTTGCGGTGGGCGGCGTCCAGAACGTCCACGACGAAGAGCAGGTCACGGCCGGCCAGTGGCATCTGCTCCGACTTCTCTTCGCCGTAGGCCTCCTTCGCCGGGATCACCAGCATCACCTGGCTACCCACGGGCAGGTCAAGCAGATGCTTGTCCCAGCCTTCGATTACGTAGCCGGATCCCTGCACGAAACCGAAGGGGGTGCCGCGCTCCCAGGAGGAGTCGAACTGCTTGGCGTCATCAGCGGTCCACCCGGTGTACTGCATCGTCAGGTAGTCACCGCTGCGGGTCTTTTCACCGTTTCCGGTCACGAGGATGTGCCGTTCGGTGCTCGCGGGAATCTCGCCCTTCCAGGGGCCGGCGATCGACGGGGCACCCTTATCGTCGAGCGTCACGGCGGGGAGATGCGCGGGCACCTCGGCCTTCTGCCCTTCGGCGCGCAGCGGCTGCACCTTGCGCAGAATGTCTGCCACCTGCACGAGCGCACGGGGCTGTCCGGCCTGGTCACGCTGCCAGCCGGTCATGGCGAAGCGGGAGCCGACGGTGGCGGTGGTGAGGAAGGAGAAGGCGGCCTCACCGATCGCTTCCTTGGTGACGGTGACCCCAGTGGCCGGGGCACCCTTCCACCAGGACTGCAGCACGTCACCGGTCTGGGCGTCGGCATACACGCTGTTCCAGATCAGGGTGTCGCCCTCAGCGATCTTCTCGCCATCCCCGGGCACGACCACCTTGGCAGAGGCCTGCGTGACCGTGAGCGGGGCTTTAAAGGTGATCGTCGGCTCCGCCCCGAGATCTTCGCTGACCTTCACCCCGGAGAGCGCATCGACGCCGCCACCGTCTGAGGCATTGCTACCGGCATCGGAGGGGCCGCTCGCCTTCTTCTCATCCTTCGAGCAGGCGGCGAGGCCAATCGCGGCGCCTGCCGTGAGGGCGGTAGTCAGGAGGGTTCGACGACGGATCAACGGGAGACCTTTCTGGAGGGCGGCTCCACGGTGCGGGAGCCCGGGTCGTGCACGAACCGCACCGGTGGGCGCCGTTTCAAGCGCGGCCCAGTGCCGGTTCGAGTACAGGGTTCAGGGTACGGGTTCTGCTGTAAGGCGTTCTCAGGCTGGCGGCACATCGTGCAGACCGGTGGTTCCACCGATCTCGTGGATCGTCTCGATCAGGGCGTCTACCTCCTCACTGCTCGTGGCGAAGGGGTCGAGCACCTGCACGGGCATGGAGCCCGCGCGGGTCAGGCGCATCGTCGTCCAATCCACCACATGATCCACTCCGCACTGCTGCGCCGCCGTCACCACCCGGCCACGAAGATGAGCGCGGGTGGTGGTCGGTGCCGTGGTGCGGGCCTTCTGGATGCGCTCTTCGGGAAGAACCGACGGGGCGAGCCTCTTGCGCTGCAGGGAACTGAAAATGCTCTGGCTCTGGTCGATGTCGTGGTAGGCGAGATCCAGGCGTTCGATCAGCGGGGAGGCGAGGTCCACGCCACGGCGTTCCGCCATCCGGGTGAAGAGGTCTTCCTTGATCGCCCAGTCCAGGTGGGTGCGTGCCCAGGAGCGGTCCCCGGTGCGCACCGCATCCAGAGCCTTCTGCCAGGTTTCGAGCACGGTGGCTTCATCGTCCTCGGCGGCGCTAGCGGCGAGGTCGAGCCATCGCTGCTGCACCTCGAGGGCGGTGGTGGTGCCACTGGCAGCGGTGGCGATCGGCTCGGCCCCGCTCAGATCCCGGGCCACGGCGCGGATGGTGGCAATGTCGTCGGCCAGAGACAGGTCCGGCAGCGCGCGGCCCGATTCGATCACGCGCAGCACAAGATCGGTGGTAGCGAAGCGCATCCAGGTGGAGATCTCGCTCATGGTCGAGTCGCCGACGATGACGTGCAGGCGTCGGAAGCGATTTGGGTCCCCGTGGGGTTCATCGCGAGTGTTGATGATGGGGCGGGTGCGGGTGGTTGCGGAGGACACCGCTTCCCACATGTGGTCGCTGCGGCGGGAGAACACGAAATGTCCGGTGCCGTCGTCGTCACGCACCACACCACCGGCGCCGGTCACGATCTGTCGGGTCACCAGGAAGGGCAGCAGGAAGCGCGGCAGGCGGGTGAACTCGCCGCGTCGATCCACGAGGTAGTTCTCATGGGAGCCGAAGGAGTTGCCTTCGGAGTCCACATTGTTTTTGAGCAGGTGGATGCGGGCGTCCTGTCCCTGCTCGGTGAAGCGGGTGTTCACCTGGTCGACCAGGTCCGCAAAGATCCGCTGACCGGCAACGTCCTGCGCCACCAGATCCCACCAGTCATCGCATTCCGCGGTGGCGTATTCGGGGTGGGAACCAACGTCGAGATACAGACGTGCCGCATTGGTCAGGAAGACGTTGGAGGAACGGCCCATGGCGACCACCGGCCGGAACAGTTCCCGTGCCGCGTGTTCGGGTTCCAGGGCGCGCGAACCATCCGCACGCACACACACCAGGCCAAACTCGGTTTCCAAACCGCCGACTCGACGCTTCATTCCCTCAATCCTTCCGCGTGGTTCAGTGGTGGCCGCCGTCTCGGGCGGTCACTGCCCGCCCTTCTGCACGAAGGAACGCACAAAGGTTTCGGCATTGGATTCGAGCACGGCGTCGATTTCGTCGAGGATGTCGTCGGCGCCCTGGGCGGAGGCGAAGACCTGCCCGCCACCGATCTCGTGGGTGTCCTCATGCTCCTCGGGTCCACCGCCGTGGCTGCTCAGGGACTGCTGGCTCATTGTTCCTCCTCGCTGAGGGGAGCGCTCTGCTCCCCCGTCGTCATCGTCTCACCCGGTGTGTTCCCGCCGGGTGCGGGTTTGTCGACAGCGGCACGTAGCGCCGCAATCACGTCATCGAAGGGGGCCGACGGGTCCACCCCGTGTTCCTCGCACCAGGCGCGGGAGCCGGCACGCGGATCGGCAAGGCGCAGGCGCACCCCGCTCTCCTCCCCCGCCAGGGTGATCACATCCCAGCCGGCCGAGGGAACCCGTGCCCGATGCGCACCGATCAAGCTGCCGCGCAGGTAGGCGCGGGTCGTGGTGGGCGGCTGGGTCACGGCACGCTCCACCTCGGTCGGATCCACGAGGGTGCGCACGCGGCCTGCGGCCCGGAGCTTCGCGGCGATCCCCTGCCCCGGTCGCAGATCCGACCATTGCAGGTCGATCGCCAGTAGGCGCGGGTCATCCCAGGCAAGACCGTGCCGGGCACGGTAGCTCTCGAGGAGCTGCATCTTCGCGAGCCATTCCACACGGTCGGCGGCCCGGGCCGGATCGGTGGCCAGCAGATGCAGGAGGTCCCGCCACTGGTGGATGACCTCAGCAGTTTCGGGATCGTTCATTTCAGCCACCGCCGCGATGGCCTCGCGGTGTGCCTGCTGCACTTCGAGGGCGCTCACCGTGCCGCCGTTTTTCAGATCAACCCGGGTCTGCAGGCTCGGGTCATGGCTGATCAGGTGCACGGCACCCACCGGGTCGCGCAGTTCGATACGCGGCAGGATCTCTTCCCCGGTGCGGTGTTCACGCTCCAGCGCCGCCAATACCAGTGAGGTGATGCCGAGCTTGAGGAAGGTGGCGCTCTCCAGCAGGTTCGCGTCACCGATGATCACGTGCAAGCGGCGGTACCGCCTCGCATCGGCATGGGGTTCATCGCGGGTGTTCACGATGGGCCGGTTGAGGGTGGTCTCCAGCCCGATCTCAGCTTCGAAGAAGTCGGAGCGCGAAGCTATCTGGAAGCCGGCTTCTTCACCCCGGGTGCCGAGGCCCACGCGTCCGGCCCCGACGAGAATCTGGCGGGTGGCCAGGAAGGGGATCAGTGCCTCACAGACCCGTTCGAAGGGGATCGCGCGGTCCAGGAG
>JAEWEZ010000102.1 GCA_023389045.1 Actinomycetes bacterium
GCGCAGGCGAGATCCTGGTCCGCCAGCGCGGCACCCGCATCCACCCCGGCACCGGCGTGGGCCGCGGCAACGACGACACCCTGTTCGCTCTGACCGCGGGCACCGTCGAGTTCGGCCGCAAGCGCGACCGTCGCGTTGTCAGCGTGATCGCGGGCGCCTGAGACCCGCACCGCCTGCGCGCCCCGCGTGACGCAGGCAATCCAGTCCAGCCTCGAGGGGCGGAGCCATCTGCTCCGCCCCTCGACGCATACTCCCCACCCCGAAGGGAAACCCCCATGGCCGAGTTCGTCGACCGTGTCGTTCTGCATGTGGCCGGTGGAAACGGCGGGCATGGCGCCGCCTCGATCCGTCGCGAAAAGTTCAAACCGCTGGCCGGCCCCGACGGCGCCGATGGCGGGCGCGGTGGTGACGTGATCCTGGAGGTCAACGCCTCCACGACCACGCTGCTGACCTACCATCACAAACCGCATCAGCGTGCCGGCAGCGGCGGTTTCGGCAAGGGCGACCTGCGCCATGGCGCCCGCGGCGAAGACCTCGTGCTGCGCGTTCCCGACGGCACCGTCGTCAAAACCCAGGATGGCCGCGTGCTGGCTGACATGGTGGGTGTGGGCACCCGTTTCGTGGCGGCCCGCGGCGGCAGCGGCGGCCTCGGTAACGCGGCCCTGGCCTCGGCCAAACGCAAAGCCCCCGGTTTCGCCCTGTTGGGTGAGCCCGGCCAGGAACGTAGCCTCGTGCTGGAGCTGAAGTCCGTGGCCGATGTGGCACTGGTGGGTTACCCGAGTGCCGGTAAGTCCTCGCTGATTGCGGCGATGAGCGCGGCTCGTCCGAAGATCGCTGATTACCCCTTTACCACCCTGGTGCCGAACCTCGGCGTGGTCGAGGCCGGCCAGTACCGATACACGATCGCCGATGTGCCCGGGCTGATCCCCGGGGCGAGCGATGGCAAAGGCCTGGGCCTGGACTTCCTGCGCCATATTGAACGCTGCCATGTGATCGTGCATGTGCTCGACGGCGCCGCCCTCGAATCGGACCGCGATCCGCTAAGCGACCTTGAGGTGATCGAGAAGGAACTGGCGGCGTACGCCTCGCGTCTGGACGAGGAAGCAGGGGAGCGCACCCCGCTGATGGAACGCCCCACCGTCATCGTCATCAATAAAACCGATCTGCCCGACGGAGCCGATATGGCCGATCTGGTGCGTGAGCGTCTGCAGGAGCGCGGCGTGCCGGTGCTGGATGTCTCGGCGGTTTCGCATAAGGGCCTGCGCGAGCTCTCTTTCGTGCTTGGTGAACTCGTGGAGAAGGCACGGGCGGAACTGCCTGCCCCGCAGGCCGCACCGATCACCATCACGCCGACGGCCGTGGATGAACCAGCCTTCCGCGTGGTTCCGGAGCAGTTCGACGGGGCAACCGCCTACCGCGTTGTGGGTGACAAACCTGAACGGTGGGTGCGCCAGT
This sequence comes from Actinomycetes bacterium, assembly GCA_023389045.1. GTDB lineage: Bacteria > Actinomycetota > Actinomycetes > Actinomycetales > Dermabacteraceae > Brachybacterium. The sequence goes on from JAEWEZ010000102.1 coordinate 1,456, forward strand.
GCGACTTCGCCAATGACGAGGCCGTCGGCTATCTCGCCGACCGTCTCGCGCGCCTCGGCGTTGAGGAAGAGCTGTATGCGGTGGGCGCGAAAGCGGGCGATACCGTGCTGATCGGCCCGGGGGAGGACGCGGTTGTCTTCGACTGGGAGCCGACGATGGTCGGTGGCGCCGAACTGCTTGGTGCACGTGGCACGGATGCCCGTCTGGAGGAGCGTCACCGCCCCACCCGCGAAGAGAAGCGGGAGCGGCAGCGTGAACGCACCGCCGAACGCATGGAACGGATCGCCGCGATGGAGGAGGAACGCCGCCGCGGTCACTGGACGGACCCCGGTAGCGACACCGAGGAGCACTGAGCAGCGGGCATGAGCAGCAGCGAGAGCACGCCGCGGCAGCCGCAGCGGCTCACCGCGAGGGAACAGATCCCCGCGGCGCGCCGCATCGTGATCAAGATCGGCTCCTCCAGTCTGACCGACGCGCAGGGCCGTCTCGATGAGCAGCGGATCCAGCGGGTCGCTGCCCTGACCGCGCAGCTCGTGCAGGGCGGTGCGCAGGTGCTCATCGTCTCCTCCGGGGCGATCGCCGCGGCGCTCGGGGAACTCGGCCTCACGCAGCGCCCCACCACCGTGCCCTTGCAGCAGGCAGCCGCGAGCATCGGGCAGGTGGCTCTAGCGTCCGCGTGGCAGCGGGCCTTTGCCGCGCAGAGTCTGCTCACCGGGCAGGTGCTGCTCACGGACATGGATATGGTGCGCCGTGACACCTACGGCAATGTGCGCGAAGCCCTCGAAGCCCTGCTTTCCCTCGGCACGGTGCCGGTGATCAACGAGAACGACACCACCGCCACCCACGAAATCCGCTTCGGTGACAATGACCGCCTGGCGGCTCTGCTCGCCCAGGTCACGGGCGCAGACCTGCTGGTTCTCCTCACCGATGTGGACTCCCTGCGCACCGCACCACCGCAGGAGCCGGGATCTGAACGTATCGCCCAGGTCGATGACGTCTCGCGGCTTGCGGGCGTGAGCATCGGCGCGGTCGGTTCGCGCGTGGGCACCGGGGGCATGGTCACGAAACTCGCGGCAGTCGACCTCGCGGCCGTGACCGGCACGGCCAGCATCCTCGCCAGCGCCGACGCGATGGAAGACGCCCTTCGCGGTGAGGACGTCGGCACCTTCTTCCCCGCCCAACACGGCAGGCGGCGTTCCCGTTTGGTCTGGCTGCGTTTCGCCACCCGCGGCGCGGGCACGATCCACGTGGATGAGGGGGCGGCCATGGCGCTGCGCACCCGGCGCCGTTCCCTGCTTGCCGTGGGTATCACTGCGGTAAGCGGCACCTTCCCGGCGGGGGTGCCGGTGGATGTGGCAGGGCCCGACGGGGAACTCATCGTCCGCGGACTCGTCGCCTTCAACAGTGAGGAACTCGCGGGTATGAGGGGCATGGATACGGCGCAACTGCGCGAGCAGCTCGGTTCTCGGTTCGCCCGCCCGGTGGTACACCGTGATCACCTGGTCATGCTGACGCGGCCCGTCGGCTGATCGTCTCAACCAACGGACCGCGTCACGCACCCGCGCACCCCCGGGGGATCTGGCGGGATGCCTCCCTTAGAAGGGAACCCCGGCCCGCAGAATCACATTGGCGTACGGGGTGTTTTCCCCGGTGCGCACCAGGAAGGACGCCCCGGCGCAACGCCGCTTGAACTCCTCATGCGGAACTGTCTCCACCTCGCCGCAGTGCTCCCGGATCCAGGAACCGGCCGGTGAACCGTCCATTTCCTCGGCGGCCAGGCAGCCCTCGACCGTGGTTTCCGCAAGGATCGCCTCCAGCACCGGCACAAAACCCGGCAGACCGTAGACGACGGCGAGATCCACCTCGACCGTGCCCTCCGGCAGCGGAAGGCCCGCATCGGCTACCACGAAAGTGTCCGTGTGGCGCAGACGAGAGATCTGCTCCTGCAGCAGCGTGTTGATAATCCCGCTGGTCCTCATCGCTTCTCCTCCCGCCCGTCGGGACGAACCGGAGTTTCCGTGGAGGTGGTGCGGCTGGGTCCCGCCGTGCCATCCCCACTGATGTATCCGGTCGGAGCAAGCGCCGAGGGATGCACCGCACCGGACTGCTCATCCATCAGGGCAGGCAGGGAATCCTCGGTGCTCGGGTAGCTGGGTTGCGCTCCCGCAGAGGTCACCGCGAACGCTCCGACACGCGCTGCGAAACGCGCTGCATCCACGAGACCCTCACCCTGCAGAAGACGCGTGGCGAGAGCCCCGATGAAGGCATCGCCGGCGCCGGTGGTGTCCACCGTGGACACATGCGCGGCAGGAACCGCGACCGGTTCGGTCATCTCCGCATCCAGGACGAGCGAACCGGCAGCACCGAGAGTGATCACGACGGTACGAACCCCGACGGCGCGAAGCTCCCGGGCGATCCGCTCGGGATCGTCGGCGGCTTCCGCCTCAGACATCGGCGCGGTTCCCTGCAACTGTGCCAGCACTAATGCCGCCTCATGCTCATTGACCACGAGCGGATCGGCACGACGCATGACCTCGGGATCCAGTTCGAGCACCGGTGCCGGGTTCAGGATGAGCCGGCCCGTGCAGCGTCGAGCCGCCTCCTCAATCCCATCCCGGGGGATTTCACCCTGTAGCACCACGACGGCAGCCGCAGCGATGACTTCGGCGCTCTGCGCAACAGCTGCGGCGTCCATGAGCCCATTGGCTCCGGGAACCACGATGATGCTGTTCTCGCCACCCTGGGCGACCGTGACCACGGCGAGCCCCGTCGGGGTGCCCTCGCAGTGACGCACATGGGTGAGGTCCGCCCCGGCATGCTGGAGCCCTTCGAGAGCGGGCTGCGCATTGGGGTCATCGCCAACGGCACCGACCATCGTCACCGGTGCACCCAGCAGCGCAGCCGCGACCGCCTGGTTCGCGCCTTTACCGCCGGCACTCACCCCGCCGCCACCACCGTGCACCGTCTCCCCGGGACGGGGATGACGGGCCACGGTGAGGTTCAGATCAGCGTTGAGAGAGCCGACGACGACCACACCACCACTCGGGGTGGAGACGGTGTTCGGGGCACTCATCACTTGTGCTCCGCCACGTTCTCCTTGGTCACCACGACCACGGGAACCTGGATCTCCGCCTTGGTTTCCTTCCCATCGAGCACAGCCTTCGCCTGCTCCACCGAGGTGGCGCCCAGCTCAGCCGGCTGCTGCGCCACGGTGGCGTACATGGTTCCGGCTTCCACCGCGGCGAGACCATCGGCGGTGCCGTCAAAGGCCACCACCTTGACCTCCTTGCCGGCGCGGGCACCGAGCGCTTCGATCGCGCCGAGAGCCATCTCGTCATTGTGGGCGAAGATGCCGACCACATCGGGGTTCGCCTGCAGCAAGTTGGTGGCCACGTTCAGACCCTCGGCGCGGTCAAAGTTCGCGGTCTGCTCGGCAACCACTTCGATACCGCTGTGGGTCTTGATCTGATCGGTGAAGCCCTTGCCGCGGTCACGGGTGGCGGAAGCGCCCGGGACGCCCTGCAGCACGATGATCTTGCCCTTATCGCTAATGGCGGTGGCGAGCGCATCGGCAGCCTGGGCGCCGCCTGCGACGTTATCGGAGGCGATGAAGGAGGCGAGTTCGCCGCTGCTGGAGCCACGGTCCACCGCGATCACAGGGATCTTCGCCTTGTTCAGGGCCTCCACGGAGGAGGCGATCGCATCGGAGTCGGTGGGGTTCACGATCACGCAGGCCACCTGCTGGGTGACGGCGTTCTGCAGGTGGTTGGCCTGGGTGGCGGCGTCATCGGAGGCGTCCTGCACCTCGAGGGTGACACCGAGTTCCTCGGCCTTTTTCTTCGCGCCCTCGACGAGCTGCACGAAGAACGGGTTGGTCTGGGTGGACACGGACAGCATGACCTTCTTGCCGTCGGCTCCGCCTTCACCGCGGTTGCAGGCCGCGAGGGAGAGACCGGCGAGGATTGCTGCGGACATGCCGAGCATCTGGCGGCGGGTAGTGAGGGACATCGTCGTTCCTTTCGGTTGTGTCCCGCGGGGCGGGGCGATGGGGTGAATGGGTATGTCGAGAGGGGAGTGGGGTGGGTCAGGCGTCGGTCTTGCGTCGGAACACATCGAAGCCGACGGCGAGGGCGATCACGCAGCCGATCACGACCTGCTGCCAGAACGAGGACACGTTCAGGATGTTCAGGCCGTTGCGGATCACGGCGAGCAGGATCGCGCCGATCAGGGTGCCGGTGGCGCGGCCGGAGCCACCCGCGAGGGAGGCGCCACCGATCACCACGGCGGCGATGGCATCGAGTTCATAGCCCTGCCCGGCCTGCGGGCCCGCGGAGCTGAGACGTCCGGCGAGAACCAGACCGGCCAGACCCGAGAAGAGACCGGCCAGGGCATACACCGCAACCAGCACCTTCTTCACGGGGATACCGGAGAGACGGGCTGCGTCTTCATTGCCGCCGATGGCGTACATGGAGCGTCCGAGCACGGTGCGGGAGAGCACGAACCAGCAGACGATGCCGGCAAGCGCCATGGCGAAGATGGGGCTTGGGATCCCGAAGAGGTCCCCGCCGAGCATATTGACGGCCTCGGAGGTTTTGATCGGGGTGCCGTTGGAGATCACCAGGGTGAAGCCGCGGGCGATCGACATCATGGCCAGGGTGGCGATGAAGGCGGGCAGTTTGCCGTAGGCGATGGCGACACCCGAGACGGCACCGGAGAGGGCGCCGACGCCCAGACCGATCAGCACGGTGAGGATGCCGGGGAGGTTCAGGGTGGTGAAGCTGTAGGCGGAGACCATCGCGCCGAGGGCCGCAACGGAGCCGACGGACAGGTCGATTCCGGCGGTCACGATCACGAAGGTCATGCCGAAGGCGAGGATCGCGACCACCGCTGCCTGTACCCCGATATTGATGAGGTTCGGGATGGTCAGGAAGGCGGGGGTGGCGATGAACAGCCCGAGGCACAGCAGGATGAGGCCGACGAGGGCGCCGTTGTTCAGGGCCCACTGGCCGAGCTGGGAGGCGGCACTGCGGCGCGGGGCGGTCGTGGTGGTGGCGGTGGCGTTCATGCCGCGGTTCCTTCCGGGATGGGCTCATTGTCGGTATCGACGGCGGAGACGGCGAGGGTCATCACGTCGTCCTCAGTGGCGGTGGCGGCATCGAGTTCGCCCATGGCGTGGCCGTTGCTCATGACGAGGATTCGGTCGCTCATGCCGAGTACTTCGGGCAGTTCACTGGAGACCATGACGACGGCGCCGCCGGCGTCGGTCACGGCATTGATCAGTTCGTAGATTTCGACCTTCGCGCCCACATCGACGCCGCGGGTCGGTTCATCCAGCAGGAGCACGTTGCTGCCGGCGAGCACCCAGCGGCCAAAGACGACCTTCTGCTGGTTACCACCGGAAAGGTTGCGAATGTGCTGGTCAAGGCCTGCCATGCGCACGTTGAGACGTTCGGTGACTTCGGCGGCGCGGCGGCGTTCCCCGGCGCGGTCCACGAGGGGGCCTTTGGCGTGGCTACGGAAGGTGGCCAGGCCCGCATTGTGCGCCACCGAATGATCCAGGATCAGCCCGTCGGCCTTGCGGTCCTCGGGGACCAGCCCGATCCCGGCGCGGATGGCAGCGGCAATGTCGTGACGCGGAAGGTGGGTGCCGCGGACGGTAACGGCGCCGGCGTCGTAGGGGTCGGCACCGAAGATGGCACGCAGCGTTTCGGTGCGTCCGGCGCCGACGAGACCGGCGATGCCGAGAACTTCCCCGGCACGGACCTCAAAGTCGATCCCGTGCAGCACCCCGTGGCGGTGGAGACCCTCGACCTTCAGCAGCACATCCCCGTACGTCTCGGGGCGGCGGCGCGGGAACTGGTCTTCAATATCGCGCCCGACCATGAGGGTGATGAGTTCACGTTCCTCGGTGGTGGCGGGCACTTCCTTCATGAGTTTGCCGTCGCGCAGCACGCTCACGCTGTCGCCGATCCGGCGGATCTCATCGAGGTGATGGGAGATGAAGACCATGCCCACCCCGTCGGCCCGGAGTTCTTCGACGACACCGAACAGCTGGTCGATTTCCTTGCCGGTGAGGGCGGCGGTGGGCTCATCGAGGATCAGCATCCGGGCCTTCTGCGAGAGGGCCTTAGCGATTTCGACGAGCTGCTGGCGGGCCACGCCGAGACCACCGACCGGAACCTGCAGGGGCACATCCAGGCCGATCCGCTCGAGAGCTTCCCGGGCGATCCGGTTCATGCTGCGGCGGTCAACCAGGCCGAAGCGCGAGGGGGTGCGCCCGAGCACGATGTTCTCGGCCACCGACATGCTCGGCACGAGGTTCAGTTCCTGGTGGATCGTGGCGATGCCGTGGGCTTCAGCGGCCTTCACATCGGGTAGGTGCACGCGGGCGCCGTCGATCTCGATGTGCCCGGCATCGGGCTGGTAAATCCCGGACATCATCTTGATCAGGGTGGATTTGCCGGCGCCGTTCTCCCCGAGGAGGACCTGGACCTTCCCGGGGTGGACGTCGACGCTGACGTCGTCAATCACCTGGACGGGCCCGAAGGATTTCGAGACATGGTCCAGGCGGAGCAGCGGTGTGCTCATGGGTGCCGCCTTTCTTCCGGCTGCGGGGTGGATTCACGAATAAGAAGCGTGGTGGGGATACGCGCGGATTCGACGTGCTCGCCGGCCCGGAGCCGACGCAGCATGTCCACGGCGATGGCGGCCATGGCGGCGATGTCCTGCCGCACGATCGTCATGGCGGGGCGGGCGAGGGCCAGGTCGGGAAGGTCATCGAAACCGATCAGGTGCAGGTCCTGACCGATGCGCACCTGCAGGTCCTGGAGGGCGCGAATGGCGCCGATGCTCATGCGGGCATCGCAGGCGAGGATGGCGTGCACACCGGCGGCATGGAGGTTGCGGGCGCCGCGCTCGCCGCTTCCGGGCTGGTAATCGCCCTGTTCCCACAGCACCTCGAGGCCGTTTTCGGCGGCGGCCGCAGCCACCTGGTCGCGGCGTTCGGTGCCGGTGGAGGTGGCCAGTGGCCCGGTGATGCAGCCGATGCGGCGGTGCCCGTGGGCAGCGAATAGGGCGATCGCTTCCGCAATGGCGGGGGCGGTATCGCTGGTGACCGAGGGGATGGGGCAGTCGGGCACGAGCCGGTCGATGAACACGACGGGGATCTGGTCGGCGTGCAGGGTTTGGAGAGTGTCGGCAGCGTTCTGGAAGGGCGCCGTGATCACGCCGTCCACCCGACGTTCGCGCAGCACATCCACGTACATCGCCATCTGTTCGGGGCGTTCATCGCCATTGCACAGCAGGGTAATCACACCGTGGGCGAGGGCGCGTTGTTCGACCTCGTGGGCGAGGTGGGAGAAGTAGGGGTTGCGCACATCGGGGATCAGCAGGCCGATGGTGGCGGAGCGTCCGGCGCGCAGGGCGCGGGCGGCGCCGTTGGCGCGGTAGTCGAGGCGTTCAGCGGCTTCACGAACACGCTGCTGGGTGGTGGGGGCGACGGCGCCGCGTCCGCTGAGAGCGCGCGAGGCAGTGCCGAGGGAAACCCCGGCTGCGGCGGCGACCTCTCGGATCGTGGCTCGCGGTGTCATCGGTGACTTGGTGCCTTCCACATCGTTGTGCCCAGGCGTGGGCGGTGGGCCCACGGACCGCAAAGTGGAAACGTTTCCATATGCGGTGGCCTCACTGTAGGCGCCCGCTGCATGGACAGGCAAGACCAACGTCCCTGACTTCCGTAGGCTGCTGTCATGAGCGCTGCATCACACCCGTCGGCCCCCAAATCCGCATCCGAGACCCACCGGGCGGAGCCCACCCAGCCCGCAGACGGCGGCACTGGCGCGGGCGCCGCAGCCGCGGGGAGTTCGGTTGAACAGGCGGTGTTCGCTGCCGCGGGGCGCGCCCGCGAGGCTCAGCCGGTTCTCGCCCGCCTGCACCGCGATGCCAAAGACGCCCTGCTCAACGCCATGGCGCAGGCGCTGATCGCGTCGGCTGAGCAGATCCTCGCGGCTAATGCGCGCGATCTGGAACGCGCCGATGCCGAAGGGATCGCGCCGGGGCTGCGCGACCGACTGCTCCTGGACGAAAGCCGCCTGAGCGCGATCGCCCAGCAGCTTCGCGATGCCGCAGCGCTCCCGGATCCCGTCGGGGAAGTGATCCGTGGGGGCTTGCTGCGTAATGGTTTGGAGCTGCGGGCTGTGCGGGTGCCGATGGGCGTGATCGGAATGGTCTATGAGGCGCGGCCGAATGTGACCGTCGATGCGGCAGCGCTCGCCCTCAAATCCGGGAACGCGGTGGTGCTCCGCGGCGGTTCCGCCGCCCTGCACTCCAATACCGCCCTGATCGCTGTGCTCTGCGAAACCCTTCGTGAGCAGGGCCTTCCCGAGGGTCTTGTGGTGGGGATCGACGAGTACGGACGCGATGGCGTCGATGCGCTGATGCGTGCCCGCGGCCTGGTGGATGTTCTGATTCCGCGTGGGGGAGCGGGGCTCATCCGTCGCGTCGTCGAAAACTCCACCGTTCCCGTGATCGAAACCGGCACCGGAAATACCCATATTTTCGTGGATGCGAGCGCCGAGACCGACGAGGCGGTCGCGATTATTCAGAATGCGAAAACCCAGCGGGTCGGGGTGTGTAATGCCCTGGAAACCCTGCTCGTACACCGGGACGCGGCACCCTGCGTGCTCGGCCCCGTCGGGCAGACACTCGCCGAGCGTGACGTGACTCTCCACGCCTGCCCCCAGGCCGCTGAAATCCTTGAGCGCGAAGCGCCCCAGGCGCGGATCGTGCCGGCGAGTGAGGAGGATTGGGCCACCGAATACCTTTCCCTCGACCTCGCGGTGCGGGTCGTGGAGGACCTTGACGAAGCCCTCGCGCATATTCGTCGGTACTCCAGCGGACACACCGAATCCATCCTGACCCGCTGCGTCACCTCCCAGCAGCGATTCCTCGCCGAGGTGGATTCCGCCGTGGTAATGGCCAATGCCTCCACGCGATTTTCCGACGGGGGAGAGTTTGGTTTCGGCGCTGAGATCGGGATCTCGACGCAGAAACTGCATGCACGCGGGCCGATGGGCCTGCCGGAACTGACCAGCGTGAAATGGATCGTGGTGGGGCAGGGGCATGTGCGGCCCTAGAAGCTGTGCGGCCCACAGCACTGTCATACCGGAATGCCTGTTGTTCTATGGGACAATGAGCGGCAAACCGTCGATCGGCCACCGTCGAAAGGCCCGTACACCATGCCCCTCGAACTGCACGACCAGCTGATGATCCTCGCCGAAGGCGGCGAGCACGCCGCCGCCCACGGTGGCGTCTCCCCGGCTCTTGTGGCCCTGGGAACCTTCATCATCCTGCTCGCCCTGCTCGGGATCACCTTCCTCAGCAGCGGTTTGAACCAGCCCTCGGTGCGTAGCCGCAAGAAGATCGTTCGCCCCGAGCATCGCGACTGATTCCTTGGAGCAGCAGCGCCGTCGCCTGGGAGTGATGGGTGGGACCTTCGATCCGATCCATCACGGGCACCTTGTCGCCGCCAGCGAGGTTCAAAGCGCGTTCGGCCTGGACGAGGTGATCTTCGTTCCTACCGGCCGGCCGTGGCAGAAATCGGATCGGGTGATTTCCGATCCTGAACACCGCTACCTGATGACCGTGGTGGCCACCGCCGCGAACCCCGTTTTCACCGTGTCGCGAGTGGATGTGGATCGACCCGGACCCACCTACACGATCGACACCCTGCGCGACCTGACGGCCCTGCACCCCGATGCAGACCTCTTCTTCATCACCGGCGCGGATGCGCTGCAGTCCATCCTCACCTGGAAGGACAATGAGGAGATCTTTGAACTCGCGCACTTCGTGGGCGTGACCCGCCCCGGCCATGAGCTGGATACGGAGGGTCTGCCCGCTGATCGCGTGACCCTGATCGAGGTTCCCGCGATGGCGATTAGCTCCACGGACTGCCGCAACCGCGTCGAAGGGGGAGCACCGGTGTGGTACCTGGTGCCCGACGGGGTCGTTCAATACATCAACAAATACGCCCTCTACACAGGAGGTGACGGCGATGACTGACCAGCCTGCAACGCCGCGTCGAGGACGCCGCGCGCGCAAACTCTCTCCGGAGGAGCAGGCCGCGCTGGAAAAACGCGCCACTCGCGAGCTTTCCGCCGTTCCCGGCATTCGAGGTGCCGTGCCGGCGCCCGGCGCCGATGCGCCCGTGCCCTCCCTGCGTAGGTTTGGGCGTCACGCCCGGATTATCGAACTGGAGGATCCGACTCCGGAACCGGTGACTTTCACCGAGCTCCCGGCGGTGACCGACGGTGACCATGCCGAGGGAGAGCCCGGCCAGGAGGAGCAGCAGGCAACTGCCGATAGCGGACTGACCTTCACCCTTCCGGGTGAAGCCCATGAGGCGGATGATGCGCCCCATACGCACACCAGCCCGATCGACCTTCCGGCCGGATTTGCCGAGGAGGACGGTGAGGACGAGAACCTCGCCGACCGTGCTCGAGATTCCCGCGACGACGCGGCTGACGACAGTGCTGACCAGTCTGATGTTGACCGTCCTGGTAGCGATGAGCCGGAGGCTCAGCACAGCTCCGACGGAATCGACGTGTGGGCTGCGCCTGCCCAGACCAGCCCGGTGACAGAGGAACCCGAGCACTCTCAGGCTCCGGTGGCCGCGCACCCGGCCCCCTCGGCTCCCACGGCCACCGCGACCGCCACGGCCGTCGTCCCCGAGCCGATTCGCCGCGATGTCGATGGTGTGGAGCTTGGCGAAATGTCCGTCACCGAAGCACCCGATCCCAAGCCCGCTCCGCGTTTCGAGGGACAGGTGCTGCACCGCCCCGAGCGCGCCGGCGGTCGTTCCCTGGTCTGGCTGGTGTGGCTCGTGATCGCGATTGCGATCGTCGCCCTCGTAGTTCTGCTGGTCACCGGCGTGATCGGCGGCGGAACCAACGCCCTTGGCGCGCTGTCCGATCTGGTCGGTGAGAACACCGCCCCGTCGGCCCACAATCTGCCCGCAACCACCGCTCTTTTGGAGGAAACTGCCGCGTGAGTGCTCCCGCTGAATCCATCGACCTTGCCCGCGTTGCCGCTCGGGCCGCGTCCGACAAGCTCGCCACCGAGGTGATCGGACTGGACGTCTCCGAGCAGGTGGTCATTACCGACATCTTCCTAGTCTGCTCGGGAGACACCGAACGCCAGGTAAACGCCATCGTGGACGCGGTGGAAGAGGATCTTCTCAAGGAGTGCAACCGCAAGCCGCTGCGCCGTGAAGGGGAGCGGGACGCCCGGTGGGTGCTGCTGGACTACGGCGACATCGTGGTGCATGTGCAGCATGCCGAAGATCGGGCCTTCTACGCGCTTGAACGCCTGTGGCGCGACGCCCCCGTGGTGGACCTGCAGCTTGAGAGCGCGACCGACGATGCTGCCGACGAAGCGGTGGAGCAGTCCGCAGGGCAGCAGGCATGAGCGTTCCCTCCGTCGGCACTGAAACCCACACCCCGACCCGCCTGTATCTGGCCCGCCACGGGCAGACGGATTACAACGTCCAGCGACGTTTCCAGGGCAGGATCGACATTCCCCTGAATGCGACAGGGGAGTTGCAGGCCAAGGCCCTTGCCCGGGCAATGCAGCAGATCAAGCCCGACGTGGTTTTTGCCTCGCCGCTCGGGCGTGCGGTCGCGACTGCGCAGGCTACTGCCGATCTGTTCGACTTGAGCGTGCAGACGGATGAGCGGCTGGTCGAACGCAGCTTCGGGCTCTGGGAAGGGCTTTCCCGGGAGGACATCAGCAGCCGCTACCCCGAGCAGTGGGAAGCATATGGGCAGCGCCGCCCCACCGAGGGCATGGAGATTGAAGAGCGGGGGGCCGTGTCGGATCGCATGGCTGCCGCCTGCCGGGATATCGTGCGTGAGCATCGCGGGCAGACCATCCTGGTGGTCTCTCACGGTGCAGCCATCTCCCTGGCGATCACTGAGCTGCTCGGCTTCCCCCGTGAGGGGCGCCCGCCGGTGGCCGGTATGGAAAACTGCCACCGCAGCCTCCTGGAACCGCTGGTCACAGGTGCGGAGCCGACGAGAATGAGGTTGCTGTCACACAATGTGCCTCCGGATTTCACGGCGGCCGCAACGGCGGTGTAAAGTAGCGGAGTCGCCAGCGCGGCGGAACGATCCGAGGGTCGAACCCAGAGGTTGAACTGACAAGACGGCGGCACCCGATCCGGGGCTATAGCGCAGTTGGTAGCGCGCTTCCATGGCATGGAAGAGGTCGGGGGTTCGATTCCCCCTAGCTCCACCACTAGGACGCTCATTTTGATACAAAGTGAGCGTCCTTTTGTTTTACCCGAACGGGTGGCGTTTTGGCTTGTCAGGGGTTGTTTCTCGCGGACTTGGTGCTGGTTGGGCGGATGCAGTGGACGATGTGTTTGCGTGCTTCGAGCGGTGAGTCTGGGCTCTGAAAAGTGCCTCCGGTTGTCTCGACCCCGAGGGCGTCAAATTGTATGGGGCATCGTCAAAAAGTATCGGGCATCGTCAAATTGTTTGGGTGCTCTACCAAAAAGCATGGAGG
>JAEWEZ010000051.1 GCA_023389045.1 Actinomycetes bacterium
GAGCAGGTCATCACGGGAGTGACGTTCGACCAGTCCTCGGAGGCCGCGCAGCGGTACGCCGCTGAGTCCGGCGCGATCTATGTGCCGCCCTTTGACGATCCGCGCACGATCGTTGGCCAGGGCACCGTCGCGAAGGAACTGCTGGAGCAGGCGGGCGAGAAGGTCGGAACGATCATCGTGCCGATCGGCGGCGGCGGCCTGATTTCCGGCATCGCGCTGTGGGCAAAACACGTCGACCCCTCGATTCGCGTCATCGGGGTCGAGCCCGCCGGCGCTGCCTCCATGCAGGCAGCGCTGCGCTCTGGCGGGCCCGTCGCGCTCGAGCAGGTCGACCCGTTTGTCGACGGCACCGCGGTGGGCAAGGTCGGCCAGTACACCTTCGAGGTCGTGCGTGAGCTCGTCGACGACATCGTCTCCGTGCCCGCGGGCGCCGTCTGCACCGAAATGCTGGACCTGTACCAAACCGAGGGCATCATCGCCGAACCCTCCGGCGCCCTCGCCTCGGCCGCGGCGCGGCGCTACATCCCGGGACTCGGGCGTACCTCCAAGGCGACCGACGCGATCGTCTGCATCGTCTCCGGCGGCAATAACGACGTCTCCCGCTATGCCGACGTCCTGGAGCGTTCGCTCATCCACGAGGGCGTGCGCCACTACTTCCTCGTCACCTTCCCCCAGCAGCCCGGCGCCCTGCGGCATTTCCTCGACGATACGCTCGGCCCCGACGATGACATCGTGCTGTTTGAATACACGAAGAAGACGAATCGTGAGACGGGGCCCGCGCTCGTCGGCATCGATCTCGCCGGACCCGAGGCGCTACCCGCATTACTCGACCGAATGGCGGCCTCTCCCCTTGCGATTGAGAAGATTTCGCCCGACTCGCCGGTTTTCGGTTTCGTCCTGTAGTAGCGTGCCCTTGTGAGATCTGAGTTACAGGTGCGCCCGATGACCGTTGCGGACGCGGCGGCCGTCGCCCGCATTCACGTCGCGTCCTGGCAGCATGCCTACCGAGGTCTCATCCCCTCCCGAGTGCTCGATTCGCTCTCCATCGCGGACCGCACCGCCAAGTTCACCCGCAGCATCCGCAAGGGCGGCCCGGTGCGCTATCTCGTCGCCGAAGACGGCGGCACCATCATTGGGTTTGCGGCCGTCGGGCCATGCCGCGATGAGGATTCCTCGACGGACGACTCGGAGCTCGCGGCGCTCTACGTCCACCCGCTGCACCTGCGGGCCGGCGCCGGCCGCGCGCTGCTGGCCAAGGCGAAGGAGGCCGCCAAACAGATGGGCTGCAAGCGCATGATCCTGTGGGTGCTGAAGGACAATGCGAGCGCGCGGGCGTTCTACAAGCGCTGCGGGATGAAGCAGGAGGCGACCCGCGGGACGCAGACCATCGCAGGCACCGACTACGTCAAGATGAAGTACTCGACGAGGCTGTAGCAGCCACGATTTAGCTCCATATCGGACTATAGGGCGTTGCTCACTGGCTGGGCGAACGCTTTGAGGTCTTCCCAGGAGTCCGCGCGGGCGGTGTCTTGCTCGTAGGCGATCAGATAGCCCCAGTGCTGACCGGCGTAGGCGTCCTCGGCGACCAGCCGGCGCACTAACGCCTCGGCGGCCTGGCGCTTGGCTTGCACCCTGGCGTCATCGCGGCCGCGCTCGTCCTTGCCCTCGATGATCCAATGCACGCCGTTCGTGTCCAGAGCCACGAAGTCTGGGAAGTAACGATCCTTGGCGTTGTAGTACACGAACGCCTGGTCTTGCGGATGCAGGCGATGCCACCACACGATCCCTGGTGATGTGTTGAGCAGGCGGGCGAGCTGGTATTCGCCAGTGAAGGAGTCGAATGACTCCTCGGCGAACAGGGACTTGAACCAACCACCGTAGACCCGGCCACGCACGAACTCCTGGCGGCTCTCAATCTGGTCATGCACCTTCTCGCCCAACGGGAGCGTGTAGCCGGTGCCTGGCATCGACTTGGGGTGAATGGTCGGCACCTCGCGGGTGGCTCGCAGTGTCTCGGTTGTGTAGTTTTTGATCAGCGCTAGGAGTTCGGCGCGGGCGGAGTCGAGGGCTTTGACGCTCCAGCCGGTGAACGTCACGGCGCGCAAGAACTTCGGCACCAGGAACGTGGCGACGTAGCGGGCGGTCTGTTCGGTTTTGGGCACCAGCGACATGTTGATCACTAGTTTGACCAGCGCCTCCTCAGCGTCGGCGTCGTCGACGTGGACGGAGTCGACTTCGGCGCTTTCTCGATCCTCTGCCCGGAGTTTCTTGCCTAGGGCGGCGATGATCTCTTTGCGCAGCAGCACGTCCCCGGCAGAGGTGACCCGGCGGGCCGCTTGCTCAATCTCGGTGTCACTGATTTCGGACAGGTCAATGGGTGGCTGCTGCACAGTCATCGTAGTTACTGGGAACTGGTAGGCCACATCGGCGAAGTTGGGGTTCCGTCCGATCGAAACCAACTCACAGGTGGGCTGATCCTCCTGCTCGGTGATGGCGCGAACCCCGACACCGGGCAAACCCAGACCTTCGTCACCACCGTTGACGGGAACGGTGCCCGGCTGCGGTACTACGCCACCGGTACCCTCACCACTGGTACCAGCACCAGGCCACGGAGTAGTCCGAGTCGATGCTTGACCGCCGGTCGAGTCTGTGCCTGTATCCGAGTTGGGTTGTTCGGCGGCTTTGCGGATAGCCTCCTCAACCTTGGCCTTGTCGGGTTCGGGGACGGCTTCGTCCAATCCGAACTGCTGCAGCACGTTCTCAGCGTTCAACAATTCGGTGAAGGATTGGTGGGCGATGATGTCGAGCTGGTCAATCTGCCACACACCCGTATACCGGCCGAACGGCAGCCGCAGCCCGCGCCCCATCGTCTGCTGAGTGAGCACCTCAGACGCCATCGCCCGCAGCGTGACCACGACGGCGATGTTCTTGACGTCCCAGCCTTCCTTGAGCTTGTTCACGCTCACCACTGCCAGCACCGGCGATTCGGGCCGATCCAGTTCGTCGAGGCGACGCTGGGTCAACTCATCCTCATGCTTGGAGTCCACCTGCAGCACAGCCTCATCTCGGCCGAGGTACTCCGGGGTGCGCAGCAGCTCGGCGACCTGGGTGGCATGCTCGACATCGGAGCAGACGACGAATGCGACCGCGTTCACATGGGAGCGATTCTCGGAGGCCGCATACGAGTCGTAGTAGGCCTGCTTGAGCGCACGCAGCTGCAGCGCGTCGCGCAACTGCTGCTCCTCAGAGGCCTCATCGGTGCCATATCCGTTCTTGCGGAACGCCAACACTGGGGCCTTCACATACTTGTCCTGGATGGCTCGGTAGAGCGGGTACTCGTAGATGACGTGATCGGTGGCCTTGTCCACCGACGCCGTCAAACCAATCGCCGCCGCTGGGTCGAGCTCCTTCAGCGCCGCGTTGAACGCGACCGCGCTCGACCCGTACAGGTGGGACTCGTCGGCGATCACCACCAAATCGTCGAGGTTCTTCAGGTAGTCGAAGAGCACACCAGCGTTCTCATCAAACCGGCGCGGCTTACGACGCATCGCATCCTGCGTGGCCCCGTGCGTGTCGCCCTCAGCGTCCTTCGGCGCAATGAGCTGCTGAATGTTGAAGATAAACGCCAGCATTGGCACTTCACCGCCGAACGCGAGCCGAGCCGGGTCGTTCTGCCGAGCGATCCACGCCGAGTAGTCCTGTGGGGTCACCACCTCGGGCGGCACCGCCGCGCCGGTGATGTAGCGGGGCGTGCCGGGCGTGAAGTTCTGCACCGTCTTTGCCTGCACCGTCTTGCCTGGGGTGACGATGACGACGTTGCCGACCTCTTGGCGGCGCAGGTACTCCACAAACGCTGCCATCAAGTAGGTCTTGCCCACGCCCGTAGCGAGGTTGAGCACCTGCATCACGGTCGGGTCATAGTCACCGTCGAGAGTGAAGACCAGCTGGCGCAGTGCTTCCTTGTTCGGAGCACGCAGGTCGAACTCGGCACTGATCGACTCCAGCATGTCCGAATCAAAACTGATGTTGAGCCTGTTCGCCATCACTGGTCACCACCTTCGCTGTACCGAAACACATCATCGGGCAATGCGACCACCCGCGACCCCTTCACCAGTTTGCGCAGATGCTGGCGCACGCCGTCCATCACTGTGGTGGCGGCCAGCACGATTGTCTCGCCGGGCTGGATTTGGGAAGCAAGCCAGTCAACGATCTCGATCGTGGCGACACCCTCCACCACCTTGAGGAGGGCGTTGCCTCGGCGGGCATCAAAAATATAGTCATCATCCGGGTGCAGCAGCGTGAACCCGAGATTCGCAGCCACCGACTCGATCAAAGTCTCGCCGGTCGCAGCCGCTGTCAACATCACCCGATCTAGTTCAGGGTCATAGTCGAAACACGCAGGCGACAGATGGGCGACCTGGAAGCCGCCGCCACCACGCCAGTTCAGCACTTCCTTCGTGCGTCTGGTCTTCGAGGCAGCCTTCAGTGCCTTTACGCGGGGGTCTTTCTTCGCCTCTGGATCGTTGGCGATCAGCTTGTTGAGCACACTCGTGAATTTCGCGGCGTCCTCCGGCGAGACACCATCAGGCAGCCCGTCCTCCGTAGCGTCGACTCGTTCGCCCTTCGTGCGCGTGATGCCGCCCGGGTCTTGATCGTTGAGCACCTTCTCCAGGCGAGGGCGCGTGAACGTCGTGAACGTCGACTCCAACAACTCACACGTCACCCAACGCCGCCCCATCTTCTGCGCCACCGCAGCCGTCGTCCCCGACCCAGCAAACACATCCAACACAATGTCGCCAGGATTGGAGCCAACATGAATAATCCGCTCCAACAGACGCTCGGGCTTAGGAGTGGAGAATGGTGAGGCATCAGTGAACAAGTTCTTAATTTCATTCTTTGCTTCGTCATTCGACCCTACTTCTTTGTAAAACCACAAGTCTTCGACTGCTCGTTGTCCCATATCTGTAAGATAGGCCTTTCGGCGGAATCCTCCTTTTCCGCCGTTGGTGACATACACAAGGGGCCAGTTCCCTTTTTTATACGCCCGCATTGCTACTTGCGAATCGAATTCTTCGATAACCAGCGCGGGAACACGGGATCTGATTTCAGATTCAGCCACGTCGCAAATTTCAGCCCGCATGGCGGAGTCATCAATTTCCCGAAGAATATACTGACTGTTCCAGCCACGCATAATTTCTAAGAAACGATCTTGCCCAAACCGCCAGCATTGCCCTGTCGGCGGGTAGACGAGATTCCCCGTCATTGGGTGCTGAACTCCAAACACCATTCCTTGATGTGTCTTCGCTCCGGGCGCAGTCGCGGGTGCGCTCGTCCATGAGCCATTTAAATCATCGTCAGGATTTGAGTAAGAGGAATTCATTTCAGTAGTTCGCGCTAACTTGTTGAAAACAGTGCCTTCCGCGCGGCGGTAGACTAAAATTACGTCGTGCCGGCTCGACACGAAAGCAGCGTCATTTCTTGGCTTAAAAGTTTTTTCCCAAGCAATCTCTGCAAGGAAACACCTAGCCCCGAACACTTCGTCAAGCAATAAGCGCATGCGATGATTTTCAACGTCGTCGAGATGCACCCAGATGGACCCGTCGTCGCTGAGCAGCTTTTTCATGTGTATGAGCCGGTCGCGCATCATGGTGAGCCAGATGGAGTGCTCCAGGTTGTCCTCGTAGCTGGCGAATGTTTGTGCCGTGTTGAAGGGCGGATCGATGTAGATCAGTTTCACCTTGCCGACGTACTTCTCGGCAAGCTCCGGCACCCGGGTGAGGGCTTCCAGCACATCCCCTGATTCGCCGAGGATCAGCAGGTTGTCATCCTGTGGCTCTAGGTCTGCCCGTTCGGAGTAGGTGAACTCGTCCGACTTCGGCGTTTGGCTGCCGTGCACGTAGTCGTCCAGCACTAGGGTGTGGGTTTCGCAATAGCGCGGATCAGAGGGGTCAACCCACGTGTAGCCGTACTTGCCGGTCTCGGTCGGGATTAGAGCTTTGTCTTTGTTGTACCAGGTGAGTTGGAGACGCTGATTAGTCATCTAGTTGGTCTCTCCCTTCATCTCGGTGGGGACGACCTCGCAGATGTCAGCGATGTCGCATTTGAGTACTTGGCAGACGCGTAGCAGGGTGTTGGTTTGGATGTTGGCGCCCTTGGAGAGTTTGGCCATTGATCCGGAACTGATGTCTGCTGCGGCCTGGAGATCTTGTTTTCGCATGCCGCGTTCTTTGAGGAGTCGCCACAGCTTGTCGTAGCTCAGCAACACCTGGAGGTCGAAGGTATCTAAAGTGGCCACTGGTCTGCCCTTAGCGTGTCAGCAATGTCTTGGAGGTCTTCTTCATCTTGGCGTTGTTCTTCTGGGGTTTTCGCGTTCTCGTAGTTCCAGGCGAACCCGTAGAGAGCATGCTTGTCTTCACCCAGCTGAATAACCGTGGTTTGTTCAACATGAGTCTGAGTGCGGGGCGTGTAGGCCTGCTTCTTGTCGAATGCGATGAACACCTACTTCTTAGTGAACTGTTGGTACACGTCGAGGATCTTCTCCACGGTTTCGTCTGCGATGTTCTTGATCAGCGGTGAGTCGTGGATCACGGCGGGCAGCTCGGTGAGTTTTTCGTGCCGTGTTTCTTCCCCTAGGACGACCACAACCCGTGCTGGGAACACAACGTCCAGGCGGTTCGTTCACACATGATGACGCCCGCGGCCTCAGCCTCGTCACGCACATACCGGTAGCCTGCCTGCGGGTCATCGTCGTGGGCTGCCTGTCAGGCTGCTACCGGCCGATCACGTTCTGCTTCCTGAGTCGTGACCGGTTGAACAAGCCACCGGTAGTACTGGGAGCGACACAGCTTCAAGACCCGACACGTCAACGTCACAGGAATTCCTTCTGACGCTAGCTGTTTAACGAGCGGGAAAACTCTTTTCCCGGCAGATTCACCTGCGACAAATACTCCGCCGCCCGCCGTAACACCTTGTTGTCCTGCTCAAGCAGCCGGTTACGTCTGCGCAGTTCACACAACTCCTGTGACTCGTGCCGACTCACACCCTCCTGCAGGCCAGACTCGATCCGTTCCTGACGCAACCACTTATCCAGCGTCCCCACATGAATCCCGAAAGCCTGGGCAACCTGGACCAAAGACACGCCCTCCCCACGAGCCAAAGCCACCCGAACCACATCCTGACGAAACTCTCATCGATACCGCTTCGGCATAACAACTCCTCTCCCGGCCAGCACCTCACATACTAGCCACACCAGTTGCCACCTATCACTGCAGCAGACCCCCCGGCGGATCAACTCCGCCAGGATCATGCCGATCTCCAGGGTCTTACCCAGACCCACCGCATCCGCGATCAACAGACGCGGCCGCAGACGCCCCGGCTCCAGAGCCTTCGCGACCGCCGAACGCTAATACGCCACATCATCCGCGAGCATGCGCGTGGAGACCGTGAGGCCCGCGTGGTCCATCGGCAGCGGGGTTTTACGCAGTGTGGCCTCCAGCCACAGCCGCGTGCGGCGCGAACCCGGCGAGGGGTCTGCCACCACGCGCGTATCCTCCGGGGCGATCACCGCGATCTGATCCAGGGAGGAGTAGAAGGTGGCGGTGGTGTCACGCACCAGCGCGCTCACGCCGCGCACCGTGTACAGCGGGCCATCGGCGGTGTCCTCAATCGAGGTGACCAGCCAGGTTTCATCGCGCACCCGCACCAGGGACCCCGGGGCGATCGGGCCGGAGGTGGTGGGGGTTGGGGTGGGGTCGTGAGAGGCGGAGGCGCTGGGGTGCTGGGCCGTGGGGTCCAGAGCCGTGGGGTCCGACGGACCGGCCGGATCGGCGGTGAGGTCAGGCTCCCGTGCATCCTCAGTCGTGGTCACGGGGCCTCCTGGGGTGATCGACAGCGCTATCTACCAGCGAAGAGTTGACGGGACTACACGGCGGGCGCAGAGACTGTGCAGGTCAGGGCGATTTCTGGGTGTGGTAGCGGGGCAGGCGTCGACGGCGACGGGGCCCGTCGGTCCTGAAACCTGTGCGCCGGGGCGCCCACGCGCCCAGCCCACGGGCCCGTCGGCCTCAATCCCGCGCGCCGAGCGCCTCCAGCGCCGCATCCACCACATGCACCGGAAGCTGACCCGGGGCCGAGATCTCCTCGACCGCCGCGAAGGTGGCCGCCTGCCCGAGCAGACCGCCCGCAAGGCGCGTCAGCGAACCCAGCTCCCCCATGCTCATCGTCATCATCGGGATGCGCAGACGCTCCGTGGCCGCGATACTCGCCTCCATCAGCGCCAGCACATCCAGGCGACGCGAGGGCATTACCGAGAGTTTCGCAAGGTCAGCGCCACCTTCCTCGATACGCACGAGGGCGTCGAGCATGTCCAGCGGGCTCGGGGTCTCCTCCATCCGGTGATGCGAGCCGAGCACCGGAACCTTCGCGGCCCGCGCCCGCTCCACCGCGGCAGCCGCCACCTGCGGCTCCCCCAGCATCTGCACATCCAGCAGGTCCGCGATCTGCGCGGCCAGCACCCGGTCATACATCGCCAGCAGGTCATCCCCGCGCAGATCCACGGCGCCACCCTCCGCGGTCGTGCGCACCGTGACCAGCAGCGGCAGCCCGTCGATCGCGTCATGCACCACCTCGGCGGCCGCCTCAAAATCACCACCGGCCGCGAGCAGCGCATCCACGCGCCACTCCAGAATGTCCGTGGCCGTCTCACGGCGGGCAGCCACCGCCTGGCGGCTCAGCGCATTTGTATCCGCGCCCGTCAGCGGCACAATAATCGCGGTGCGGCCAGCACCCAGGCGGCACTTGCCCACCTGCAGGGACGGCGACTCCGGGCCGCCACCAATCCGTGGATCATGCGGGTCGCGGCCATAGGCATGGGGGCTCATCAGATCACTCCTCTTCCGCCGTGACCGCCGCATACGCCGCGAGCAGCAGCGCCGGATCCGGACCCTCCAGACGCGTGGGCGCCCCGATCCGATCCAAGACAACAAACCGCAGCAGACCCGCGCGAGACTTCTTATCCCGCTTCATCGCATCCTCAAGCTTCGGCCACTGCCTGCCACGGTACGTGGTCGGCAAGCCCAAAGAGGTGAGCACCGCGCGGTGTCGATCAACATCCTGCTCCGAGAGTTTCCCAGCCAGGTGCGCAAGCTCGGCCACAAACATCATGCCCACCGCAACCGCAGCCCCGTGGCGCCACTGATACCGCTCATTGCGTTCAATCGCGTGGGCGAGGGTGTGCCCGTAGTTCAGGATTTCGCGCTCTCCGCTTTCCTTGAGGTCGGCGCTCACCACGCGGGCCTTCACGCGCACGGCACGCTCCACCAGTTCCGCGAACTGAGGCGTGGAGGTATCCAAGCAGGCGGCGGGGTTATCTTCGACGATCTCCAGGATGCGTTCATCCTCGATGAAACCGCACTTGACCACCTCGGCAAGACCCGCGGCCACATCATTCGGCGGCAGATTCATCAGCACGTCCAGGTCGGAGAGCACCGCGATCGGCGGGTGGAAGGCGCCCACCAGGTTCTTGCCCTCCGAGGTGTTGATCCCCGTCTTCCCGCCCACGGCCGCATCGACCATCGCCGCCACCGTGGTGGGAACCTGCAGCACGTCGATGCCGCGCAGCCAGGTGGCGGCCACGAAACCGGCCAGGTCCGTAGCGGCGCCGCCGCCGAGGCCGACCACGAGGTCCTGCCGCGACAGGCCCGCCTGGCCGCACACCGTCCACAGGAACCCGGCGACCTGCGCGGTTTTGGCTTCCTCCGCATCGGGCACCTCCGCGAGGAAGGCCTCCCGGCCGGTGGCGGCGATCGCTTCACGCAGGTCACCGGCGATGCTGCGCAGGGTGGGCTGATGGACGATGACCACGCGGCGGGCGCGCTCCGGCACCAGCTGCGGCACCTCGGCGAGGACGCCTCGGCCGATCAGCACCTCGTAGCCGCCCTCGGGGGTGGCGACGGGGATGCGAGTGGGGGTGGGCGCCGGGGTGGTGGGCTCGGTGGTCATGGGGTCTCCTCGGGGGCTGGTGGCGCTGGGGCGGAAGGGGCCGATGGATCGGGCGTGGCGGTGGGGCCCGTCGGCTCTGGGGTGGACGAGACGGGAGGTGGCGGCGTCTGCGGGGCGCGCTGGGCGGTGGTGTGCAGGGCGGTGGTGCGCAGGTCGGTGGCATGCAGGGCGTGGTCGATCTCCCGGGCGACGGCGCTCGCCGGGGCGCGCGAGGAGTGCACGACCACCCGCGCGATCTCGCGATACACCGGCAGACGCACGGCCGCGAGTTCCTGCCACCGCGCCACCGGGTCCTCCCCCGCGAGCATCGGGCGGCCCTTCCCGCGATGCAGACGCTCCGCCGCCAGCTCCTCAGCCAGTTCAATGAGCACGACGGGGGCCGTGGCCAGCAGGGCGCGGCTGGAGGGCGTCATCGGCGCGCCGCCGCCCAGGGAGAGCACACCTGTGCACTCCTGCAGGGCGCGGGCGAGCACCTGCGCTTCGAGTGCGCGGAAGGCCGGCTCGCCGTCCTGCGCGAAAATCGTGGGGATGTCGCGGCCGTCGGCCTCGGCGATCAGATGGTCGAGGTCGTGAAAGGGAAGGCCGCGGCGCGAGGCCAGCTCCCGGCCGACCTTCGTTTTCCCGGCAGCCATCATGCCGATGAGCACGGCAATCGGGCCGGGGGTGGGAGTGGCTGGTGACGCGCTGGCCCCGTCGGACCCAACGCTCCCACACCGCAGACCCGTCGGCCCCACGGAGGATTCCGTGCCCGACATACTCACGGGCGCTGCTCCGACTGGAGGCCGAGCGTGGCCTCCAGGTGCGCGCGGATCTCGGGCACGCTGTCCCCGCCGGTCTTTTCCAGGAGCGCATCCGCGAGTGTCAAAGCGACCACAGCCTGCGCGATCACCGCAGCGGGCGCCACCGCGCACACATCCGAACGCTGGTGATTGGCCGTCGCGGCCTCACCCGTGGCGGTATCGACCGTGCGCAGCGCCCGCGGCACCGTGGAGATCGGCTTCAGCGCGCCGCGCACGCGAAGCACCTCGCCATTGCTGATGCCGCCCTCGATCCCGCCAGCGCGGTTGGCGACTCGGGCGGTTCCGGCCGGGCCGTCGCCGGGGACGATCTCGTCCTGGGCCTGCGAGCCGCGACGGGCGGCCGTGGCGAAACCGTCGCCAATCTCCACGCCCTTCATGGCCTGGATCGACATGATGGCCTGCGCGAGGCGGCCGTCGAGGCGGCGATCCCACTGCGTATGCGAGCCGAGGCCCACCGGCACGCCGTAGGCGAGCACCTCGACCACGCCACCGAGCGTGTCGCCGTCCTTCTTCGCGGCATCGACCTCCTGCACCATCCGGGCCGAGGTGTCCGCATCGAAGCAGCGCAGCGGGTCCTCGTCGAGGGCATCGAGGTCGTCGGGGGTGGGCAGGGCCGCGCCCTCAGGCACCCGCACCTCGCCGACCGCGAGAGTGTGCGAGACCAGACGGATCCCGGCGGCCTGCTCCAGCAGCGCCTGCGCCACCTGTCCGGCGACCACCCGCGCGGCGGTTTCCCGTGCCGAAGCACGCTCCAAAACGGGGCGGGCCTCCTGATGCCCGTATTTGAGCATCCCGGCGAGGTCGGCATGGCCGGGCCTCGGGCGGGTGAGCGGTCGATTACGTGCGATCTCTCGCTCGTCGCCGGTGCCGGCGTCGATCAGCAAATCTTCGGCCGCGACCGGGTCGGCGCTCATCACCTTCTCCCATTTGGGCCACTCCGAGTTGCCGATCTCCACGGCGATCGGCGAGCCGAGCGTGCGACCGTGGCGCAGGCCCGAGATCACCCGCAGCGCGTCCTGCTCAAACTTTTGGCGGGCGCCGCGGCCGTAGCCGAGGCGGCGCCGCGCGAGGGCATCGCGGAAGTCGGCGGTGGTCAGGTCCAGGCCGGCGGGCACGCCATCCAGGACGGTGATCAGAGAGCAGCCGTGGGATTCCCCGGCGGTAAGCCAACGAAGCATGTGCCCGATTCTCACAGACCCCGCCAGCGCTGGCCAAACAGTCCGCAGCCCGGGATTGGGGGGCTATTGGCTAGTCGGCGATACGCCCGGATGCGCCGGCCCGGTGGGATCTCCGAGCGAGGCCTTTACACGGCCAGCAATACACCCAGGTACGCCGGCCCGTTCGGGTCTCCGAGCGAGGCCTTCACCCCGAGCCGCCCCTCTGAACCAAGCCACACACCTCTACCAAGCCATCCATCCCCGAAATGGAGCAAAGCGCGGGGGTTAGGCGCCGGAACCCCCGAACTACGCTCCACTACGCGCGGGTAACCAGCCGCCAGCCCGACCTAACCACGCCTCCCCTCGGACTCCTTCCTCCCCACCGAGCCCCTGTCCTTTCCAAATCTTCCTTGCCTCAAAGCCCCGCACCACTACCAAGCCATCCATCCT
>JAEWEZ010000061.1 GCA_023389045.1 Actinomycetes bacterium
GGTCTGATCCACGGCGCACAGAATATGCGCACCGACTGACAAAACCGACTACCACAACCGTCTACCAAAACCGACTGCGTAGCTCGGCACCCACCCGTCGTCGGCCCAAGGGCGGTGAAGATCCCCCGCCCCTGCGAGTACCCTGGGAGCATGATCGATCTGCGGCAGCTGCGAGAGAACCCTGACCTGGTGCGCGAGGCCCAGCGCGCCCGCCGACGCGACCCCGAGGTGGTCGATGCTGTGCTGGCGGCCGATGCCCGCTGGCGTGAAGCCACCGCATCCTTCGAGTCCAAGCGTGCCGAGCAGAAATCACGCGGTAAGGACGTCGCCAAAGCCACCGGTGAGGAGAAGCAGGCCCTGCTGGCCGAGGTGAAGACCCTTGCCGCCGAGGTGAAGCAGGCCGAAGCCGTCTCGGATGAAGCGCTCGCCGAACGCGACCGTCTGCTGCGATCCATTCCGAACATTGCCGAGGGCGCCCCGGAAGGCCTCGAAGAGGACTTCACCGTGCGCGAACTCGTCGGTGAGGTGCGCGACCTCGGCTTCGAGCCGAAAGACCACCTGGAACTTGCCGAGGGCCTGCGCGCCATCGACATGCAGCGCGGCGCGAAGGTCTCCGGCGCTCGCTTCTACTTCCTGACCGGTGTGGGTGCCCAGCTCGAACTGGCCATCCTCAACGCCGCCATGGAGCAGGCCACCGCCGCCGGCTTCACTCCGATGATCACCCCCACCCTGGTGCTGCCCGAAACGATGGACGGCACCGGCTTCCTCGGTGAGCACGCCGATGAGGTGTACCACCTGGATAAGGGCGATGACCTGTACCTCGTGGGCACGAGCGAGGTGGCGCTGGCCGGTTTCCACGCCGGTGAAGTGCTCGACCTCTCCGCCGGGCCGCTGCGCTACGCCGGCTGGTCCGCCTGTTACCGCCGCGAGGCCGGCAGCTACGGCAAGGACACCCGCGGCATCATCCGCGTGCACCAGTTCCACAAAGTGGAGATGTTCTCCTACTGCACGGTGGAAGAGTCCTATGAGGAGCACGAGCGTCTGCTCGCCTGGGAGCGCGAGATGCTCGCCCGGATCGACGTTCCCTACCGGATCATCGACACCGCCGCCGGCGACCTCGGCACCTCCGCCGCCCGCAAGTTCGACTGCGAGGCGTGGATGCCCACCCAGAACACCTACCGTGAGCTGACCTCCACCTCGAACTGCACCCAGTTCCAGGCCCGTCGCCTGAACATTCGGGAGCGCACCGAGGATGGTCTGCGTCCCGTCGCCACCCTGAACGGCACTCTCGCGACCACCCGCTGGATCGCGGCGATCCTCGAAAACCACCAGCAGGCCGACGGTTCCGTCGTCGTTCCCGAGGGGCTGCGCAAGTACCTCGGCGGCCGCGAGGTCTTCGAGGTTGTGGCCTGAGTGGCGGCTGAGCGCAACACGACGGGATCCGACGAGGCCGGCTCGGGCGCGCGGCGCGGGGCGCTAGCGCGCCTGGGCGGTGTCGTCTCCAGCCTGCGTCGGCGCCTTTCCAAGGGGTCCGACGGGAAGGGCAGCGCTGACGCGACGACCGTGGATGCGGCCCAGCCGCGGAACCTTGCCGCGACCCGGGATGAGGTGCGCGACGCGGTCGAGGCCCTCATTGGCAAGCACCTGCTGATCGGGCTCGACGTGGACGGCACCCTCGTGGACCACGACGGAAATATGACCCCCGTGCTCCACGAGCAGCTGCAGTGCAGTGCCCGCGACCACGAGGTGGTTATCGCCACTGGCCGCTCCGTGCACGCCACCCTGCCGATCGTGCAGGCCGCGGGCATCGAACACGGCTTCGCGGTGTGCTCCAACGGTGCGGTGACCCTCGAAGTCCGCGATGGGGACTACGAGGTGATCGACACGCGTGCCTTCCGCCCCGGTCAGGCCCTTGCGAGCCTGCGCGATGTGGCACCGCAGGCGCACTATGCCGTGGAACTGGTGGACGGGTCCTTCCGTGCCACCCCCGGCTTCCAGGATGCGAGCTTCGGAGTGCAGGCGCAGGAAAGCCCGATCGACGAACTGCTCGAGCTGGAAGCCGTGCGCGTGGTTGTGCATGTGCCTGACCTGACCCCGCAGGAGTTCTCCAAGATCGTCGCGAAATCCGGGGTGCACGGCGTGGAATACGCGATCGGCTGGACGGCCTGGCTCGACATGGCTGCCCCCGGGGTGTCCAAGGCCAGTGCCCTGGAGGAGATCCGCAAACGGCTCAGCATCGATGAACGCCATACGCTCGCCGTGGGCGATGGTTTCAACGACACCGAAATGCTGCGCTGGGCGCAGGTGGGCGTGGCCATGGGCCAGGCCCCGCAGGGCGTGAAGGACGTTGCCGACGTAACCACCGCGACCGTCTGGGATGACGGCACCGCGATGGTGCTGCGGTCGCTAGACGGCAGCTAAGACCGGTAGCTCAGACTTGCAGCTCAGGCCGGTAGCTCAGGCCTGCAGGTGCGACGTGCGCAGTCTCTTTGGGCCTCTACCGACGATGGCGCCGTTGCTGGCGGATGACGCGTGCCCACTGCGGAAAAATCACGTCGGGCAGCGGGGGAAGCGCAACACAACCCAGAAAAACGGAACGAAACACAGCACGGCGATGGGCACGGCGATCAATGCCAGGTAAAAGCCCACCACCGGGAGGACGCTGACCGCGACGCAGAGACAGATGATGCCAATCATTGGTGCGCCGAGGACTGTCATCTGATCGTTCATAGGGCTTTCAGTCGATGGTGAGAATGACCTTGCCGAGATGCCCGCCGGCACGCAGCACCTGATGCGCGGCCGCCGCATCCTCCAAGGGGAATCTGGCCTGGACCGGAATGGTGACGGCGCCACTGCTCACCAGCGGCCACACCAGCTCCCGGGTACGGATCAGGATCGCATGCTTGTCATCCCTTGGGCGTGAACGCAGGGTCGTTCCGATCACCCGCGCGCGTTTCGTCATCAGCAGGCCGACGGGCAGTTCGCCGCGGGTTCCGCCAAGCACACCGATCACCACGACCCGGCCACCGGTGCGCAGCGCCTTCACATTCGTGGTGAGCATCGAGCCGCCCACCACATCCAGCACCACATCAACACCGCCGTGCTCCCGTGCCGCCGCGAGGATCCCCTCAGGCCCCTCGTGGCGGTCGATCGTCGCGTCGGCCCCGAGGGCTGTCACCGCCCGCGCCGCCTCAGCCGAGCCAACCACGGCGAGAACCCGCGCGCCGAGGTGGTGAGCGATCTGCACGGCCGCGGTTCCCACCCCGCCGCTTGCCCCGTGCACCAGCACCGTCTCCCCGGCGCGCAGCTGCGCCTCCAGGACCAGGTTGGAGACGACGGTCGCGCACACCTCCACCACACCCGCGGCCTCCACCATGCCCAGGCCCTCAGGAACGGGAAGCAGCAGCTCCGGGGCCACCGCAACCGTCTGCGCATACCCACCGCCGGCGAGCAGCGCGACCACCGGCTCCCCGGTATCGCGTCGATACCCACTCACTTCCAGGCCCGGCAGTTCCGAGGCGCCCGGCGGCGGGGGATAGGTGCCGGCCACCTGCGCAAGATCCGCCCGATTCACCCCGGCCGCGACCACATCCACCAGAACCTCACCGGGGGCTGGCTGAGGCTCAGGCACCTCAACCGGGGTGAGGCGCCCGTCCTGAATCGCGACCGCACGCATCAGGGTGCCACCGCGACCACGGTGCGGCCATGCAGACGACCAGCGAGGATCTCCTCGGCCGCGTCGAACACACCCTCCAGGGGAATGGTGCGGGTCATGGCATCCAGGGCGTCGAGGTCCAGTTCCACGGCGAGAGCATCCCAGGCGCGGCGGCGCAGAGCTGCCGGCGCCTCCACCGAGTTGATACCGGCCAGAGTCACCCCGCGCAGGATGAACGGCATCACCGTGGTGGGAAGGTCCGCGCCCTGGGCGAGACCGCAGGCCGCCACCGTGCCGCCGTAGCAGGTGCTTGCGAGAGTGTTGGCGAGAGCAGTGGAGCCGAGGGTATCGACCGCGCCTGCCCACCGCTGCGACTGCAGCGGCCTGCCGGGCTCGCCGCACAGTTCCTCACGGTCCAGCAGTTCGGCGGCGCCCAGCGACTGCAGCCACGCGCCATGCTCCTCGGCGCGGCCGGTGGCGGCGACCACGCGATGCCCACGGCCCGCCAGGAGCATCGTGGCAATCGCCCCAACACCCCCGGTTGCACCCGTGACCAGCACATCCCCCTCGCCGGGGGTGAGGCCAGCATCTTCCAGACGGAGCACGGCGAGCATGGCGGTGAAACCGGCGGTGCCGATCGCGGCAGCCCGCTCCGGACTGATCTGCTCGGGCAGACGGATCAGCGCCTCGGGTCGTACATGCGCCCTGTCGGCATAGCCGCCGTGGGCACTTTCCCCGATCCCGTCGCCGTTCAAAACAACGAGATCACCGGCGGACACATACGGGTCCGCGGAGTCGGTAACCCGCCCCACCAGGTCAATCCCCGGGATCAGCGGATAGGTGCGGGCGATGCCGCGCCCCGCGAGCGCCATGCCGTCCTTGTAGTTCAGGCCGGAGAACATCACGTCAATCTCGACGGTGGCGCCGGTGCGTTCCAGCATCGACTCCTCGGCATCCTCCACCAGATGCGGTGCTTCGCCCTTGGCCTCGATGATCACGGCGCGCATGGAGTGGGCATCCTTCCTGGGATCAGGGGCGGCCGACGGTGGCCGCGGTGCGCATCTCAGCCTAGTGAGGGATGTCTGGGAGGAGGCGGGATGAGTGGGTCTGGACTCGGGGAAGTGATGGGGTGGGTCGGTGTGTGGGGCAGACGGCGGGACGTAGGGCACACGTGTGCCGTGGTGGTGCATCAGACGGGGCTGGGGGCGGTATCGTTGATCCGCCCGACGGGCCGCACTTTG
>JAEWEZ010000008.1 GCA_023389045.1 Actinomycetes bacterium
GGTGGGTCGTGAGGGGCTCGAACCCCCGACCTTCTGGGTGTAAACCAGACGCTCTGACCAACTGAGCTAACGACCCGGGTGGCGGTGCCGTGACCGCCGTGGCCGCGGGCTGATCAGCCCGCGGGAAGCAGTGTGCCTGCCCGGCCTCAGTTCTGCCGCGAGGCCAGACGGGTGCCCGTCCAGTCTGCCGCAAGATTCTGAGTGCCCATGACACGCAGGCCGGCGGTGTCCGCCGCTTCCTGCACCTCGCCGGGGAGCACATGCCCGTCACGGCCCGGCTTCGGGGTGAGCAGCCAGATCGGGCCGCCCGGATCCAGGGTGCCAATCGCATCGACGAGGGCGTCGGTGAGGTCACCATCGCCTTCACGCCACCAGATCACAACGGCGTCGGCGATCTCCTGGAAGTCTTCATCCTCCAGATCCGCCTCGATCATGTCCTCCATGGCGTCACGCAGGTCGAGATCGACGTCGTCGTCGTAGCCGAGCTCCTGAACGATCTGCCCGCGAGTAAATCCGAGCACCTCGCTGGGGGTGCTGTGGTGGCGGGCGTCGGCCGAGGGTGACAAAGGAAGAACTCCTTACAGGATCGAGAACGGGTCGGCGCAGAAACTGCACGCAGGGGCATCGTGCAGGCATGGGCGCGAGGCGTCCAGGGCGCGATGCGCGTCTGAGTCTATGACACCTGCCCGCCTGCCTGCTCCCCCGGGCATGTCGCGCCCGGCACCACACACACTCGCAAACGACATCCCGGACACTTCCCACGCCCTGCTGGGTGTTCGTGTTCTCACGTCTGTTTGTCCCGCTCATCCATCTTCCCAGCGGGTCCGACGGCGGTAGGCTGGCGCCAATGTGAGGCCGCTGTCGCGCGCGGGGAAACCCGCCGACGCACCGAAGCGGCCCCATCTCCATCGGCTCCCGAAGGAAGAAGGACAGCGTGACCGCGAACGAAACCCCGCGCCCCATCGGACTGAACCTGCCCAGCCATGCGGCGGACCCCGACCCGGAAGAGACGCGGGAGTGGTTGGACTCCTTTGAAGCCCTGGTGGAGAACCGCGGCGAGGAGCGCGCCGCGGAGATCGTCCAGGGCATCCTGCAGGAGGCCCGCCACCGCAGCATGCCGCTGCCGGAGTCGCTGACCACCGACTACATCAACACCATTTCCCTCGAAGAGCAGGGCGAATACCCCGGCAACGTCGAGTACGAGAAGGAAATGCGCAATGCCGTGCGCTGGAACGCCGCCATGGTCGTGCACCGTGCGCAGCGCCCCGGGGTGAGCGTTGGCGGTCACCTCTCCAGCTACGCCTCGATCGCGAACATGTACGAGGTGGGCTTCAACCACTTCTTCCGCGGCCGCAACCACCCCGGTGGCGGTGACCACGTCTTCTTCCAGGGCCACGCCTCCCCCGGCATCTACGCCCGCGCCTTCCTCATGGGCCGCCTCTCCCAGGAGGACCTCGACGGTTTCCGTCAGGAGGTCTCCAACCCCAAGGGCATGCCCTCCTACCCGCATCCCCGCTCGATGCCGAGCTTCTGGGAGTTCCCGACCGTGTCGATGGGTATCGGCCCGGTCGCCGCGATCGAGCAGGCCTCCTTCGACAAGTACCTGCTCAACCGTGGCCTGAAGGACACCAGCGAGCAGCACACCTGGGCCTTCCTCGGCGACGGCGAAATGGATGAGGTCGAGTCCCGCGGCGCGCTGCACATCGCCGCCAAGGAACACCTGGACAACCTGACCTTCGTCGTCAACTGCAACCTGCAGCGCCTGGACGGCCCCGTGCGCGGTAACGGCAAGATCATCCAGGAGCTGGAGAGCCAGTTCCGGGGCGCCGGCTGGAACGTCATCAAGGTGATCTGGGGCTCCGGCTGGGATCCGCTGCTGGAGGCCTCCACCGACGGCGCCCTCATCGACCTGATGAACTCCACCCCCGACGGTGACTTCCAGACCTACCGCGCCGAAAACGGTGGCTTTATCCGCGACAACTTCTTCGGCCGCGACCCGCGCACCAAGGCGCTGGTCGAGAACATGTCCGATGACGACATCTGGTGGAAGCTGAACCGCGGTGGCCACGACACCCGCAAGCTCTACGCCGCCTTCAAGGCCGCCACCGAGCACAAGGGCCAGCCCACCGTCGTTCTCGTGCACACCATCAAGGGCTACCGCCTCGGTAAGAACTTCGCGGGCCGCAACGCGACCCACCAGATGAAGAAGTTCACCCTGGATGACCTCAAGACCCTGCGCGACACCCTGCACATCCCGATCACCGATGAGCAGCTCGAAAGCGGCAGTGTCTACGACGCCCCCTACTACGTGCCCGACGAGAACTCGCCGGCCATGAAGTACTTCCGTGAGCGTCGCGCCGAGCTGGGCGGCCCCGTGCCCACCCGCTCCACCGAGCACCACCCGATCCCGATGCCGGCCGATAAGGCCTTCGAGGTGGTTAAGCGCGGTTCCGGCAAGCAGGAGATCGCCACCACCATGGCGCTCGTGCGTCTGCTCAAGGACCTCATGCGTGATAAGGAAACCGGGAAGCGCTGGGTGCCGATCATCCCCGATGAGGCCCGCACCTTCGGTATGGACTCCCTGTTCCCGACCGCGAAGATCTACAACCCCGACGGGCAGAACTACATCTCCGTGGACCGCGACCTGCTGCTGGCCTACAAGGAGTCGGCCGCTGGGCAGATCAAGCACATGGGTATCAACGAGATCAGCTCGACCGCGGCCTTCACCGCAGCCGGCACCTCGTACGCCACCCACGACTACCCGATGATCCCGTTCTACATCTTCTACTCGATGTTCGGGTTCCAGCGCACCGGCGACTTCTTCTGGGCCGCTGGTGACCAGATGGCCAAGGGCTTTGTGATCGGTGCAACCGCCGGTAAGACCACCCTGGCCGGTGAGGGCCTGCAGCATATGGACGGGCACTCCCCGATCCTGGCCTACACCAACCCCGGCACCGTGATCTACGACCCGGCCTACGGCTACGAGATCGGGCACATCATCCGTGACGGCCTCAAGCGCATGTACGGCGAGGACGACCGCCTGCAGGAAGTCTTCTACTACATCACCGTGTACAACGAGCCGATCGTGCAGCCGGCCGAGCCGGAGGGCCTGGACGTTGACGGTGTCATCAAGGGCATGTACCTGCTCGAGCCCGCCCCCGAGGGCGAGGGCCCCGAGGTGCAGCTGCTGGCCTCCGGTGTGGGTGTGCCGTGGGCACGCCACGCCCGTGAACTGCTGCTGAACGACTTCGGTGTGCGTGCCAGCGTCTGGTCCGTGACCTCGTGGACGGAGATGCGCAAGGAAGCCCTCGAGGTGGAGAAGCACAACCTGCTCAACCCCGAGGATCAGCGCACCCCGTGGATCACCGAGCGTCTGCAGGGCGTGGAGGGTCCCTTCATCGCCACCAGCGACTTCGACTTCCTGGTTGCCGACCTGATCCGCCAGTGGGTGCCCGGCTCCTACGGCGTTCTCGGGGCCGACGGGTGGGGCTTCTCCGACACCCGCCCCGCGGCTCGTCGCCACCTGAAGATCGACGCGCACTCGATGGCTGTCAAGGCACTGCAGATGCTGGCCGCCGAGGGCAAGATCGACGGCGCCAAGGTCCGTGAGGCCATCGACAAGTACGACCTCACCAATGTGAACGCCGGCCAGTCGGGCTCCTTCGGAGGGGAGTCCTGACCGGCGAGAACTCCACGGTTCAGCGGTCCACCGGAACGATCCTGCACGGGATCGTGACGGTGGACCGCTCCCACGTGGAGCCCCCGGTTGTTCAAATCCAGCGGTGCATCGCCCGCGCCGTGCTCAACGGCACCCTCACCCCCGGCACCCGTCTGCCCACGGTGCGGGTACTGGCCGCAGAAACCGCGGTGGCCATGAGCACCATCTCCAAGGCCCTCGGTCGGCTCGAAAAAGACGGTCTGGTCATTACCCGCGGACGGGCCGGAACCGTGATCGCCCCGCAGGACACTGCGCCGATGCGCCTGGAACGGGCCGCACGGGACTATGCTGACGAAGCAGCCCACCTGGGTTTGGATCACGATGGCGCCATGCGCATCGTCTCGGCGGCGCTTGCCGATCGTCTGCAGCGACGCTGACCTCGCCCCGCCCCGTCGGCCCCGACACAACCCAACGGAACCGGCTGTCACCACTGTCCACCCGTCCACTGCACGCTCATCTGCACAACGCATCACGATCCCGGAGGTTCACTCCCGTGCTCGCCATCGTCTGCCCCGGCCAGGGCGCCCAGAAGCCCGGCTTCCTCTCCCCCTGGCTGGAGCTTCCCGGTGTGGAATCCTCATTCGCCGAGCTCTCGGAGGCGGTGGGGATCGACCTGATCGCCCACGGCACCGTCTCGGATGCCGCCACGATCCGCGATACCGCGGTGGCGCAGCCGCTGCTGGTTGCCGCCGGGATCGTGGCCGCAAATTGTCTGGCTGGCGGTGACGGTTTCGCTGCCGGAGCGCAGGCCGACATCATCGCCGGGCACAGCGTGGGTGAAGTGACCGCTGCGGCCCTCGCCGGTGTGCTCACCGAGCAGGATGCGATGGAACTGGTGCGGGTGCGTTCGCAGGCTATGGCTCGCGCTGCCGCTGCGGAAGAGACCGGTATGGCGGCCGTGGTCGGTGGCGTGCGCGAGGAGGTGCTGGCCGCGATCACCGAGCATGGCCTGCACCCCGCGAATATCAACTCCTCCGCGCAGGTGGTTGCCGCCGGCGCCCTCCCCGGTATCGCTGAGCTTGCCGCGAATGCGCCGGCCCGTGCCCGCGTGATCCCGCTCGAAGTGGCCGGCGCCTTCCACACCCCGTACATGGCTTCCGCCATTGAGGAACTGCGGGCGGCTGCTGCGGCCATCACCCCGCAGGATCCGATGCAGGAGGTTGCGCTGCTCTCCAATGCCGGTGGTGAGCGCGTGACCGAGGGGCGTCGCTTCCTCGATCTGATCGTTTCGCAGGTCTCCTCCCCCGTGAACTGGGAGGCCTGCATGG
The DNA here is from genome assembly GCA_023389045.1 of Actinomycetes bacterium. Lineage (GTDB taxonomy): Bacteria > Actinomycetota > Actinomycetes > Actinomycetales > Dermabacteraceae > Brachybacterium. The sequence continues at coordinate 4,987 of JAEWEZ010000008.1, forward strand.
CTGCCATGAAGGACCTGGGGATCACGGGCATGCTCGAGGTCAATCCGGGCGGCACCCTCACGGGCCTTGCCAAGCGTGAACTGAAGGGCATCGCCCTGCAGACCCTGAACACTCCCGAGGACCTGGAAGCCGCCAACGCTTTCGTTCTCGAGCACCACACCCGTTCTTTCGGAGAGGACGCCTGAGATGACCATCTCCCTGCGTGCACCGCAGCCCGTCGCGGGCTCGAAGATCCTGGCCTACGGCGCTGCCCGGGGCGATGTGGATGTTCCCAATGACGATCTGGTGGGCCCGATCGACTCCTCCGATGAGTGGATTCGCCAGCGCACCGGCATCATCACCCGCACCCGCGCCAGCAAGGATCTGGGCGTGCGGGACCTCGCGCTGACCGCGGGCCGCGAAGCGGTGGAGAAGTCCGGGATTGAGCTGGAGACCCTCGACGCGATCATCGTCTCCACCATCAGCTTCCCGTACCCGACCCCGTCGCTCGCCTCCTGGCTGGCCGGGCAGCTCGGTCGCCCCGATGTGATCGCCTACGACATTTCCGCTGCCTGCGCCGGTTTCTGCTACGGCATCGGGCAGGCCGATGCGCTGATCCGCTCCGGTAGCGCCCGCAATGTGCTCGTGATCGGTGCCGAGAAGCTCTCCGACTTTGTGAGCCCGACGGACCGCTCGATCTCCTTCCTCCTCGGCGACGGGGCAGGTGCCGCCGTGGTGGGCGCAAGCGATGTGCCGCTGATCGGCCCGACCGTCTGGGGCAGCGACGGTGACCACTGGAACACCATCCGCATGACCGGCACGCTGACCGAGTTCCGTGACGGGGAATGCGAATGGCCCACCCTCGAGCAGGATGGCCGCACCGTGTTCCGCTGGGCCGTGTGGCACACCGCCCAGAAGATCCGCGACATGCTGGAGCAGAGCGGCCTCACCGTCGATGACATCGACGTGTTCGTTCCCCACCAGGCGAATATGCGGATCATCGACGAGCTGGCCAAGCAGCTGAAACTGCCGGAGGGTGTGGTCATTGGCCGCGATATCGCCGAGACCGGTAACACCTCGGCGGCCTCGATTCCGCTGGCCACTCACCGTCTGATCGAAGAAGGCGCCGCGAAGAGCGGTGACGTTCTGGTGCAGTTCGGTTTCGGTGCCGGCCTGGTCTATGCCGGGCAGGTGCTGGTTCTTCCCTGATTTTTGGGCGGCACCGTGCAGCTGCTCGACCCGCCATCGAGACGGTTGGGCAGCGGCGGTGAGTGCCCTGGGCAGACGCGGAGTGTGACGCTTCGCGGAGCCTTCCCGATTACCCGCCCGTAACCGGGTAATCTTTCCACTGCCAGTGACCCCACACCTTAGGAGACAACTCATGGCACACACCGAGAACGAGATCCTCGAGGGCCTCGCCGAGATCGTCAACGAGGAGACCGGTGTCGCCACCGAGGACGTCCAGATGGAAAAGTCCTTCACCGACGACCTCGACATCGACTCCATCTCTATGATGACCATCGTGGTCAACGCGGAGGAGAAGTTCGGCGTTCGCATCCCCGATGAGGAGATCAAGAACCTCGCCACCGTGGGCGACGCCGTCAAGTACATCGCCGGCGCCCAGGCCTGAGGCGTTCGTCGCGCCCGGGACCACTGTGTCCCGGGCGTCGTCGTCACCGGGCCTAAAAACGCATCCTGTTTCTGTGCCCGCTTTCCTGCGCCCCCTCTTTGCGCGTCGCGTGAACGCGCGCCCGTCCTACGCCTGATCGGCACGCAATGCCTGATAGGCACACGGACCGACCGATCCTGATCCGGAGGCCTGCATGTCCGCTACCCCCACCCGAGTTGCCATCACCGGTCTCGGCACCGTCAATCCCCTCGGAGGCGATGTCGCTTCGACGTGGAAAGCCGCCCTGGCTGGAACGTCGACCGCCCGCACCCTGGAGAACGACTGGAAGGAACAGTACGGGCTGAGCGTGGACTTCGCCTGCCAGGTGCCGGTGGATCCCTTCGAGATCCTCGCCCGCCCCGAGGCGAAGAAACTCGACCCCTGCGGCCAGTACTCCATGATCGCCGCGCGGGAAGCCTGGGCTGATGCGGGCTCCCCCGAGGTCGACCCGACCCGTCTGGGTGTTGTGGTGGGAACCGGTATCGGTGGCGTGTGGACCATCCTTGACCAGTGGGATCTGGTGCGGGAAAAGGGTGCGCGTCGCGTCAACCCCTTCACCGTGCCGATGCTCATGGCCAACTCCTCCAGCGCGCATATCGAACTGGAGCTCGGAGCCAAGGCCGGCGCCCACACCCCCGTGTCAGCCTGCGCCTCCGGCGCCGAGGCCGTGGCGGTCGGCTTCGACATGATCCGCTCCGGCCGCGCCGATGTGGTGGTCGTGGGCGGCACCGAAGCCTGCGTGCATCCGCTGCCGCTGGCCGGTTTCGCCAATATCCGGGCGCTCTCCACCCGCGTGGATGATCCCGAGCATGCCTCGCGCCCCTACGACCGTGACCGCGACGGTTTCGTGCTTGGCGAGGGCGCCGCCATCCTCGTGCTCGAATCCGAGGAGCATGCTGCTGCCCGCGGTGCCCGCGTGTACGCGCATGTGGCCGGCCGCGGTATGGCTTCGGATGCGCACCATATTTCCGCTCCCTCCACAGAGGGCCAATCCCGTGCGATCCGTGAGGCTGTCACCGACGCCGGGGTTGCCGCGAAGGATGTTGTGCACGTCAATGCGCACGGCACCTCCACCCCGCTCGGGGACATTTCCGAACTGCAGGCGGTCTCGCAGGCGCTCGACGGGGTGACCGATCAGATCGTCGTCACCTCCACCAAGTCGATGACCGGGCATCTGCTCGGTGGCGCCGGCGCCCTTGAGTCGGTGTTCGCAGCGCTCACCGCGCATCACCGCATCGTGCCGCCCACGATCAATATTGAGAACCTCGATCCCGAGGCGCCGCTGCGCATCGCCGCGAATGAGACGGTGCAGCTCCCCGAGGGTGACATCGCCGTGCTCAACAATGCTTTCGGTTTCGGCGGGCACGATGTCGCGCTCGTCTTCACCAACGCCTGATCTTCGTCCGGCGCTCCCGCGCTGATCCCGCCGCGCGGCGGGGCTCAGCGCCGCGGGAGGCACACACGACGGGGCCCGCCTGCTTCTCCAGCAGGCGGGCCCCGTCGTTCCGGTGAGTTGTTCCCGGTTGATCGTTCCCGGTGCTTCTCAGCTCACGCGGTGCAGCCAGCGCATCGGCACGCCCTCCCCGGCATGACGGTAAATCTCCAGCTCCTCATCCCAGGGGGCACCAAGCGCGATATCCAGTTCGCGGCGCAGCACGAGCGGGTCATTGCCGGCGCGTTCCATGCAGCCGCGCACGTGATCCTCGGTGAGCACAATGTTTCCGGCACGGTCGGTGGCGGCATGGTAAATGCCCAGCTCGGGGGTGCAGGACCAGCGGGCACCGTCGCTATGGGCGGTTGCTTCCTGGGTGACTTCAAAACGCACCTCGTGCATGCCGCGCATGGCGGAGACGAGGCGGGCGCCGGTGTCGTCCCGGCCGCCCCAGGTCATGTCGGCGCGCACGAGTCCGCGTCCGACGGGTTGTTCCTCCCAGCGGATGCGTGCAGGTACGCCAAGAACCCCGCCGGCAGCCCATTCGATATGAGGCGCGAGGGCGCGCGGGGCGGAGTGGATATACAGAACGCCCTGGGTCATCTCGTCCCTTTCGTGACCGATACGTCTTCCCCACGAATCGGTAACGCGGCTGGGAGGGACTCCCCTGGGTCACATCAGTTCTGTACAGATCTGTTGCGTGCGGATCAGCTCCGGTGATGGGGCCGACGGGCCAGTCGCGACGAAAGCACATGCTCCCCCGCGGCGGCGCCGTTAGCCATGTTGGTGCGCTCCAGCTTAGAAGCGCTCCCTGATCTGGCGCAACGCCTGCTTGCGCACAGAGCGCTCGAGGCCGTCGATGTACAGGTGCCCATCGAGGTGCCCCACCTCATGCTGGATGAGGCGAGCGGTGATGCCTTCACCGGCCAGTTCGATCTCGTCGCCCTCGGCGGTCATGCCCACGCAGCGGGCGTAGGCGGCGCGGGTGCGGGGGAACCAGAGGTCCGGCACCGAGAGGCAGCCTTCCTCTTCACCCTCCTGTAGGTCCTCGGAGAGTTCGACGATCACGGGGTTCAGGATGTGCCCGACGCCGAGGTCTTCGAGGTTGTAGGAGAAAGCACGCATCGTCACGCCGATCTGGTTTGCGGCCACGCCTGCGCGGCCGTCCATATTCGTCGTGTCTTCGAGGTCCTGGGCGAGCTGCCGCACGCCATCGGTGATCTCGGTGATCGGATCGCAGACGGTGCGCAGGACGGGATCGCCCACGATACGGATGGGGCGGACGGTCATGCCTGCTCCCCCGTCGGCTCCTCACCCGGGGCAGCGTCCCCGGCGGTGTCTTGCGCGCCCGCGTTTTCGGCGGGTGCCGGGGTGCCCGCGTTCTCGGCGGGTGCCGGGGCGGCCGGCTCGTCGTCGATCCCGAGGATCCGATGCACCACTTCCGCGCCGGGAACCACGGTGCGCTCCACGGTGCAGCCCGCGGCAACGGCACGCGCGAAAACGGCTGCGAGAGTACGCAGCGCCTTCTCATCGAGACCGTCAAGCTCGAGCTGCACGTCTTGCTCGATGCGGTGGTAGCGGTTGTCCTCCGCGTCCGAGAGCCCATGTGCCCAGAAACGTGCTTTGTAGTCGTCTCCGAGGCGGCGCGAGAGGGCCTGGTCGCTGGTCATGCCGGCGCAGCCGATGAGGGCGAGTTTGAGCAGTTCGCCCGGGGATGCCTCGCCTTCCCCGTGGCCGATCGGGATTTCCACGCCCTTTTGGGTGCAGCCAATGAGGGATCGGTGACCAACACGGTCGGCCCAAACACTGCCGGGGCCGAATGCCTCCGGAAGGTCGAAGGTGTCGTCGGGTTGAACGGACATGGCGCTCCTTCAGGGGCGTGGGCTGCACGGGGCGGCCCGAGGGCGGATGCATGGCAGATGCACTGCTGGCGGGGTGAACCGCCACGTCTGCAGGTGAGGTCGCTGAGTGCGCGACGATGCTGCAGCGGATACAGGAAAGCCCCGGAGATTTCCGGGGCTGCCTGCTCGTGGCTCCCGCAACTGGACTTGAACCAGTAACCGTTCGATTAACAGTCGAATGCTCTGCCGATTGAGCTATGCGGGATCGACTCGAGAAAGATTAGCAGCCCTTAGGCCCTTCGCGCACATCGAAGTGGGCTCGACGGGGCAGATATGACGCATCCAACATCTACGAGCCCGTCGAAGCGCGCACGGTCAGGCTCGGAACCAGCACCTGTATTTCGGCCTCCGAGCCGCTGCGGCGTTCATCGGTCGACAGCTCCTCGGCCGCGCCCACCATCTGCAAAATCCGATGCCCGGCCGCGCGACCGTAGTCCACCGCAGAGCGCGCAATGGCAGTGATCGACGGCTGATACAGCTCCATGAGGCGCGAATCTTCAAAGGACACCACGGCGACGTCCTCCGGGATCGCTACCCCCTCGGCTCGCATCACCGCTGTTCCCGCGAGGGTCTGCTCATCACTGTCATAGATCACGGCGGTGGGCGGCTGCGGCAGTGCCAGCAGTTCACGCGTGACCGCTTCGGCGCCCGCAGCGGATGCATCGCGTTCGATGCCCTCCACGCCACGCTCCGCGCAGCATTCTGCGAAAGCCGCATGCCGCTGGGCGGTGTGCAGGAAATCGGGGGTGCCGGTGACATGTGCGATCCGACGGTGCCCACGCTCGGTGAGGTGTTCCATCACCAGGTACATGGCCTGCGCATCATCCACGTAGATCGCCGGCAGGGAACCGTGATGCCCGGGGCCGCCGATCACAAGGGCGGGGCGGCCCAGCTCTTCCAGCACGGGGATACGGGGGTCTTCGACTTTGAGGTCGAGCATGACCACCCCGTCCACGCGTCGCTGGCTGAACCAACGGCCGTAGGTGGCGATTTCGGCGGCGGTGTCCTTCACGATCTTCATCTGCACCGAGTAGTCCGCCGAGGAGAGCACTTCCTGGAGCCCGGCCATGAAGGAGCCGAAGAAGGCTTCGGAGCCGATCACTTCGGCGGGGCGTGCCCAGACCATGCCGATACAGCCCACATTCGCGCCCGCCAGGGCACGGGCGGCGTGGGAGGGCCGCCAGTTCAGTTCATCGGCGATCGCGAGGATCCGGGCGCGGGTGGTGTCGGAGACCCCGGGACGACCATTGATCGCAAGGGACACGGCAGCAGCGGTAACCCCGGCGCGCTCGGCAATATCCGAGATGGTGATGCGCTTTTTCAGGCCGGGTGCGGTCCCCGCGGGCGCAGTGGGGTCCATGGATCGCCTTCTCTCGACGCTCAGCGGCTGGGGCGTCGGGGCCGCCGGCCGGGTGAGGGCATGGCTGAGGGTCTGTCCACGATAACGCGGCACGGCTGGTCATCGGGGGGACTGGCGTTTTTCGTGGTAGATTCCCAGGGCCCGCCCAGCGGGCAATGGCCCAGTAGCTCAGCCGGTTAGAGCAGCGGACTCATAATCCGTCGGTCGCGGGTTCAAGCCCCGCCTGGGCTACTCATCTCCGTGTCTGAGAGCGGTGACCTACCGCGTGTCGCCCCTCGTCGGGCCGATGCGCTGCCGAGCGCTCACACGCCGATCGCTTCTTCCATCGCGCCCGCAACCCTCCAGTCGCCCTCCCAGATCTTTCCATCCACGATCAGGGTTGGGGTGCCCACCTCGAGTTTCTGCGCGGCCGGCTCCACCACCTCGAGAGTCCACGGCACATATACCCGCTTGGTGATCTGCTCGAGGCAGGTGGCATCGCCGCCGATGGACTTCGCAACCTCCGCGATCTCCTCAATCCCCGCCTCGGGCTCCTCTGGGGTCTTCGGCTGCTTGGCGTACATGGCCGCCTCAAAATCGAGCAGCAGCCCCGGGTCCTGCGCATAGACCGCTGCGGCGGCCGCGGCGGTGTCCTGGGAGTAGGTGCTGGGACGTCGCAGGTCGAGCATCGGGCGCGGGTGAATCCGCAGCTTTGCTTTCTTCTCCTCGACGAGGCTGCGCAGCAGCTTCCCGTGCATCTCCATGAACAGGCGGCAGGGCGGGCAGCGGAAATCGAGCAGGAGGTCCAGGGTCGGGCCGGAAGAATCCGAGGCTAGTTCGAGGTAGGGAACGCTGCGGTCGATATCGCGGCCCGCGGTGCTCGCGCCGCCCCCGTCGCTCGCTTTCCCACCGCCCCCGTCGCTCGCTTTTCCGTCTCCCCCGTTCTTCGGCGGTGTGGACTGGGGGTCGGAGCCTTGGAGCTGCTGATAGCCGTAGAGGCCAAGCCCGACGGCGGTCAGGCCCACAGCAGTTCCAGCCAGCGCCGTGCGGCGCGAGAAACGGGGTTCACTCATGTGTGCATGGTGGCAGATGCGCCGTGGACTGCCGCGCCCACAGGTCCCGGCGGCGGTGGGATCGTCATCACTCCGTGTTGTTCCGTGCCCGGTGTGGTGGGCAGGGAGCTCGACGTGGTGAGCGGGCGGGTGGGATTAGTCGTGTTCGGCCTGGAGCGCCCGACGACGGGCCTGCGCTTCAGAGAGCCGCTGCATGATCTCCTGGTAGCGCTCGGTATCCGACGGGTCCGTGCGCTGTAGCCGCTGCTTCAGCACCGAGTATTCGCGGGTAATCGAGAGTTCCGCGAGCCGGTCCATGAGCGAGTGCCCGAGTTTGGCCATGTCGTTTTCATCGCGTACCGGCAGCTGCAGATTCGCGATTTCCACGATCAGCGGGCGCACCGTCTGGCCCGCGATCTCGAGCACCTGGTCCAGGTAGCGGGCAGGGCTCAGCGACCCGTCGATCGCGTCGAGCAGCGTTCCGGCCGCGAGCATGACGTCCCAGACGCCCTGCAGGGCGGGAACGTGGAAGGCGTCATCGGGCAGTGCAGCCACGCGCTGAGCCGGCAGGAGATGCGGCGCCTGCAGCATCACGGCGAGGGATTGCAGCTCCACCTGCCCGACGGGGTCACGTCGATCCACCACCTGGGCGATGCTCGGTGCCGGTATCGGTGGCTCCTGCCCCGGCCCGTCGGCCCCACCCGGGTATCCCGACCCGCGACCAGGCCCACCATCGTTGCCGGGACCGTCGGAGGCCTGCCAGTCGGCCTGCTGCGGCTCACGCACCGCGTGGCGTCCCCCACTCGGCTCCAAGCGTGCCGCCTCATGCACGGCGCGCAGTACCGTGCGTTCTTCCATGCCGAGCCAGCCGGCCAGGCGCCGCGCGTATTCGGGGCGCATCGCCCGGTCGCGGATCCGCGCCACCACCGGGGCAGCCATGCGCAGAGCAGTGACCTGACCCTCCACGGTTTCCAGGTCTACCTGGGAGATCACGGAGCGGATTGCGAACTCAAAGAGCGGCCGGCGGCTTTCGATCAGCTCCACCACGGCGGCATCCCCGCGGGCCATCCGCAGTTCGCAGGGGTCCATGCCGTTCGGTTCAACGGCCACGTAGGTTTGCGCCACGAACCGCTGGTCTTCCTCAAAGGCACGCAGGGCGGCCTTCTGCCCGGCGGCGTCGCCGTCGAAGGTGAAGATCACTTCCCCAGCAAGTGACCGCCCCTGCGCATTCAAACGCAGCCCTGCCGAGGGGTTCATATCCCCCATCACGCGGCGCACGATCTTGATGTGCTCGGGGCCGAAGGCGGTTCCGCAGGAGGCGACCGCACAGCCCACGCCGGCGAGGTGCGCAGCCATGACGTCGGTGTAGCCCTCGACCACCACCACGCGATGCTCGGCGGCGATGTCTTTGCGGGCGAGGTCCAGCCCGTAGAGCACCTGCGATTTGTGGTAGATCGCGGTCTCGGGCGTGTTCAGATATTTCGGACCCTGATCGGTCTCGAAGAGTTTGCGGGCACCGAAGCCGATGGTCGCCCCGGTGATGTCGCGGATTGGCCAGACCAGACGCCCGCGGAAGCGGTCGTACACGCCGCGCTGCCCCTGCGAGACGAGGCCCGTTGCGACGATTTCTTCCTCGGTGAAGCCGCGGCGGCGCAGCACCGAAAGGATGGAGTCCCAGCCCTCGGGCGCAAACCCCACGCCGAAGCGTTCAGCGGCGGCGCGGTCAAAGCCGCGCTCCCCGAGGAAGCGTCGGCCAGCCTCCGCAGCCTGTGTGGAGAGCTGTTCGCGGTAGTACTCTTCGGCGATCTCATGGGCGTTCAGGAGCCGACGGCGGGTGCCGAAGTCGGGGCGGTCCCCGGAGCCGCCGTCCTCATAGTGCAGTTGCACGCCGTAACGCCCGGCCAGCATTTCGACGGCTTCCACGAAGGACAGGTGGTTGATCCGCTGGACAAAGTCGATCACGTCCCCGCCCTGGTTACAGCCGAAGCAGTGCCAGTGCCCCAGGTGGGGGCGGATGTGGAAGGACGGGGTTTTTTCGTCGTGGAAGGGGCACAGTCCCTTCATGGAGCCGACGCCGGCGGTGCGCAGGGTGACGTGTTCGCCCACGACCTCGTCGATCCGGGCGCGTTCGCGCACCAGATCCACGTCGGATCGTCGAATCAGTCCCTGCGCCATCAGGTCACAGCTCCGATCCCAACCCCGGCAGGGGGGAGGTCGCCGGCGCTTGCGTGGTCGCCGTGCGCGTACAGCGCCTCGTGCAGGCGGCGAGCGGTCACGTCGGTGAAAGAGGCGATCTGGTCGATGATGACGCGCTTGCGGGCGTTGTCATCGGCGGCGTTTTCCCACAGCTCCGCGAACAGGGGGCTGAGGTGGGCGCGGCCGGTGGTCCACAGTCGGGCGTACAGATCCCGCAGGATTTCCTCTTGCTCCTCGTACACGGGCTGCTGATCCGCAGAACTCATCACATACGCGGCGGCAAGGCCCTTCAGTACGGCGATTTCCAGGCGGGTCTCCTCGGGCACCACCACCTCGCCGGTGAAACGGGTGAGGGCACCGGGGCCGTGGGCCTCCTGGGTGGCGGTGATGACGGAGCGGGTGAAACGGCCGATGAGCTGGCTGGTCATGTCCTTGAGGGCTGCGGCGGAACGCACTGAGGTGGGGAAAGACCGCATCCAGTACGGCTCGGCTTCGAGCCTGGTCAGTGCCTCGTCGAGCGCCTCGATCTCATCATGCGGGGTGTACCAGTCCTGCACCACATAGAGCGCGGCGGCGCGTTCCATCGGGTCGGAGAGCCCGTCAAGGTTGAGGGTGCGGCGGGTGACGGCGTCTTCCACGTCATGCACCGAGTAGGCGATGTCGTCGGAAATATCCATCACCTGCGCTTCGAAGCATTTGCGCTGCCCCGGGGCGCCCTCGCGTGCCCAGGTGAACACGTCCATATCGTCGTCGTAGGCGCCGAACTTGGGTGAGTTCGGGCGGGGCCCCTCTCCGCGGCGCCACGGGTATTTGATCGCGGCATCCACGCAGGCGCGGGTGAGGTTCAGGCCGTAGGGGCGGTTTTCCCCGAAGATTTTGGGTTCCAGACGGGTCAGCAGGCGCAGTGTTTGCGCATTGCCCTCGAAGCCGCCGAAGTCCGCGGCGATCGCGTCGAGCACGCGCTCCCCGTTATGTCCGAAGGGTGGGTGGCCGAGGTCGTGGGAGAGGCAGGCGGCATCGACCACATCGGGGTCGCAGCCGAGTTCCGCGCCGATATCGCGCCCCACCTGGGCGACTTCGAGGGAGTGGGTGAGTCGGGTGCGCACGAAGTCATCCGCGCCTGCACCCAGCACCTGGGTTTTGGCGCCCAGGCGGCGCAGCGCCGAGGAGTGCAGTACGCGGGCACGGTCCCGCTGGAAGGGGGTGCGGGACTGGGATTTGGGTGCCTCGGGCGCCCAGCGTTCCACGTCGTGTTCGGTGTATCCGGCGGGGATTCGTGCGGCACGCGGCACCGCATCATGCGTGCCAGACGGCGGCACGGCAGCACGGTCGACGGGCGTGTTCTCCATCGCGTTCATTGCTCATCCCCCCGAGGTGTCCAGCTCTGCCTCATGCAGACGTGCCGCATGATCCTCGCTGAGGGCGCGGCTGTCGAGCCAGCCCTCGGGGACGACGGCCCGCTTGGGGCGACCGGCGCGCCCTCGCGGCCCCTCCACGGCCTCGCCAGGATAGGGGCTGTCAGCGTCCAACTCCGCGAGCTTCGCATCGAGGTCGGCGAGAGATTCCATGGTGGCCAGGCGATGGCGCATCTCGCCACCCACCGGGTAGCCCTTGAAGTACCAGGCCACATGCTTGCGCAGGTCACGCAGGGCGCGGCCCTCATCCTCGAAGAACTCCACGAGAAGTTCGGCGTGGCGGCGCAGAATTGCGGCGACCTCCCCCATGCTCGGGCGCACGCGTTCCTCGCTGCCGGCGAAGGCGGCGGCGAGATCGGCAAAGAGCCACGGCCGCCCCTGGCAGCCACGGCCCACGACCACGCCATCGCAGCCGGTGCGCTGCATCATCTCCAGGGCGTCCTCGGCGCACCAGATATCGCCGTTGCCGAGTACGGGGATCTCGGTGACCAGCTCCTTCAGATCGGCGATCGCTTCCCAGCGGGCGGTGCCGGAGTAGTGCTGCTGCACGGTGCGGCCGTGCAGGGCGATAGCGGCGGCGCCGACTTCCTGGGCGATGAGGCCGGCATCTCGGTAGGTCAGGTGATCATCGTCCACGCCCATCCGGGTTTTGACGGTCACGGGCACGTCCCCGGCGGCCTCCACGGCGCCGCGCACGATCATGGTGAACAGCTCGGTCTTCCAGGGCAGAACGCCACCGCCGCCGCGGCGCGTCACCTTGGGCACCGGGCAGCCGAAGTTGAGGTCGATGTGGTCGGCTTTATCGCGTTCGATCAGCATTTCCACGGCGCGGCACACTGTCGTCGGATCCACCCCGTACAGCTGCACCGAGCGCGGGGTTTCCCTCTCCCCCATCGTGACCAGACGCCAGGATTCCCGGTGGTCCTCGACCAAGGCGCGGGAGGTGACCATCTCGGAGACGTACAGGCCGCCTTCGTCTTGGCTGTGGCGGGCACCGAACTCGCGGCACAGCAGACGGAAAGCCATATTGGTGATCCCGGCCATCGGGGCGAGCACGACGGGGGTGTCCACGGTGTGCGGGCCGATGGTCAGGGTGCGCCGCGAGGGCGTGGGGGCGCTGGCGGCGGGGCGGGGTGCAGAATCGACGGTCATCGCCGTTGATTCTCGCACCGAATAGGTGGGTAGTGGGCTGCCGGTGTGGCGGAGGTGGCCCGCGTCTCCTCCCCATCCGTCGGGCTTATCCCCTCGCAGCTTTCCCCTCGGACCGACGATCCCTCCCGCGCGCCGCGACACCCCGGCCCGCAGGGCCCGACCCGCACCGCCCCACGCCTGGCACACTGGGAAGCGTCGAGTATTCCGGCCCGCGCCGGGATCGGCACCGCACCGTCCTCAGGAGGAGAGCACCGTGTCCGAGCTGTTCACCCGCACCCGTCCGCCGCGTATCGGCTTCCTCGCCCAGATCGACCACACGGGCGTGAGCGCCAGCGGCGAGAAGACCAGCAGCCTGGGGATGCAGGAAGGCTTGGAACTGTTCCGCATGGCCGATGAACTCGGCTACGACGCCGGCTATGTGCGCGTGCGCCACCTCCAGGACGCCCTCTCCTCCCCGCTGATCTTCCTTGCGGCCGTGGGCCAGTATGTGCGTCGGATGCAGCTGGGCACCGCTGTGATTCCGCTGCGCTTTGAGAATGCGGGCCGTCTTGCCGAGGATCTCGCCACCGCCGACCTCGTGCTCGGTGGGCGTCTGCGCGCTGGCCTTTCGTCCGGGTATTCCTCGAAGGATGCCATGTATGTGCGGGCCTTCGGGGAGGCCAAGGGCTCGGCCCGTGAGCACGTGGATCGGGTGCTCGCCGATCTGTTGTCTTTCCTCGACGGGGAGATTGTCTCCCATGCCGATGCGCATATTGAGGGCGTTGATCAGGGCACGGCGCTGCGTGTGCAGCCCAGCTCCCCCGGTCTGCGTGAACGCCTCGCCTACGGTGCTGCCTCCCCGGAGCGTGCCGCCTGGGTAGGACGCCAGGGCCTGCAACTCCAGCTCGCCACCCTCGCTCCCGATGACGGCTCCGGCCGTTCCTTCGAGGCTCTGCAGCGCGAAGCGATCGACGCCTACCGCCGGGCCAGCCATGAGGCCGGGCACGGGCAGGGCTATGTGACCGTCAGCCGCCAGATGATCCCGGTGGCCGAGGAATCCGAGCTCGAACGCTACACCTCCCTCGTGCCGCGTGAACGCACCGCCGCCCCCGGCACGATCAAGGAGCATCGCGCCCAGGAAATCGGCGGACGCGACGCCGTCTTCAGCGAAATCGTGGTGGACGAGCCCTTCGTGGTCGCCCAGGCGCTCATCGCCGACGCCGCTGTGCAGGCTGCCGACGAAATCGTGCTGACCCTCCCCTTCAGCGCCGATGCCGAGGAACAGCAGAAGGTGCTGCGCGTCTTCGGCGAAGACGTGCTGCATCACCTGCTGATCGGGATCGTATGAGCGCTGCGACCGCATGAGGCCGCATATTCGACATGCCCGCGTCGAGGATCTCCCCCAGCTCGCTGGCGTAGAAAACGCTGCCGACCAGGCACTCAAAGATCTTCTGCACCCGCCGCGGTGGCTTCCCGCAATCGACGGTGCCGCCCGCGCAGAAGCCCCCGGTTTTCTTCTCGTCGCGCTCGAGCCCCCCGAGGGGCCGGTGATCGGTTTCGCGCATGTGCTGGAGGTCGACGAGGCCACCCATCTGGAGCAGCTGTCAGTGGCGCCTGAGGCGGCCCGACGGGGTGTCGGTTCCGCGCTCCTCCAGGCGGTGCTGGTCGCAGCACGGGTGCGTGGAGCACATAACGTCACCCTGCGCACCTTCCGCGATATTCCCTTCAACCGCCCCTTCTATGAGCGCTTCGGTTTCACAGTCACCCAGCCATCCACCGAGATGGAGCACCGCCTCGCCGAAACCGAGGAGCGCACCGGGCTGACGGCCCTTGGCGCGCGAGTACAGATGACCTGCGTTCTCTAACGCTCTCAAGCGTTCTCTAGCGTGACGTGGGGTCTGCTCCCCTGCCGCGACGAGCCTGCGCTTATTCCCGTCACATCGCAGAAGCGCCCCACCTCCGCCTCAACAGCACAGGGCCCGCACCACTCGGTGCGGGCCCCGCAGTTGTGGCTCTGCTGATCTCACAGATCAGTACGTCATGACAACACGACCGTCAATCTTGCCGTGCTCCATCTCGTCGAAGATGTCGTTGATCTCCCCGAGCTCACGGGCAGTCACAGTCGGCTTGATCTTGCCATCGGCGAAGAACTGGATGGCCTCGACCATGTCCTGGCGGGTGCCCACCAGGGAGCCACGCACCGTGATACCACGCAACACCACGTCGAAGATGTCCAGCGGGAAGTCACCCGGGGGCAGACCGTTCAGAGAGACCGTGCCACCGGGGCGGGTCATACCCACAGCCTGAGCAAAAGCGGAGGGATGCACAGCCGTAACCAGCACACCGTCCACACCGCCAAGCTCGCTGTGCAGCACCTTGGCCGGGTCCTTCTCCTTGGCATTGATCGTGATCTCAGCGCCATGACGCTGAGCAAGGTCAAGCTTGTCCTCAGCCACGTCAATCGCGGCCACCTTCATACCCATCGCATGCGCGTAGTCCACAGCGATATGCCCGAGACCACCGATACCGGAAATAGCGACCCAGTCACCGGGCTTGGTGTCGGTCACCTTCAGGCCCTTGTACACGGTCACGCCGGCGCAGAGGATCGGGGCGATGGCGGTGGTATCAACCCCATCGGGGATACGGGGTGCGAAGGTGGCGTCCACCAGCATGTACTGGCCGAAGGAGCCGTCCTTGGTGTAGCCGCCGAACTCCGGGGTGGGGCACAGGGTTTCCCAGCCGGTGCGGCACTGGCGGCAGCGGCCGCAGGCGCGCCACAGCCAAGCGTTGCCCACGAGGTCGCCCTCTTTGAGGTCTTCCACGCCGGGGCCTACCTTGACGACGCGGCCCACGCCCTCGTGTCCGGGGATGAAGGGCGGATTGGGCTTGACGGGCCAGTCGCCATTGCGGGCGTGCAGGTCGGTGTGGCACACACCGGATGCGATGTTCTTGACCAGCACCTCGTTGAAACCGGGCTCGGGGATGGCCACCTCGGAGACGTCAAGCGCTCCGCCTAATTCTCGGACCACACCTGCGAGCATTGTGTCGGACATGGCCGACTCCTTCCCGCAGCGGGACGACGGCGATCGCCGAGGGTCCCCGATGACCCTCTGGGAGCGGTCGGCGCGTCGGGCGTGCCGCTGCGATTCCATAGTTCTCCTCGCAGCGCACAAAAGCACGGGACCAGCGGACCCCAACCAGCACTAAAGAACACTGGTCAGAGATCATTTCTTCCGGGATTCCGGATTTTGTGTTCCGGAGAGGAAGGCTGGTCCCGCGCTGTGGGTTCTCAGGCGCCGACGAGGCGCTGAGCGAGGTAGCCGACGACCTGATCCAGGGCCACGCGCTCCTGGCTCATGGTGTCGCGGTCGCGGATGGTCACGGCCTGGTCCTCGGCGGTGTCGAAGTCCACGGTGACGCAGAAGGGCGTGCCAATCTCGTCCTGGCGGCGGTAGCGGCGCCCGATCGCCTGGGACACGTCCATCTCCACGTTCCAGAAGGCCCGCAGTTCCTCGGCAAGCTTCTGGGCGCGCGGGACGAGGTCCTCGCTCTTCGAGAGGGGAAGCACCGCAACCTTCACCGGGGCGAGGCGCGGATCGAGCTTCAGCACGGTGCGACGGTCCACGCCACCCTTGGTGTTGGGGGCTTCGTCCTCGCAGTAGGCATCGACCATGAAGGCCATCAGCGAACGGGTCAGGCCGAAGCTCGGCTCGATCACGTACGGGGTGTAGCGCTCATTAGCGGCCTGATCGAAGTACTGCATCTTGGTGCCGGAGGCTTCGGTGTGGCTGGAGAGGTCGAAGTCGGTGCGGTTTGCAACGCCCATCAGTTCGCCCCACTCGCTGCCCTGGAAGCCGAAGCGGTACTCGATGTCGATGGTGCCGGCGCTGTAGTGGGCGCGCTCATCTTCGGGAACGTCGAAGCGGCGCATGTTGTCGGGGTTGATGCCGAGCTCGACGAACCAGTTCCAGCAGTCCTCCACCCAGCGGCGGAAGTGTTCATCGGCCTCTTCGGGGCGGGTGAAGTACTCGATCTCCATCTGCTCGAACTCACGGGTGCGGAAGATGAAGTTGCCGGGGGTGATTTCGTTGCGGAAGGCCTTGCCCACCTGACCAATGCCGAAGGGGGGCTTCATGCGGGCAGCGGTGACCACGTTCAGGAAGTTCACGAAGATGCCCTGCGCGGTTTCGGGCCGCAGGTAGTGCAGGCCGGATTCGTCATCGACGGGGCCAAGGAAGGTCTTCATCAGGCCCGAGAACTGCTTGGGCTCGGTCCACTTGCCTTCCTGGCCGGTCTCGGGGTCGCGAATATCGGCCATTCCGTTGGCCGGCTCATGCCCGTGCTTGGCCACATAGGCCTCGATCAGGTGGTCCATGCGGTATCGCTTGTGGGTGTGCAGCGACTCCACGAGCGGGTCGGTGAAGGTGGCGACGTGCCCGGAGGCTTCCCATACCTTGGCCGGCAGGATGATGGAGGAGTCCAGGCCCACCATGTCGCCACGGCTGGTCACGAAGGTGCGCCACCACTGGCGCTTGATGTTTTCCTTCAGTTCGACACCGAGCGGCCCGTAGTCCCAGGCCGAGCGGGTACCGCCGTAGATCTCCCCTGCCGGGAAGACGAAGCCGCGCTTCTTGGCGAGCGCGATGACGTTGTCCAGCGTGCTGGGGGGCGGCTTTGCCACGGTGGTGCTCCTTGCAAGGGACGGTACGGGTGTGGGGCCAGCATATCGGCGTGCGGCATGAGGGCCGTGGAGATGTTCACGACGAGAGGTGGAATGCTCGGGGCGACGAACATCCAAGCACCCTTCCGACGCACTCAAAACCTCCCCTCCGTGAACACATCACTGCAGGTGAGAGTAGGCTTTCCTACCTAGGGTGAGAGTGGCCACGATCTGTCTCAGAAGGCGGCGTGCGGCTTGATCCGCACCCCTGCACTGTTGAGAATCACTCTCATGCACCCCATGTCTCAGAAGCCGTCTCGACGTCATATCCTCGGGGCCTTCGGCCTCGGTTCCACCGCTCTTGTCCTCGCCGCCTGCGGCGCGGAGGGCGGCAAGAAGAACGATTCCGCGTCCGGTGCCCCCAGCGTGATCGTTTCCGTCTACCCCATGGCTTTTGTGGCCGAGCGCGTGGGCGGCAAGGCCGTCTCGGTCACCTCTTTTGCGCAGCCCGGCCAGGATCCGCATGGGCTGGAGCTCGCTCCCAAGCAGATTGCGGAGCTCACCAAGGCCGATGTGGTGATCCAGATTCCCGGTTTCCAGGCCGCGATTGACGATGCGATTGCCGCGCATCAGCTCAAGGATTCTGTGCTCGATGTGTCCAGCGCGGTGAAGCTCCTGCCCAACACCGGTTCGAGCCATGACCACTCCCATGACGATCATGACCACGAGGGTCACGATCATGAGCACGGCGCCTCGGACGGCGGTGGCGAGCATGAGGGCCACGATCACGGGGGGCATGACCACGAGGGTCACGACCACGATCACGAGGGTCACGATCACGACCACGACCACGGCGCCTCGGACGACGGTGGCGAGCATGACGGCCACGACCATGAGGGCCACGACCACCACGATCACGATCACGGCGCCATCGACCCGCATATGTGGCAGGACCCGATCCGCCTGGCTGATGTGGCCGATGCCCTCGCCGAGCGCCTCGGCAAGGCCAACCCCGAGGCCAAGCAGAGCTACCTCGACAATGCCAAGGCCCTGCGCGCCGATCTGGAAAAGCTCGACGCCGATCTGAAGAAGAAGTTCGACGCCGTCAGCGGCGAGAAGGTCTTCATCACCAGCCACACCGCCTTCGCCTACCTGGCCGACCGCTACGGCCTGCACCAGGAGGGCATTGCCGGCGTCGATCCCGAAACGGAACCCTCGCCGCAGCGTCTGCTCGAGCTGGAAAAGACCGTCAAGGAACAGGGCGTCTCGACGATCTTCTTCGAGACCACGGCCTCCCCGAAGGTGGCTGAGGTACTCGCGAAGAACGTGGGCGTGAAGGCGGAGGAACTGGATAACGTCTCCACCCAGCTCTCCCCGGAGAAGGACTATCTGCAGGTGATGCGGGAGAACGCCGACAAGCTCGTGGCGAGCTGGTCCTGATCGTGCCCCGTCGGCACCCCATGCACGATGCAGCCCCGTCCCTGGCCCAGCCCGGGGGCGGGGCTCCCGTGCTCGATGTGCGTGATGCGCGCGTGGTGCTCGGCGGCGT
This sequence comes from Actinomycetes bacterium, assembly GCA_023389045.1. Lineage (GTDB taxonomy): Bacteria > Actinomycetota > Actinomycetes > Actinomycetales > Dermabacteraceae > Brachybacterium. The sequence goes on from JAEWEZ010000008.1 coordinate 23,310, forward strand.
GCAGGTGCTCCACGGGGTGAGCCTGCAGATCCACGCCGGCGAGATGGTCGCGCTCCTCGGGGCGAACGGCTCGGGGAAGTCCACGCTGCTGAAGGCTCTCGTCGGCGTCTTCCCCCTCGCTTCCGGGAGCATCCGGCTTTTTTCGCAGCCGGCGTCTCAGCGTCGTGCGCGCCGACGTCTGGGCTACGTTCCGCAGGATCACCCCGAAGGCGGGACGATCCCCGCGACCGCACGGGAGACCGTCGCTGCGGGGCTTCTCGGCTCCGGGGCCTGGTTCCTGCGTCCTCGGGATCGGCGCGTCACCGAGGCCCTGGAGGCCGCCGGAATGCAGGAGTACGCCGACCGCCCCATCACGGCCATGTCGGGTGGGCAACGTCGGCGCGTCATGATCGCCCGCGCCCTGGTGCGCACGCCTGAAATACTCGTTCTCGATGAGCCCTTTGCCGGCATCGACCTGGACTCCCAGGAACGGATCGCGGCGCTCTTTGAACGCCTGCACGCCGCAGGAACGACCATCGTGGTGGTGCTGCATGAGATGGGCGCGCTCGAAGCACATCTGACCCGTGCCGTCGTGATCGACCACGGGCGGATCATTCACGACGGCGCCCCGGCCGAGCGTCCCCTGCTCGATCCGGGGCATGAGCACCCCGTGCCCACCACGCCTGAGACGTGCCTGGGGCAGGAAATGGATCTCGAGGCATGATCGACCTGTCTCTGCTGACCTCCGATATCGTCCGCTACCCGCTGATCATCGCGGTGCTGGTGGGGCTGACGGCCCCCGTCGTCGGCACCTACCTCGTGCAAAAGCGGCTTGCTCTGCTCGGCGACGGGCTCGGGCATATTTCCCTGACCGGTATCGCCATCGGCTGGCTGATCGGGGCGTGGCTCCTGGTCTCCCCCGCCGACCTGCTCGCCATTCCGGGGGCGCTCACCGCTTCGGTGCTCGGGGCGCTCGCTATCGAATATGTGCGCTCGCTGGGGCATACCAGCCGCGATGTGGCACTCGCGATCCTCTTCTACGGCGGTATTGCCGGTGGTGTGGTCATTATTCAGATGGCTGGCGGCACCTCGCAGAACCTTATGGCCTTCCTCTTTGGTTCTCTCTCGACGGTCACGCAGGCGGATATGACCATCGCACTCGTGCTCGCCGCGGTGGTGCTCGTGCTCGGGGTCGGGCTGCGCGGTCTGCTCTCCGCCGTGACCACCGATGAAGAGTTCGCCATCGCCTCCGGACTGCCCGTGCGCGCTGTCAATGTGCTGATCGCGGTCATGGCGGCGCTCACCGTGACACTCTCCATGCGGATCGTGGGGGCGCTGATGGTCTCGGCCCTCATGATCGTGCCGGTGGCTGCGGCTCAGACGGTTGTGGTTGGGTTCGCGCGGACCATGCGCACGGCCATGCTGATCGCCGTCACCTGTGCCCTGGCCGGGCTGATCCTCACGGTGTATGTGGATCTTCCCCCCGGTGGGGTGATCGTGCTCTTCACGATCGGGGTGTACGTGCTCGGGCTCATCGTCGGCTCTGTTCTGCGGCGTGTGCGACGCCCCGTCCAGGAGTGAGGACTCCCATCCGCCCATAAATGCTGTTTGTGGGAGACAATGCACCCATGCAGCGCAATACCCGGCAACGAGCCGCCATCCTCGACGCCCTCTCCCGGCAGGGCGATTTCCGCAGTGCGCAGCAGATCCATGAGCAGATGCGTGCCGACGGGGACACCGTGGGCCTCGCCACCGTGTACCGCAACCTGCAGTCTCTGGCCAGCGCCGGCCGGATCGACGTGCTCGTCTCGGCCGAGGGCGAGTCGCTCTACCGCCAGTGCGAGCAGGAGGGGCACCACCATCACCTGGTCTGCCGTACCTGCGGGCGCACCGTCGAGTTCCTCGCACCGAAGCTCGAGGCGGCCATGACGGCGATCGCCACCGAGCACGGCTTCTCCGATCTGGACCACACCATGGAGGTGTTCGGCTACTGCCCCGAGCATTCCTCCCGGTCCGCTGCCGGCGCAGGCAATACCGACCATGAGCACAGCGAGAGCGTGGAGGGCACCGAGCGATGATGGAGTGGGTCAAGGACCTCCCCCTGCTGCCCGCGATCGCCTTCCTCTATCTGGTGATCCTGTGCCGTGCCGGCGCCACCTACGCTCTTGGACGCGGCGCTCGCAAGGCCGCCGACCGTGGACGGGTGGCCAACTGGCTGGCCTCCCCGCGCGTGGAGCGAGCCACCCGGATTGTGAATGCCTGGGGTGCCCCCGTCGTGGCCTTCAGCTTCCTCACGGTGGGCTTCCAAACGGCCGCGAATGCCGCCGCGGGGCTCACGGGGATGCCGCTTCGCCGCTATCTCCCGGCGCTTGCGATTGGTGGCCTGGCCTGGGCGATCATCTACGCCACGGTGGGGCTCGCGGCGGTCGCGCTCTGGTTCCAGCTCTTCCTGCGCTCCCCGTGGGCGGCGGTTGCGGTGCTCGCCATCGTGGCCGCCGTGGTGATCGTGCTTGTGCGCTCGCGGCGCCGCGGGCGCACCCTCGCACCCACCGGTGACGGCAGCATCGAGGATGAGGTCGTGGCGACCGTTCCCGAGGAGCTCTAAGCAGCCCCGACCGTCGCGCCCCGACCCATCGGCCCTTCACGTCCCGCGCGAATCACTGACCACGCGACTCACGAAGTCGCGGCAAGATCCTCCCCACCGGGCTGCACCGGAGCATCCACGGCCCCGCCATAGCGGCGGTCACGGCGCGCGTACTCGTCGATGGCGCGCCACAGCACCCGTCGGTCCACATCCGGCCACAGCTCCGGCACGAACACGAGTTCGGCGTAGGCGGCATGCCAGAGCAGGAAGTTGGAGGTGCGCTGCTCGCCGCTGGTGCGGATGAAGAGGTCCACATCCGGCATATCCGGATCGTTCAGATGCTTAGCGAAGCTCGCTTCGGTCAGGCCCCGCCCGAGCAGGCGGCCCTTGCGCGCATCCGCGGTGATCTGGCGAACCGCATCGACGATCTCGGCGCGCCCACCGTGGTTGACGCACATGTACAGGGTGAGGCGGTCATTGTCGCGGGTGAGTTTTTCCGCCTCCTGCAGTTCCCGGATCACGGAGCCCCACAGGCGCTGCGGGCGGCCGATCCATTTGATCCGCACACCCCAGGAGTTCAGGGTGTCGCGCTGGCGGCGCAGCACGGTGCGGGAAAAGCCCATCAGGAAGCGCACCTCCTCCGGGGAACGCTTCCAGTTCTCGGTGGAGAAGGCATAGGCCGACAGGTGCGTCACTCCCGCTTCCAGCGCCCCCGCAACCACGTCGAGCAGGGCGGCTTCGCCGGCCTCATGCCCGGCCGTGCGGGGCAGGCCGCGCTGGTTTGCCCAGCGACCGTTGCCGTCCATGACCACCGCCACGTGCCGCGGGATCAGTTCCTGCGGCAGGCGAGGAGGCATCTGCCCGCTCGGGTGCGGGGCGGGGTTCTGGTAGCGGGTGCTGCCAGCGGTCATAGGGGCCTCACTCTTCGAGGGTCGGTCGGATTCGACAGGGGACGGTCAGGGGACGGTAGGGGCAGGAGCCCGGGATCCGGACTGGGGCCGACGGTGAACCGCCGACGGGCCCGCGCCTACCGTTCCACGTAGTTCAGGGAGCGCACGGCCCGTTCCAGATGCCAGGTGATGCTGTCCGAGATCGCGCGGCTCGCTTCACGTGCAGCGCTCTCATCGGTGGCGAGTACATTCTCCCAGTCTCCGGCGAGCAGGAAGATCATGTGCTCGAGGGCGGCGCGGCGCAGCGCCATCGCACCGGGACGGCGGCAGGAATCGCACACCAGCCCGCCGGCGCGCACATCCATGCCGTGGTGGGGGCCGGGCGCCCCGCAGGAGGCACATGCCCGCAGCTCAGGCGCCCAACCGGCCATGGCGAGGGTGCGCAGCAGGAAGGAGTCGAGCACAAGCGGCGGCGGGATCGCGCCGGCCGCCATCGCCCGCAGCGCCCCCACCAGCATGAGGAAACCGCGCGGGGAGGGGTCCACGGCGTCGTCGGTGAGACGGTCGGTGGTTTCGAGCATGGCGCTCGCGGCGGTAAAGCGGGAGTAGTCGGTGCTGATGGCCTGTGCGAAGGTTTCGATCGTGACGACCTGGTTGATCGTGTGCAGGCTGCGGCCGCGGTGCAGTTGCACGTCGATCAGGCCGAAGGGTTCCAGGCGCGCTCCGAAGCGGGAGCCGGTGCGGCGCACGCCTTTGGCGACGGCGCGTACCTTGCCGTGGCGGCGCGTCAGCAGCGTGATGATGCGGTCGGCCTCGCCCAGGGGGTGGGTGCGCAGGACGATCGCATCGTCACGGTAGAGCTTCTGCATGATGCTGCCGAGACTAGCGCCGTTCGCGCTGCTTTCACGGCAGGTCGATGGTGGTGTAGACCTCGACGTGGGGGCGCGGGATGGAAATCTGGTCACCGGGCGGGCCCATTCCGGGCACTTCCATTAGGTTGTACGTCACATCCCCGACGGTCACGCTGGTTCCTGCCGGGGCCTTTAGCTGCACCACGGCGGTCTGCTTGTCCTTGAGTCCGACGACGGTGACGCGGCGGGTGGTCAGGCCGGGTGGCAGCT
>JAEWEZ010000143.1 GCA_023389045.1 Actinomycetes bacterium
CGAGCCGCGGTCCAGGCGGAAGAACCGAGGGTTCGCGGGGGAGTGGCCCGGGGAGGGGACCTCATCCAGGCAGGATTCAGGCAGACCTTTATAAAATGCAAACATCCCCTTGCCCGCCAGGACCACGGACGGAGCCGCGTGTACCTGATCCTCCTCGCCCATCTCGTGGCCGCCCTGCTCGGGCCGGTCCTGGTGCGAACGATGGGCAGGAACGCGTTCTATCTGCTGGCGCTGGTGCCGGCGGGCAGCACCGCCTATCTGGCAACCCTCTCGCCGACGGCGCTCGCCACGGCGCCGCGTGAACAGGCCACCGCCTGGATCCCCCAGTTCGGCATCGACCTCGCCTTCCGCCTGGACCCCCTGAGCTGGGTCATGGCCATGATCGCCACCAGCATCGGCACCCTGGTGCTGGCCTATTGCGCGCGGTACTTCAAAAACTCCGAACCGGGCCTGGGGCGTTTCGCCGGCGTGCTCACCGCTTTCGCGGGAGCGATGACGGGGCTCGTGCTCTCTGATGACGTCATGATGCTGTACGTCTTTTGGGAGCTGACCACCGTCTTCTCCTATCTGCTCATCGGGCATTACATGGACAAACAGTCCTCCCGTCGTGCCGCGATGAACGCCCTCATCTCCACCACCGCCGGTGGCCTCGCCATGCTCGTGGGCCTGCTGATGCTCGCGCATCGGGCAGGGTCCATGCGTCTTGCCGACATCGTCATGAGCCCCATGTGGGCCGACGGTGGCCCCTACCTAGTCATCGCTCTGCTCGCGGTGATGGCGGGCGCGGCCTCGAAGTCGGCGCTCGTGCCCACCCACTTCTGGCTCCCCGGGGCGATGGCGGCACCCACGCCGGTCTCCGCCTACCTGCACGCTGCGGCGATGGTCAAAGCCGGTGTGTACCTGATCCTGCGCTTCGGGCCTGCCCTGGCGTACCTGCCCACGGTGGCGCTGCTGATCGCCGCGGTCGGTGCCGCCACCATGATTCTGGGCGGCTGGCGTGCCCTGCGGCAGACCGATATCAAGCTCCTGCTCGCCTACGGCACGGTGTCCCAGCTCGGCTTCCTCAGCGCGATCGCGGCTCTCGGCACCCACGACGCCCTTTTCGCCGCGACCGCCATGCTGATCGCCCACACGCTCTTCAAGGCACCCCTGTTCATGGTGGTGGGCATCGTGGATAAGAAATGCGGCACCCGCGACCTGCGCCTGCTGTCCGGAGTGTGGCGAGTTGCCCCGATCATCGCGCTGATTGGCACGGTCTCGGCGGCCTCCATGGCGGCGCTGCCGCCGCTTTACGGCTTCATCGCGAAGGAAGCGGTCTTCACGGCCCTGTGGGAACGCGGTGGGGCGCAGCGACTGCTGCTGATCGCGCTGGTGGCTGGTTCCGTACTCACGGTCGCGTATTCCTGGCGTTTCGTGATTGGCGCGTTCGGGCGCGCACCGGGCGCCCCGCCAGCGGCGGCGGTGAGCGTTCCGCTCCTTTTCTGGCTCCCGCCTGCGGTGATTGCGGCCTTCAGCGTGGCACTCGTAGCGCTCACCGGCCCGATGGAAGAGGTCGTGGCAGCGGTTGCGGCCACCATCCCCGCCGCCACCGCCCATGCGCATCTCGTGGTCATCCCGCACCTGGGGGTGCCGCTGCTGCTCTCGGCCGTCACCCTGGGCCTTGGCGCCCTGCTCATCGCCTGCGCCCGCCCCTTCTCCCGCCTGCAAGAGCGCATCTCCCCGCAGACCTGGGGGCAGGGGGAGCTTCGCGAATGGGTGGATGCCGAGCGCGGTTTCCGCCGCCTGATGCGTGGCACCGACGCGGTCGCGGTGACGGTCACCCCGCTCTTCCAGCGCGGTTCGCTTCCCTTCACCCTCGGCACGATGCTGCTTGTGCTGATCGCGATGGTCACGCCGATTGCGGTGGGGCGCACGCCGCTTCCCGGGAATCTGGTTCTCTTCCATCACCCGCTGGAGCTGCTCCTGGTTCCTCTCGCTATCGCCGGGGCGATCGGAGCGGCCCGGTCCCGTCGGCGGCTGCGAGCCGTGTTCCTCATCTCCGTGACGGGTTACGTTGCAGCGCTCCTCTTCATGGTCGCGGGCGCCCCGGACGTGGCAACCACGCAGGTGCTCGTCGAAACCGCCATGACCGTCGTGCTCGTTCTCGTGGTGCGGCGTCTGCCGATCCACTTCTCGCGCCGCCCCCTGCGTTTTGGGGCGCTCGGTCGCTGGAGCATCGCGATTGGCACCGCGACGGTGCTGTGCGGGGCGGCGCTGTACGGGGCCGCGGCCCGTCGGACCGCACCCCTCGGGCCGACGATGGTGGAACCGGCTTACACCGTCGGTGGCGGGCACAACGTGGTCAATGTGACCCTGGTCGATGCCCGCGTCTGGGACACCATGGGTGAAATCGGCGTGCTCCTCGTGGTGGCCACCGGCGTTGCCTCCCTCATCTTCGTCACCCGACGGGAGCAGAGCATCTCGCGAGTGGGAGACATGGCCGAAACCACCTCGATCTGGCGCCGCAGCGCCGACCCGTCGATCCCGCGTAACGCCCTGAACTTCGACGTGCGCCCCGAGGAAGTCACCGGCGGTAACCGCTGGCGCACCTGGCTCTCGGCCGGGCTCACCCTCGCCCCGGAGCGCCGCATGGTGATTTTCGAGGTCATCACGCGAATCACCTTCCCGCTGATGATGATGCTCTCGCTGTACCTGCTCATGGCCGGGCACAACCATCCCGGTGGTGGTTTCGCGGGCGGCCTCGTCGCAGGGCTCGCCCTGGCGCTGCGCTACCTGGCCGGGGGCCGCTATGAACTGAGTGAGGCGGCACCCGTGCAGGCCGGCCTGGTGCTCGGGCTCGGCATGGCGATTGCGCTCTCGGCTGCGGTGCTCCCGCTCGCCTTCGGCGGCACGATCTTCGCCTCCGCCACCCCGGTGGTGCATGTGCCGCTCCTGGGCGAACTGCACTTCCCGAGCGCGCTCATCTTCGATGTGGGCGTCTACCTGGTGGTCCTCGGCGTGATGCTCGACTTCCTGCGTTCCCTCGGCTCCCAGATCGACCAGCAGCAGGAGGCGCAGAGCGATGACAGTTAGCCTCACCCTGCTGCTCACCTGCGGCGTCTTGATCGCCTGCGGCATCTACCTGATGCTCGAACGCACTCTCTCGCGCATCATCCTCGGATTCGTGCTCGCCGGAAACGGCGTGAACCTTCTCTTCGTGGTCGCGGCCGGCCCGCCTGGGGTGCCACCCTTCGAGGGCACCGCCGCCCCCGAGGAGATGACCGACCCGCTGCCGCTCGCGATGGTGCTCACCGCCATCGTTATCACCCTGGGTATCACCGCCTTCGGTATGGCTCTGGCCTACCGGGCCTGGCAGCTTTTCGGTCACGACGAAGTTCCCGACGATGTGGAGGACCGTCGGGTGCTGCGCCGCTCCCGCCGTCGGCCCGGTGCCGAAGCGCCCTCCTGGAAGCGGCCCCTCACGGAGGAAGCCCGACGCGGTGCGCTCCTGCACTCCCAGGGCGTGGCACCGCAGGATCCGGAGGATGCACTCGAGGCGGTGGAGGACCTCGGCTCGGACCTCACCGGCGCCGAGGACGTTCCGCAGGATCACACCGAGGCCGACGAGGGCGAATCCCGTCGGCCCCCGACACCGCGCGAAAACCCGTCGGCCGCAGAGTCCCCGTCGGCCGCAGAAACATCGGCCGCCCCAGAACCGTCGGCAGCCCATCCGCACCAGCACCATCACGAAGCCGACCACCACCACACCCCCGGCGCAGGCCCCGCCACCGACGCCGACCACGACGCCCGGGAGGAGGACCACGCATGAGCATCGAGATGCTGCTGGCCCTGCCGGTGCTGCTTCCCTTCGGCGGCGCGGCCGTGGCGCTGCTACTTCGCCACCACCCGCGCGCCCAGCTCAGCCTCACCATCACCACCCTGGTCGCGATCCTCGTGGTGGCCGTGGTGCTCGGCGTGCACGTGAACTCCGACAGCGTGCTCGTGCTGCAGATCGGCAACTGGACCCCGCACCTCGGCATCGTGCTCGTAGCCGACCGACTCGCCGCGCTCATGCTGCTGGTCTCCTCCGCCGTGACGCTCGCGGTGCTCGTCTACTCCAGCGCCCAGGCGGTGGATGAAAACCGCCGCGGCACACCGATGGCGATCTACCACCCCACCTATTTGGCGCTCGTCGCGGGCGTTTCCATGGCCTTCCTCGCGGGCGACCTGTTCAACCTCTACGTGGCCTTCGAGGTGCTTCTCGCGGCGAGTTACGTGCTGCTCACCCTGGGCGGTTCCGCTAGCCGCATCCGTGCCGCCACCACCTACGTGATCGTCTCGATCCTCTCCTCGCTGATTTTCCTCGCGGCGGTGGCGGCGATTTATGCGGCCGTCGGCACCGTCAATATGGCCGAACTCGCGGTACGGCTGGACCAGCTCCCCGCCGGCACCCGCATGATCCTCGAACTCACCCTGCTCACCGCCTTCGGGATCAAAGCCGCGATCTTCCCGCTGAGTGCCTGGCTGCCAGACTCCTACCCGACCGCGCCCGCGCCCGTCACCGCCGTCTTCGCCGGCTTGCTCACCAAGGTGGGCATCTACGCGATCATCCGCACCGAAACACTGCTTTTCCCCGAATCGCACACCCAGAGCCTGATGCTCATCGCGGCCGGGGCAAGCCTGCTGGTGGGGATCCTCGGCGCGGTCGCCCAGACCGACCTCAAACGTGTTCTCTCCTTCACGCTCGTCTCCCATATGGGTTTCATGCTCTTCGGCATCGGCATCACCACACGCCTGAGCATGGGCGCGACGATCTACTACGTGGCCCACCACATCACCGTGCAATCCACGCTGTTCCTCGCGGCCGGCCTGATCGAACAGCGTGGGGGCACCACCAATCTGGTGCGTCTTGGGGGCCTCGCGAAACTTGCCCCGCTGATCGCCGTGCTGTTCTTCATCCCCGCCATGAACCTTGCCGGGATCCCGCCGCTCTCGGGGTTCATCGGCAAGGTTGGCCTCATCGAAGCCGGTATCGAACGCGGCACCGGGGAGGCCTGGGCGCTCGTCATTATCAGCGTGGTGACCAGCCTGCTCACCCTGTACGCGGTCGCGAAGATCTGGAACCGCGCCTTTTGGCAGGAACCCGATGAGGATGTGCGAGAGAACTCCACCCCGATCCCGCGGGTCATGCTCGGTTCGACCGCTGCGCTCGTCATCTTTTCCCTGGGTCTGACGCTCTTTGCCGGGCCGCTGCTGCGCTTTAGCGACCAGGCCGCCTACGCGGTACTCCATCGCGACCCGTATGTGGGGGCCGTGCTGGGCGACGAGGCCGCCGACCAGCTTGTCTACAGCATCGACGATGAGGGCAGGAAGGTGGTCTCGCGATGATCCAGCGCCTTGCCGATCTGCGCCGCAGCGGCCTCGGCCTGCTCGGGGCCGTGGCCTTCTGGTGCCTGCTCTGGGGCGGTATCGACCTCAAAAACGTGCTCGGTGGACTCGTGGCCGCCGTCCTCGTCTTCCTGCTGTTTCCCATGCCCTCCCCGGGCCGGGAAATCACGCTCCGGCCCTGGGCGGCACTCGTTTTTCTGGTGCGTTTCCTCGTGGACCTGGTCTTCTCCTCGATCCAGGTGGGCTGGTATGCGATCCGACCGGCCGCTCAGCCACCCAGCTCCGTGGTCGCGGTGACTCTCGCCTCCCGCTCGGATCTCTTCCTCACCTTCACCGCGGTGCTGTGCACCCTCATCCCCGGCTCCGTGGTGGTCGAGGCGCAGCGCTCCACCGGAACCCTTTTCCTGCACGCCTTCGGTGCGGGCACCGAGGAGCAAGTCGAGGACGTTAAGAAACGCACCCGCGAACAGGAGGAACGTCTGCTGCGTGCCTTTGCGCGACGCGAGGTTCTCGAGGAAGCGGGGCTGCGATGACGGGTTTTGAGATCGCCCTGCTGGTTCTTGCCGGGGTGCTGTGCCTTGCGGCGCTCCCGGTCGCGCACCGGATGGTTGTCGGCCCGACGATCCTGGATCGTGCGGTTGCCACCGACATGCTCGTGGTCATGGTGGTGATCGGGCTCGGCCTTTACACGGCCTGGTCGGGAGCCGAATGGGCGGGTGTGTCGATGCTCGCGCTCTCGGGCCTCGCCTTCATCGGTACGGTCACGGTGGCACGCTTTGTGGCGCGTGAAGAACCCCGGATGGGTAGCGCGCAGGGAGGCGAGAACGGTTCCGATGCGCACGGGGAGAGTGCCGCCTCGGGTCAGGGCCGGCGGGCCTCGCAGCTCAGCACGGAGACGAGCGAGTTCTTCTCCATCCGCCCCGATGATTTCCCCAGCGTCGAGAACCGCAGCTCCTCGACGGGAGCGGCAGGCGCCGGCCGCCAGAGCGAGCGCAGGCAGACCACCCCGTCGGCCCCCTCCCGCCCCCGCCGCGGCACGCATACCCGCGCGCCCCGTGAGGAGGACAGGCGATGAGCGCAGTGCAGATCGTGGCGATAGTGCTGATGTCCCTCGGCGTGCTCCTGGCCGTGGTGGCGGTGATCGGGGTGCAGCGTTTCAACAATGTGCTCGGCAGGATGCACGCCTCCTCGAAACCGCAGACCCTCGGGCTGATCCTCACCCTGCTGGGTGTTTCGCTCGTGGTCGAATCCTGGTCGCTCATCGGCATGATGCTTCTGGTGCTCCTCGCGCAGATGCTCACCGTTCCGGTGGCGAGCGTGATGGTGGGGCGTGCCGCTTTCCGCCGCGGTTTCGTGCGCGGCGGGGAATACGCCATCGACGAGCTCAGCCCGCGACTTGCCGATCCCGATGAGGGAGAGGACGACGACGAAGACGGCTTCGTGGACGAGTTCGAAGGCGATGAGGACGGCACCATCGCCGCGCAGAGCGAGGACCGTTTCCCCGAGAACGTGGTTCCTGAGGCGGCAGACACCGGCAGCCTTGCCTTCTCCAACTGGGATGAGCCCGAACCCGATTACCGCCCCGATGAGGACATGATCGACGTGGACCTCGAGGATGAGACAGAACGCGAAGCCGTCGAAACCGTCGAAAAAGACCGTCGGGACTAAGAACCAGACGCGAGGACCAAACCGGCGCGAGGACCAAACAGACGCGACTCAGAACCGAACGGCGCCGATAAACAGACGCGACGACGAAACAGACGCGGCCGCAGCGGTTGATTACCGCTGCGGCCCCGTCGGCTCCCTCCCGAACCCCGCTGCGCGGCGGGGCTCAGGAGGTGAGGCGATCAGAACAGGCTGAGGATCGCGACAGTCTCAGGATCAGAACAGACCGAAGGTGTTGCCGTCCTCATCCACGCCCATGCGCAGTGCCGCCGGCTCCTTCGGCAGACCCGGCATGGTCATGATGTCGCCGGTCAGCGCCACCACGAAGCCGGCACCGATCTTGGGCACCAGGTCACGCACATGCAACACGTGCCCCGTCGGCGCACCGAGCGCCTTGGGGTCATCGCTGAAGGAGTACTGGGTCTTGGCAACGCAGACAGGCAGAGTGTCCCAGCCGTTCTTCTTCAGGGTGCGTAGCTTCAGCGGCGCCTTATCGGTGAAGACCACATCGTCGGCGCCATAGACCTCGCGGGCGATGGTGCGCAGTGAAGCCTCCACGCCCTCGGCCGGGTCGTACAGGTGGTGGAAGGAACTGCCCTGCTCGAAGACCTCGAGGACCTGCTCAGCGATGGCGAGACCGCCCTCGCCGCCCTTGGCCCACACCTCCGAGAGTGCGGCACGGAAACCGTTCTCGCGGGCCCAGCCGAGCACAGCCTCGATCTCGGCCTCGGTGTCGGTGGGGAAGCGGTTCAGCGCAATCACCGGCTCCATGCCGAACTTGCGGATGTTCTCCACGTGACGCTGCAGGTTCTCCACACCCTTGAGGGCGGCCTCGATGTTCTCGGTGCCGAGGTCTTCCTTGGCGATGCCGCCGTGCATCTTGAGCGCGCGCACGGTGGCCACCACCACGGTCGCATCGGGCTTGAGATCGCCGTAGCGGGCCTTGATGTCCAGGAATTTCTCGGCGCCCAGATCGGATCCGAAACCGGCCTCGGTGATGGTCACCTCAGAGAGCGACATGGCCAGGCGGGTGGCGGTCAGCGAGTTGCAGCCGTGGGCGATATTGGCGAAGGGGCCGCCGTGCACCAGGGCGGGGGTGCCACCTAGGGTCTGCACCAGGTTCGGCTTGATCGCGTCCTTCAGCAGCATGGTGATCGCACCCTCGACCTTGAGGTCGCGCACGGTCACGGGCTCGCGCCCGTAGGTGAAGCCGACGACGATATCGCCGATGCGGCGCTGCAGATCCTCCAGATCGGTGGCCAGGCACAGGATTGCCATGATTTCGGAGGCCACGACGATGTCGAAGCCGTCCTCACGCGGCACACCCTGGGTGGGGCCGCCCAGGCCGATCGTGATGTGGCGCAGTGCGCGGTCGTTCACGTCCACCACGCGCTTCCACTGGATGCGGCGCGGGTCGATCCCGAGCTGGTTCCCCTGATGCATGTGGTTATCCACGAGTGCGGCGATGGTGTTGTTCGCGATCTGGATCGCGTGCATATCGCCGGTGAAGTGCAGATTGATGTCTTCCATCGGCACCACCTGGGCGTAGCCACCGCCGGTGGCACCGCCCTTGATGCCCATGATCGGGCCGAGGGCCGGTTCACGCAGCGCCACCATGGTGCGCTTGCCCTTCAGGGTGAAGGCATCGGCCAGACCCACCGTGGTGGTGGACTTGCCTTCACCGGCCGGGGTGGGAGACATCGCGGTGACCAGGACCAGCTTGGCATTCGAGCGCTCGGCGGGGATCTTCGCGGGATCCACTTTGGCCTTCACATCGCCGTAGGGGATCAGCGCCTCGGCGGGAATCCCCGCGCTTTCGGCGATCTCCTGGATCGGCTTGAGGGTCGCGGCCTGCGCGATCTTGAGGTCCGGGTTCTCGGCTGACATCGGTGTCGTCCTCCACGGGTAGTCGAGTGAGGTCGGACGGGTGGTCCGACGGTTCCACACTCTATGGTTGAGCGCGTGAGCAGAACCCGTGGCGGGGCGAAAGCGTCGCAAGGGCCGGACGTTGAAACCTGTTGCGCCGCAGAGTCCTACGATGAGCAGGGCTGATCGCGGCCGGAGGCACCGTCGGCCCCGACCTACCGCGCGGGAAACCGCGTGAGAAACCGCGTGGAAAAACGAGGGGAAGGAGCTCTCATGGATGCCGTTGCAGGAGGGGGAGGGCTTCGCCCGAGCACGATTGATCTTCCCGACGGGCGCTGCCTCGGGATCTACTCGGCAGGCCCTGCGCCCCGCCCCGGTGGGGACCTCGTGGTGCTCGAAGCAGGGTTGGGTGCGGTGGGAGCGACCTGGGCCTTTGTGATGGATCTGCTCGCCCAGCAGGGGGTTTCCTCGATCGCCTATGACCGCGCCGGTTACGGGATCAGCACCCCGCACCCGGAGGTCCGCAGCATTACCGCGCTTGCCGATGACCTCGAACATCTCCTCGACATCCTGGTGCGGGAGCACAATCCGGAGCGGCTGGTTCTTGTGGCGCACTCCTGGGGTGGGCTCGTGGTGCGCACCGTCGCCTCCCGTCTGTTGCAGTACGAGGCGAGGCCCGGGGCGCTCGCCGCAGGCGCCGCGAGCGGTGCACGCCCGGCCGACGGACCCGATTGGCGGCGCATCGGCGCCGGGATCGTGCTGGTGGACCCCTCCGATGAGAACGTCGAACTGTTCTTTAGCCGCGCCGTGTACATCGCAGACCGCATCCACGCCACCCTCGCCCCGCCCGCCGTGCGCTATGGCGCGATGCGTCTGCTGTGCCGGTGGATGTACCGGTCGCTGCCGCGCCAGTCCCGCGACCTCGCGCTCGATGCGGTCTGCGGCCCGCACGCCGGGCATGCCGTGGCGGGGGAGCTCGAGCACGTCTTTACGAGCCTGCTGCGGATGCGCGAAGAAAATCCCGATATCGGCTCCACCCCGCTCGTGATTATTTCCGCGCAGGGTCCGGGACGGTTCGTGCAGGGTGCGCAGGCTGTGATGCTGCGGGCCCAGGAAACCACCGCCGCAGCCGCACAGAACGGGCGGGTGCTGCAGGCACGCAACTCCGGGCATCAGGTCATGCTGACCGAACCGGGCCTCGTCACCCGCGAAATTCTCGCCATGCTCCCTCGCGCATGAGAAATCCCCGCCCCCGGAGGAATCCTCCGGGGGCGGGGTTTTCGTTCAGAGGCTGTCAGCTCTGGGGCCGACGGGCCTCTGGCTCAGGTCAGTGCTGCTGACGCTGACGCGCCACCAGAACCAGCACGGCGCCGATGCTCACCAGGGGCAGAGCCCAGCCGAGCATGGTCAGGTCCGCGCCGGTCTGAGCCAGATCGGCGTGACCGCCGGGCTGACCGGGCTGACCGGGCTTGTCGCCCTCACCGGGGGTGCCGGGCTGATCGTCACCGGGGGTGCCGGGCTCGGTCGGGTCAGCGGGCTTCTCGTCGTCGCCGGGCTGGTCGGGCTCAGAGGGATCGCTGGGCTCAGAGGGCTCGGTGGGCTGCTCCTCACCGGGCTTCTCCGCCGGAGTGCCGCAGGACTTCATCGCCTCGGAACCCACCGCAATGCGCAGCACCTCGGGCTTGCTCTCAATGGTCTTGCCATCGGAGGTCTTCGCGCTGGCACGCACGGTCAGCTCGTAGGTGCCGGTCGAGGAGAACACCCAGGTGGGGTGAGCGTGGGTAGCGAAGGTGATGTCGAAGGAACGCGCACCACCCTCACGGGAATCCCAGCGCAGCACCGGCTCAGCGGTCAGCCCCGGCTTGTTCTCCAGCAGGGCCATATGCGCGCCCTTCGGAGCCACCACGGAATCCAGGTGCAGGGTCACCGGGCCATCGAAGGTGGAGTAGTCCAGGGACTGGGTGTTGTAGCCGGGCCAGATCAGCTCCGGATTCTGAGTCGAGGGCAGCTCGAAGTAGGTGCTGCCCACCGGGCCCAGAACATCGAAGATCGGTGCGGACTGATGCTCCGTGCGCTTCTTCGCCGCAATGTTCTTCACGCCGAAGACGATCGTGTCGAGGCTACGCTCGGGACGCTCGTCACCGGTGGGCTCACCGATGCCAGTGTCGTCGAACAGGGAGAGCCCCAGGCCCTCATCGGTGCGGGAGATCGCGAGATCAACATGCCCCTTGTCCAGCAGCAGCGACCCGTCGGTGCACACATTTTCCTTCGGGGTCTCACCCGGATCCGGGGTGGGCTTCTCAGCACCGTCGTGGGTGAGGGTCAGCTCGCCGGAGGCGGTCAGCGGGGTGTCGGGGTGGAAGCGCTTCTCCACGGTGAAGGTCTTGCCCTCAGCCAGCACCTGGGGGTGCGGGATGATCGTGAACTTCGGGAAGTAACCGGCTTCCGGGTCACCACCCTCGAGAATAATCGACTCATCGCCGGTCTGCTCCCACACGCCGTTGACGAAGTTGCCCTCGAAGAGGTCGTTGAAGTACGGGTCCTCGAGGCTGTCCCACATGCCACCGCTCACGTAACCGCGGAAATGCTTGTCATGCATCTCAATGCGAGCGGTGTAGGTGCCATCGCCATTGGACTTCACGGTGAAGTCGTAACCGGGATCCTTGAGCTTGATGTCAGAGGTATCCAGGCGGGTGTTGGAGGGGTCATTGACCTTCTCCATGATCTGCGCGGAACCCTCGGCGCTGGTCACCTCGGTGCGCTTCTGGCCGGGTGCGTAGTTGAGCTTCGGGGAGATCCACTTACCGGCCTTGCCATCGGCAGGGGTGTACACGATCTGGAAGTCAGAGCCGGCAATGCCGATCGCTTCATCCCAGACGGCCTTGCCCTCGCTCACCGGCAGATCAGTGAGGTGGTAGCCGTTGATCAGGATGGTGGCGGTGCCGGTGGCGCTCGCGTCGCCGGCATTGAAGGTGAAGGTGGTCAGCTTGTCGTCACCATCGCGGGTGCCGCCGGTCTTGGGTTCAGCCGAGAAGGTGTAGGTGCCGGAGATGGCACCCTCGGGGGCCTTTGCGTAACGCTCCGCAGCGGTCTGCTTGGTGCCGTTTTTGTTCGGTTCGCGCCCACCGACCTGCCAGTGGAAGACGGTGTCCTCGGAGGCAATGATCTCGCCGGTGTTCTTGTCCCGAGCCACGCTGCGGTAGGTGATCTCGTAGGTGCCGGGGCGGGAGAACACCGTGGTGTTGTGGGTGTGGGCACCGGCCACCAGCAGCGCGGAACGCAGACCGTTCTCGCTGGAGGAGAGCAGACGGTTGACGGTGAAGTGGTCGCCATCGTTGAAGGAGTTGAACAGCTCGAAGCGGCCGGGGCCGTCCACGTCCACCACGTCCATGCTGAAGCGGGCGTCACGGAAACGGTCGACGGGGAAGTTCGTGTCAGCGCCGAAGCCAATCCAGGTGGGCAGATGGTTGTCCTCCGGCACGGCCGGGGCCTGGTACCAGGTGGTTCCGGGCTCGGAGAGGAACTCCAGACCAGGCTTATTCGGAATGGTGAACTGGTACTGGGAGCGGTGGTTGCGCTCGCCCCAGCCCTTACCAACCCAGTTCACGGTGTCGGCGGCTTTCACCGGACGCGAACCGATCTTGGTGCCGAGCTCGAAGGTGTTCTTCTCGGCGTTCCACATTGTCTGGGGGCTATCAATGTGGCTGCGGGTAGCCACCTCGCGTCCGTCATTCGGGCCAGCGTGGGCAGCGGGGGTGAAGGGGTCCAGGGCGCTCATCGGCAGGATCAGCGCCAGTGCTGCGATCAGTGCCGCGAGCGGATAGGGAGTGGTGCGCAGGACCGGGCGCACCGAACTCAGGATGCGGTCCATCAGGCTCCTCACTGGAGATGCGGAGTCGCTGCGGGGCGTGAGGGTGCAGACGGCTCACAGGGGATGTGTAGAGACCTTCAAGATACCGGCGCGAAGCACTTATCGTCATCTGCGCATATGTGCATGACAGGGTGCGCGACCTGCGCAAACAGTGATTTCTCGAGGCGTGGGTGTGAGTGTGAGCACGGTCGCGTGCAGTACATAGGCCGACGGGGCGGAACGCTGTGCGTTCCGCCCCGTCGGGATGGATTCAGAAGCGTGCCGGGCACGCTCCCGACATCAGATCACTGGAAGGTTCCGGGGAACTCCGGAATGCCGCTGCTTGCCCAGGCCTGGCCGTTGCGAGTGATACCAACGGAGTTGCCCACGAGGTTGTACGAGGTGCAGGACGGGCCGGCATCGACCACGTAGTTGAGGTACACGCCGCAGGAGTTGGACTCCGCGGTCGGGTTCAGAGTGTCGGAGTCCGCTTTCTTCAGACCCTTCAGGAAGGTGAAGGAGACGGGAACCGAGACGACGAGGGTCTTGTAGACCTTGTCCTTGCCGCAACCGTAGTAGCCGATCTTGTCGGGGAGCAGGCTGGCGGTGTACGGCATGTTGGTCTGGCTGTTGCCGGTGTAGGCGAGGCCCGCGCCGATCACAAGGGGGCCGGAGTTCGGGGCGCCGCCAACGGTGCCCGTCCACGTGTTGTGCCCAGCAGGGTCGAGGGGGGCAGCAACGTACTTTTCGCTGCGCTTGGGGTTCGCGGGGCTGCCGGAGGCATCCTTGACGATGCTGCGAATGATGATCTCTTTACCCCAGCTGATGCGGTAGCCGGTGACATCGTCCAGACGTTTGCCCTGGGGGTCGCTCGGGCGGTAGCCGCCGCCGAACTGCCACTGTCCAAAACGCATATCGAAGAAGCTGCCGCTGGTGTTCGTGCCACGGCCATACTTGGTGCCCGCAACGCGGGTCCAGCCCACGAGGCCGGAGGCGTAGAGGGCATCCGGAATGGCGGACTCCTCACAGCCCACGGTGAAGGTGGGGGACTGCGCCAGGGCGGGGGCGCCAAGAGCCATGGCAGCGGTCGGGGCGGCCCAGGCGGCACCCTTCAGGAGGGCGCGGCGGTTGGTGCCAGCGTTCTGGATGGCCTTGTCCTCGGTCATGGTGTTTCTCGCAATCGGTCGACGGCTCAGAAAAGGGAGGGCGTCGATCATGCGGGCGCGCGCGTCGATGCGAGGATCGCGGTGCGCACTGATGCAGCGTGACGCCAACTCTGACGACTTTACAGGGATCCGTACTTTTGTATGAATGCTTGAGCCTTGACAAGTTGTCAGAGCCTAAGTTCTTCACGATTGTGAGGTTCACCCGAAGGTATCGCTGCGCCTCGATTGAATCCTGAGGTCAGAGGCTTGCCGGGTGGAAAGTATTGCGTTCTAGCGGTCCGAAGCCCCTTCTACGTGTCGCCGTTCACTGCGAGCTCAGCGGAAGGAGTCGAAGTCCGGTAGCGCGGCAGAGAGCCACGCCTGGCGATCACTGCCGAGGGTAAGGGTGGTGGGCTCCAGGCCGTAACGGAAGCAGGCCGCAACATCGCCCACGGGGGTGTCCACTCCCGCGCGAAGGCCTATTGATGACCTTCTGCGCTGAACTCCTGGCGCGGGGAAGGAAAAGCGTGAACTGACTACCGGGTTACTGGTGGTCCGGGTGCAAAACATTCCGCGAGGGGGAGTGGCTGCGCCGTGGCGCGGGCAGCGGGGAGCGTCTGGAGATATGAAGAAGCCCCCGGGGATCCCGAGGGCTTCTTCTGGTGGTGGCTCCGACCGGCGTCGATCCGGTGACCTTTCGATTTTCAGTCGAACGCTCTACCAACTGAGCTACAGAGCCGTGGTCGTCGAAACGACCGAGGATCAGAGTAGCAGGTTCGCGCCCCGCTACCCAAGCCGACAGGGCAGGTGAGAGGCAGGACACGCTCGCGGGCTTGGGGGCGGGGACAAGATGGAGACGGCGTCGGTAGGTAGGCAACAAGAAAGCCCCGA
Organism: Actinomycetes bacterium; assembly: GCA_023389045.1. Taxonomy (GTDB): domain Bacteria; phylum Actinomycetota; class Actinomycetes; order Actinomycetales; family Dermabacteraceae; genus Brachybacterium. The sequence goes on from JAEWEZ010000143.1 coordinate 14,785, forward strand.
AGCGTTGCTTCGGGGCTTTCTCTTCTAGGCGACCCTGACCGGGCTTGAACCGGCGACCTCCGCCGTGACAGGGCGGCACTCTAACCAACTGAGCTACAGGGCCTGGCCGTCTTTCACGCTCTCGCGCTTCCGACTCGGAATACTCTACCGGACCTTTTGGGGCTTACGAACCAAAATTGCTGTGACTCGCATCGCACCTGGTCCGGCAGGCCTGATTGAACGTTTCCGCTCACTCAAAAGCGTACCCCCAACGGGATTCGAACCCGTGTCGCCGCCGTGAAAGGGCGGTGTCCTAGGCCTCTAGACGATGGGGGCCTGCGGGTGAGCATAGCGGGCAAAGGGGCATTGCCGCGAATCCGGGGAGCAGGATGCGGCGCACGCGACATTTTTTGGGCCCGCGATGGCTCTCGGTGGGCTGTGGACGAAGCAGTTGTGCCCCGTCGGCCCCATGCCCCCCGCGGCCCCGGCGCCACCTCCCGGCAGGTACCACCACCCCGTCGGCCCCATAACCCCGTCGGCCCCACCACCCACGCTGCACCCGCGGCATGCTCGCCTGCCCGCCCCGCCGCCGAGCATGCTTCGATGGATCCCATGATCCAGATCAGCCGTGAGGAGTTCGAGACCGCGGTCGATGACGCCCTGGACACCCTCCCGGAACAGATTGCTCAGGCCATCGCGCAGTCCAATGTGGCGATCCTGGTGCGAGAGGAACCCGACCCCGCCACCGAAGGGGAGGATTTGCTCGGCTTGTACGTCGGCATCCCGCTGGATCAACGCAGCGTCTTCGATGGATGGGCGGAGCCCGACCGCATCCTGATCTTCCGCGGCCCTCTGCAGCGCATGTGCAGCAGCCGTGAGCAGCTTGTCGACGACATCGCCGTGACCGTCCTGCACGAGCTCGGGCATCTCTTCGGCATCGAAGAAAACCGCCTGCATGAACTCGGCTGGGGCTGACAGGCTGTCAGCGCCGGGTCAGGCGGGGGCTTCGTCGATATCCGTCAGGCCCGCTTCATGCGCGATGATCGCGATCTGCACGCGGTTAGTGCACTCGAGCTTGGAGAAAATCTTCGAGACATGCGCCTTGACCGTCGCCTCACTCATGAAGAGGCGCGCCCCGATCTGCGCATTGGAAAGGCCCGCACCGACCGCGCCCAGCACCTCCAGCTCCCGTTCTGTGAGGGAGTCCAGGCCCGGATGCCGCTCCTCACGGATTCCCGGATTCGCCTGCGAGAAGTGAGAAAGCATCCGACGGGTCACCGCCGGGGAGAGCATCGCGTCGCCGTGCGCCACCACGTGGACCGCGCGGATCAGATCCTGCGGGGGAGTGTCCTTCAGAAGGAAGCCACTGGCTCCGGCTTCCAGCGCCTGGAAGACGTACTCATCCATATCGAAGGTGGTGAGCATGATGATGCGCGGAGCATTGGGGAGCGCGCAGACCGCTTTCGTAGCGCTCAGCCCGTCCAGTCCCGGCATCCGCACATCCATCAGGAGCACATCGGGCCGGTGCTTATGCACAAGGGTGACGGCCTGAGAGCCATCGTCGGCTTGCCCCACCACGTCGATCCCCGGGTCCGCCCCCAGGATCATCGCCAAACCCGCCCGCACCAGCGAGTCGTCGTCCACGAGACCTACGCGAATCACGTCGCCGGCCACGGGATCACCGCCTTGACCTCGAAACGTCCGTCATCCGTCGGGCCCGCCGTGATGGTGCCACCCGCATGCGCCACACGCGCCTCAATGCCCGACAGGCCCATACGAGCCCCGGGGAGCTCCGACATGAGCCCCTGGGGAAGAACATTACTGACCTCGATCACCAGATCCATCCCCGGCTCGCCGATAAGAGCCACCCGGGCCTTGCTATGACGTGCATGTTTATGGATATTGGTGAGGCCTTCTTGGACCACTCGGTAGGCGGTGCGCGCCATGGCTGAGGGCACCTCATCGTCAATGAAGTCGAACAGCTCCACATTCACGCCCGCCTCCTGGGAAGCGGAAACGAGCGCCCGCACGTCCTGCCACGTGGGCTGAGGCACCAGGGGAGCGGTCTCGTTGTGCCCGCGGAGCACCCCGAGCACCTCGCGCAGCTCCTTGAGCGACTCTGCCGCTGTTTCGCGGATCAGGCCGGCAGCCTGCGAGACCTGCTCACGTTCCAGATTCGAGTTCACTTCCAGGGCGCCAGCCTGTAGTGCGACCAGGGAAATCTTGTGCGCCATAATGTCGTGCATTTCGCGGGCGATGCGGGTGCGCTCGGCGGAGCGGGCTTCTTCCTGGGCGGCAGCGCGGGAGGCCTCCGCGTCATCGGCCCGACGACGTAGCTCCTCCAGCAGATGCCGATTCGCAGCCGCATACATACCGAGCGCGGCAGCAACGGCCGCGATGAGAAAAGTGACCAGCGCAGCGAGGAAGGAAGTCGTCACTGTGGCGCGGTGGATTCCGTGCAGGGTGACCGCAGCAGCCCCGAGAATCCCAGAGCCGAAGATTGCCAGCCAGCTGCGAGCGCGATTCGCCATGGAGAAAACCCCGACGAAAAGCACGGTCAGGGAGGCGGGCAGAACGTTGGCGGCAAGGACCACGGGGAGGAGCCAGCGCCAGCGCCGATGCCGCAGGAGAAGCACGAGAGTAAGAACGGGCGTGAGCACGGCCAGTGACGGAGGAGAGTCCTCCGCGGTGAACACGAGGACCCCTTCGATGACACCGAAAGCAACCAGCAGCGCCTCAACCCACCGGCGGCGGCGCGGCATCTGCCGGTTCTGCTGGACATCCACCAGACCACTGTAGACCTGAGTCGGTAGTTCAGGCCGGGGCAGGGGCGGCACGATGGGGCCGGTGCGGGCTCCGCGGAGGGCGCGACGCTGCTTCAGGAAACACGATGCGACGCCGCAGAGTGAGGCGCTGCAGGAGGGGCCGTCGGTTGACCGGCTGACGGTGCAGCGCCTTACCGCACAGAATCGACAAAAGTGGGGGAGACCCCACAGCGGTAGCCGCGGATGACGCGGGTGGGGTGAGAGCCTTGCCGTTGCCGCTTATACGGCGGCCTCTCATACGGTCGAAAGGCCGCATGCGGTTAACGCCCTTATATGTCAGAGCCCGTCCCTAGGATGAACGCAGTCCGAGTCTGAGGAGAAGTCCATGTCAGAGCCCAATCGCAGGCCCCATCGACTCCACGCCGCGCTTGCTGCTGCGGCCGCGGCCGTACTGCTGTTGGCGGGCTGCGATGTGCTCGGTGGAAACAGTGAGGGTAAAGATGGAGGCGCTAGCGACGCCGGTGGGACCAAAGCAATCGCCACCGCTCCGGCAACCCCGGCCCTGGCTGAGCTGGGTGAATCTCCCTCACAGCATCTGAAGAGTGACCCTGCCACTGACCCCGCTTACGAGCGGTACTACCAGCAAAAGGTCACCTGGGGTGAATGCACCGACGTGAAAGACGCAGCCGAAGGGCTCGAATGCGGCACCGTGACCGTGCCGAAGGTGTGGAAAGACCCGAGCCAGGGTGATCTCAACATCGCGGTGGCCCGCACGAAAGCCACCGGAGAGCGCAAAGGCGGGCTCCTGCTGAACCCGGGCGGCCCTGGTGGATCCGGAGTCGACTACGCTTCCATCTTTGCCGAGAGCACCGCCTCGCCGGAACTGAAAGCGGCCTACGACGTGATTGGTTTCGACCCGCGCGGCGTGAGCCGATCCCATGGCATTCACTGCCTGAGCGATGAAGAGTTCGGCAAGGTGTACGACGCCCCCACACCGCCCGATGCCACTGCTGAGGAGAACCTGAAGCGATCCCTCGACTTCAGCAAGAAAATGGCAGACGGCTGCGAGAAAAGCGCCGGCGACCTGATTCCGTACCTGGATACGTACTCGGCAGCGCGCGATATGGACGTGATCCGCGCCGTCGTCGCAAGAACCGACAAACTCGACTACCTCGGCTTCTCCTACGGCACCTACCTTGGCGCGACCTACGCCGACCTGTACCCCGCCCGCGTGGGGCATATGGTGCTGGATGCAGCGATGGACCCTGCACTCACCCTGGATCAGATTGGTGCCGGACAGGTTGCAGGCTTCGAGAAAGCATTCGAGGCTTACATCGCCAACTGCCTGGAGTCCGCAGAGGATTGCCCGCTGCGGGGGAGCGTCCCCGAAGCCAAAGAGCAGCTTCTTCAGATGCTGGAGACCTGGGACGGCAACCCCCTGCCCACCAACTCGGAGGAAGGGCGACGGATGACCGGAAGCCATGCGGGCAGCGCTCTCACCCTGGGCATGTACGACGATGCAATGTGGCCCTACGTGACGATGGGCCTCCGTCAGGCGGCAGAAGGTGACGGAACCATGCTGCTGAAAATCTCCGACCTCGCCGTGGAGCGGGAGCCCGGCGGGCACTTTAAGGGCAACTCCCGCTTCGCCATCCAGGCCATCAACTGCCTTGATCACCCAGGTGTGACCGATGAAGCCTGGCAGAAAGCCCGTTCGCAGGAGCTTGAGAAGAAGTACCCGCTCATGGGTGAGAACGCCGGATACGGGGCGGCATTCTGCGCCCAGTGGCCGATGAAGCCGGTGCGGAAACCCGCCCCGATTAGTGCCAAGGGTGCGGCTCCGATTGTGGTGATCGGAACCACTGGCGATCCGGCGACGCCGTACCAGTGGTCGCAGTCCCTTGCCAAGCAGCTGGATAGCGGTGTTCTCCTGACCTTTGACGGCAATGGGCACACTGCGTACGGGCGCTCCGGCGGCTGCATCGAGGAAGCCGTGGATGCTTACCTGCTGGAGGACAAGACTCCGCAGGACGGGTTGCGATGCGCCTCCAGCGGCGGTGGCCAGAACGGGCAGAGCGACGGCGGCAACGGCTCCTGAACAGAGGCCCTCCGAATGCGCGCCGTGATGTGAGCCTCATTTCACGGCTTTGCGGGGCCCCGTCGCAGTCCCGTACAGTGGGACGGTCCGCTGTGCACACAGCGGGGCGCCGCCTTAGCTCAGTCGGCAGAGCGATTCACTCGTAATGAATAGGTCGCGGGTTCGATTCCCGCAGGCGGCTCGTCTTCCCACCCCAGGGCGATGATGAGCCATACGTGATCGCACCATGGTTCTGGATCCCCGGAGACAACCTCGAACAGCGCGTCGTCCGTGACCACGTACCCTACGACACCTGGCATAAACAAGGCCACCTCTTAACCACTGAGGGCAACGTCGTCCACTACGCTGCGATTGAGCACCGCATCGAAGAGTTAGGTACCCTGTTCGACATCCGGGAGATTGCCTACGACAGGTGGGGAGCCGTCCAAATGTCGCAGAACCTCGAAGACGCGGGCTTCACCGTCGTCCCCTTCGGACAAGGATTCCGCGACATGAGCCCACCATCCAAAGAACTCATGAAGTTAGCATTGGAAGGCAAGCTCGCCCACGCAGGACACCCAGTCCTAGCCTGGATGGTAGACAACATCCACGTCCGCACCGACCCAGCCGGCAACATCAAACCCGACAAACAAAAATCCACCGAGAAAATAGACGGCGTCGTCGCCACCATCATGGCACTCGACCGAGCAATACGCGGTGGTAGCGGTGTTACTGGTGGGAGTGTGTATGACGGTCGCGGGCTATTAGTACTGTAAGAAACATCTAATAGTGGTATTATTTTGATTGGGATATAAGAATCTCAGAGAGGAGATCCGCGATGAAAAATGGATTGCGCGCATAGCGTCTGTATTTGCAGTCACTGTATTTTCCTTGTCTGGAGGACTTACAGCCAATGCAGCGGAATTGAATGATGATTTTTCTTCGTCCGTAACATCGTATTCCACTGCAGGTGCATGTGCGTTTACTCAACATGGAGACAGACCACACATTTCATCCTCAGGTGGCCCGCGAGCAGTCCAAGCTCACGGATGGTGGAACAAAGGTAATTGCAGCGCTTCTGTTGCGACAGTGACGGTCCAGCTGCAAAAGAAAGTCGGCTTTCTCTGGGTTGATGTGGGACGGCGAGGATCAGGAGAATTCGGTGCTGGTGGTGGACGAGGAAAACGCGCAACTGCGAGGTACGAGTGCAGGGGCTCTGCTCCAACTACATACCGCTCGTGGGTTGACGTTGATGTCCATGGTATTCTCGACACTCCAAACGCATACTGGTCACCAGAGGTGACTCTTAACTGTAGCTAGCTCCTGTCAGATAATTCCGTCTGGAGCCAGTGTTTGATTTCTGCGCGTATCGTGCTTTCATCAAACGCTGGCTCCAGGTCGGTTGTACAGCCTACGGCTCTTGCCCCATAGCCAGAAGGAAAAGTTTCATCAGGTACGTCCAGCCAGTCAACCTCGTAGCCTACTGGTGTGGTGGTTATGCGGAAATGGTAGCCTAACACAACCAGCTCGTAGACATCCTTCATCACAACCACCCATCTAGGTTTCAAGCAACATTTTTGATGATACCATCCTTGGGACCCGTTATTAAACATGCACTGAAGCGATATCCAAATTAGTGGTGAAGCATTTTCATGCAGAGTGTCTTCCCGAATTCATCCTGAGGATCAAGATTTGCATGTGTACAGAACGCAAACTGGTCTAGCATGCCTTCACTCGTGAAAGTGTTTTATCACCAATGAAGGATCTCGGTGCATGAGTAAAAGGTCGAGCGCCATGCCAGCAATTATGATAAGGATTCCGATCACTATTGCCTTGAATAGCGCCATCCGCGGTGGCGCCCGAACCACTGGATCGGTTTATGATGGTAGTGGGATTCTCGTGTTCTAGCGCTTTTTCGCTCGTGATTTGGGAGCAGGTAATTCAGGTAGCATCGCTGTGATGGTTGCGGCGATCTTCTCGCGATTATCGGTATCGACGAGAATCATGTCTTTCGCGCCGGGATAGGGGGATTCAAGTGGGCTATCGGTAAAACTGGTTTGGCTTGAGGATGTGACTTTCAGCATGAATCGGTTGTCGTAGATTCCACCGAACAGGATGCCGTTGGCGTAGAGCAGGTATTCGCCCATCATCTTTCGGCTCGATACGTGCTCAACATCGGCAAGCAGATCAAGAACGTAGTCCAGGTATGACTCATCGCTAGCCATGCAACGCACCTCCTTCTCTTGTCCTTCTTTGATTATACCCAGAAAGGATTACACACGCATGGGTTTCATGTCCTGGCTACGCGGGGAAAACACCCGGCAGACCAATGATCATGCGCTGGGTAGCTCGTATTCGTTTCTGTTTGGCCCCACCACCGCTGGTGGTCGGGTGGTGACGGAGCGTTCTGCGATGCAGTTGACCGCCGTTTACAGTTGTGTGCGGATTTTGGCTGAGGCGGTCGCTGGCCTGCCACTACACGTCTATCGGACGGATGCTTCTGGGTCGCGGGTGAAAGCCACCGACCACCCGCTCTACGGGTTGTTGCATGATGAGCCGAACCCGGAAATGACCTCGTTCATTTTCCGCGAAACGTTGATGACCCACTTGCTTCTTTGGGGTAACGCGTTCGCCCAAGTCATAAGGAACGGCCTGGGCGAAGTCGTGGCGCTCTATCCGTTGATGCCGGATCGGATGAGCGTGGGGCGTTACCTCGAGACGCATGAGCTGTATTACGAGTATCAGACCACGTGGGACGAACCAGCCGGGCAATACCGAACCGTCAGGCTTACCCCGGCGGACGTGTTGCACGTGCCGGGGCTGGGTTTTGACGGCCTGGTCGGGTACTCACCGATCCAAATGGCACGCAACGCGATCGGTTTGGCGCAGGCCACCGAGGACTATGGCGCGTCCTTCTTTGCTAACGGTGCCGCCCCTGGTGGGGTGCTTGAGCACCCGGGCACGATCAAAGACCCAAGCAGGGTGCGCGAGTCCTGGCAGCAAACGTTTGGTGGGGCCAGGAACTCTAACAAGATCGCGGTGCTTGAGGAGGGCATGAAATACACCCCGATCGTGGTCTCACCTGAGCAAGCACAGTTCTTAGAGACCCGGAAGTTCCAGATCAACGAGATCGCGCGTATCTTCCGTATCCCACCCCACATGATCGGTGACCTCGACAAATCCAGCTTCTCCAACATCGAGCAGCAGTCGCTGGAGTTCGTCAAATACACCCTCGACCCGTGGGTGATCAGGTTCGAACAAGCCCTCACCAAAACACTGCTGTCTGCGCGTGAGAAACCGTCGGTGTTTGTGAAGTTCAACCTCGAAGGACTCCTAAGAGGTGACTACCAATCCCGCATGGAGGGTTATGCGGTTGCTCGGCAGAACGGGTGGATGAGCGCCAACGACATCCGCGAACTCGAAAACCTCGACCGCATCCCGGTTGAGGCTGGAGGTGACCTGTACTTAGTCAACGGCAACATGCTGCCCCTCGACCTGGCAGGAGCCTACGCCACCGCCTCGCAAGCACACCAGGAAGGGCCACCTACTGATGATTCACCGATGGTGGAACAACGAGTTGAAAGGAGGAGCCGGTGAGACGGTTCTGGAACTGGGAGCCAGCTGCTCCCAACAACAATGACCCGGCAGGTAGTGATACCAGCCGGGTTCTGCGTATCAACGGGGTGATCGCCGAACAGTCCTGGTTTGATGACGACATCACCCCAGCCTTGTTCGCTTCCGAGCTGAATGCTGGTAGTGGTGATGTGACGGTGTGGTTGAACTCCCCGGGTGGGGATGTGGTGGCCGCAGCCCAGATCTACAACATGCTCACCACCTACCCCGGACACGACACTGTGAACATTGATGGGGTTGCAGCCTCTGCCGCATCAGTGGTGGCGATGGCTGGCGACACGGTCGCCATGTCTCCTGTGTCTATGTTGATGATCCATAACCCCGCCACCCTGGCTGTTGGGGACAAGGACGAGCTAGCTGTATGAGGTCATGACGTTGTCGACACGTTCGTGGACTCGGGTGGCCGGGGGTTGATCGGCGCAGGCGGTGTGTGGCCGATGATAGTTGTAGTGGTGGACCCAGACGCTGATCGCTTCGCGCCGTTCGTGTTCGGAGTAGAAGGCGTGGGCGTAGAGGCATTCCTCGGCGAGGATCCGCTGGTAGCGCTCGATTTTCCCGTTGTGTCGGGGGGTGTAGGGCCGGATCCGCTGATGCCGAGACGCATGCGCGTTCACCATGCGGATGAAGGTCTTCGCGCGGTAGTTGGAGCCGTTGTCGGTGACCACCCGGACCAGGCGCGTGATGCCGTGAGCAGCAAAGAACGCTCTGGCCCGTGAGAAGAAGGCGATGGTGGTTGCCGCGGTCTCGTTCTCCAGGGCCTCGGTGTAGGCCAGGCGGGAGTAGCCGTCGATCGCGGAGTGCAGGTAGGTGTAGCCCACGCGCTGATGGCGCGCCCGTTTGCTGCCGTGGCCGTGCAGGCGCCACCCGCCACCGTCGGGAATCTGGCCGACCTTCTTCACGTCCAGGTGGAGCATGTGACCGGGGAAGCGAGCGATGATTCTCCCGCTCTCGCGGTTGTCCTCCCCGCCCGGATCGAGGTCTCGGCGGCGGGAGATCCCGAGGCGTTCCAGCCAGCGTCCGATGGTCCGCACGCAGTAGTGGTGCCCACGATCAGCGAGCTCGAGGGTGATGCGGCGGGCAGACCATTTGTGCTCTCGCCGCCAGGAGTCGATGAGTTCGAGGACCTCGATCGGTGGCCGCGAGGGTCGCCTGGCAGGGGCGCTGGAGCGGTCGTGCAGGGCTTCGGCACCGTCGGCGCGGTAGCGGTGGACCCACTTCGCCACAGTCGAACGCGCGAGACCGGCTTCGGCAGCGACGTGGGCGATGGGTCGGCCATCATCTTCGACACGTTGGACCAGACGGAGTCTTCCAGCAGGCGTCAGCGGCGAATTACGGTGGGTCATGGAACGGGTTCCTCCCGGACGACGGATGTCTAGACACCACCCATCGTGCCGGTCAGGGACCCGTTCCTTCATCCCCACC
>JAEWEZ010000152.1 GCA_023389045.1 Actinomycetes bacterium
CTCCTCAAGCCCGCCTGGTTCTCCGAGATGACCAGCGCCCAGTTCCCGCAGCTCGACGGGATCCTGCCGGGCCTCAAAATGCAGCGCCCCAATCCCTTTGGGCTTGGCGTTGAGATCCGCGGGCACAAGAGCCCGCACTGGACCGGCGCGCATAACGACCCCGCGACCATCGGTCACTACGGGATGCGCGGCTGTGTTTTTTGGGTGGATCCTGCGGCGCAGCTCGCCCTCGTCGTCGGCACCGAACGTGATTTCGGAGATGCCCACCGGAGGGTCCTTCCGGCCCTGAGTGATGCGGTTCTTGCGGACTATGCTTGAGGCCTCAGCTCAAGCGCTTTAGCAACGGGTGGGGCAGGACGCCCCGCGTCGATACTCACCACTCCCGAACCGCCTCCCTCACCCACCCCTGCATCACGCGACCAAGGGCCTTGGAAGCCGCCCTGAGCCCCACTAGGGTTCTGTGCCCATGGACGCCCCGCGCCCTACGCTCGAGCGCCTGACCCGTCGACCGACGACCGCGGTGAGACCGCACTCCATACCGCCGCGCTGCCACGCCCACGAGGAGCTCCACCCATGCATGACGACATCACACTGACCCTGGAGCGCCTGCGGCGCTTCGCACAGGACAACCTCGCCCCCCGCATCTACCAGGAGACCGCGCCGGTCACCATCACCATGCGCTGCCTCGAAGGCGAGCCGATCCCGCCGCGCGAAGGGATCGCCCTGGACGGCTACGAGCCCGCACAGGTGGGCGACACCCTCGGCCGCGCGTGGTCCACCGCCTGGCTCCACGTGACCGGCACCGTCCCCGCCGAATGGGACCAGCCACACAGCGCCGCCGAACTCCTCGTGGACCTCTCCTTCACCAACATGCCCGGCTTCCAGGCTGAAGCGCATGTGTTCACGCCCGACGGTGTGCCCGTCAAGGCGATCAACCCCTACAACCAGTACCTGCCCGTCACCCCCGGTGAGGAACTGGACTACTACCTCGAATGCGCCTCGAACCCGAATGTGGCCGGTGACTGGACCTTCGCGCCCACCAACCTCGGCTCCCTCGACACCATCCCCGAGGAAGAGCTGTACCGCATTTCGACCCTGCACCTGGCCCGCCGCGACACCCGGATCTGGGAACTGGCCGAGGACTTCCGCGCCCTCGTCGGCCTGATGGAAGAACTGCCCGAGAAGAGCCAGCGCCGCCACGAAATCCTGCGCGCCCTCGAAAAGGCCTGCGACACCGCCGACCCCGACGATATGCCCGGCACGGCAGAAGCCGCCCGCGCCGTTCTGCGCCCCGTGCTCGACAGCCCCGCCGGCCGCTCGGCCCTCACCATCGTCTCGACCGGCCACGCGCATATCGACTCGGCCTGGCTGTGGCCCGTGCGCGAAACCGTCCGCAAGGTAGCCCGCACCTTCTCCAACGCCTGCTACCTGATCGAGAACGACCCCGACATCACCTTCTCGGCCTCCTCCGCCCAGCAGTACAAGTGGCTCAAGGACCGCTACCCCGAGCTGTTTGAGCGAATCAAGGAGCGGGTGGCCGAAGGCCGCTTCATCCCCGTGGGCGGCATGTGGGTCGAATCCGACACCAATATGCCCGGCTCCGAAGCGATGGCCCGCCAGTTCATCGCCGGTAAGCGCTTCTTCCTGGAGAACTTCGGGGTGGAGACCCGCGAGACCTGGCTGCCGGACTCCTTCGGCTACTCCGCGGCGCTCCCGCAGATCACTGCGCTCGCCGGCCACGAGTTTTTCCTGACCCAGAAGGTCTCCTGGAACCAGATGAACACCTTCCCGCACCACACCTTCCGCTGGGAGGGCCTGGACGGAACGATGGTCTTCACCCACTTCCCGCCGGCCGACACCTACAACGGAATGCTCTCCGGTAAGGAACTGGGCTACATCGAACGGAACTTCAAGGAGAAGGGCCGCGCAACCCTCGGCATCGACCTGTTCGGCTGGGGCGACGGCGGTGGCGGCCCCACCCGCGAAATGATGGCGGCCGGTCGCCGCGCCGCGGACCTCGAAGGCTCCCCGAAGGTCGAGTTCGGCACCGCCGAGGACTTCTTCGAGCGGGCCCGCGCCGAATACCCCGATGCGCCCGTCTGGAACGGCGAGCTGTACCTCGAACTGCACCGCGGCACCTTCTCCGCGCAGCTCTCCACTAAGCAGGGCAACCGTCGCAGCGAGCACCTGCTGCACGAGGCCGAACTGATCGCCGCGATTGCCGCCGTGCGCAGCGGCTTCGAGTACCCCTACGAGGACCTCGAAGCCCTGTGGCATGACGCCCTGCTGAACCAGTTCCACGACATCCTGCCCGGCTCCTCGATCGCCTGGGTGCACCGGGATGCGGAACTGAGCTACGCGCATCTGGCCGAGCGTGCCGAGAAGATCATCGCGGAGGCTCTTGCGGCACTGGGTCAGGATCAGCAGCAGGCCGACGGGGCGAAGCCCACCAACCTGCTGCTGAATACCGCGCCCGTGGCCCGCCGCGGCGTGGAGGCCTACGGCGCTGCCGCCGTGGCCGAGCCCGCGCAGGCCGTGAGCCTGGAGCGTGAGGGCGATCAGATCACCTTGGCCAATGAGAACCTGCGTGCGGTTTTCGACGCCAAGGGTCAGATCGCCTCCCTCGTGGACCTGACCAGCGGCCGCGAAGCCATCGCCCCGGGAAGCCCCGCGGCGCTTCTGCAGCTGCACCGCGACACCCCGAATGCCTGGGACGCCTGGGATATCGACGAGTTCTACCGCCACGTGGTGCGCGATATCGACACCCCTGTGCAGGTCGATGTGCAGGAAAAGGCCGAGGCGGTGCGGGTGGCCTTCACCTACACCACCGCGGTGGAAGCGGGAGCGGATACCGAGGGCGTGACCGGCGCCGGCTCGCAGATCGTGAAGACCTACGTGCTGCGCCCGGGCGACACCGCCCTGGAGATCGTCCACGACATCGACTGGAAGGAACGCAAGAAGGCGCTCAAGCTCGCCTTCCCGCTGGACCTGCGCGCCGCGCATATGAGCAGCGAGATCCAGTTCGGGCATGTGGACCGTCCGATCCCCGTGAACACCTCCTGGGACTTCGCCCGCTTCGAAACCTGCGCGCACCGCTGGGTGCACCTGGCCGAGGGCGACTACGGTGTGGCGATCGCGAACGACTCCACCTACGGGCACGATGTGCTGCGCACCATGCGTGAAGCCGACGGTGGAACCACCACCACTGTCCGTCTGACCCTGGTGCGGGCCCCCGAGTTCCCCGATCCGAAGGCCGACCACGGGCAGTACACCCTGCGTGTTGCGGTGCGTCCCGGCACCGGTATCGACGGTGCGATCCAGGAGGGCTACCGCCTGAACCTGCCCGAGCGTGAGGTGAGCGAGGCGACGGCCGCAACCATCGGTGGCGCGCTCGTCACCGTGGATTCCGTGAGCGTGATCGCCGAAACCGTGAAGCTCGCTGAGGACCGTTCGGGCGACCTCATCGTGCGTCTGTACGAATCCCAGGGTGTGCGCGGCAGCGCTCGCGTGAGCCTGGATGCGGCGCTCACCGGTGAGATTGGCGTGGTGGACCTGCTCGAGCGTCCCTTCGGGGAGGACGCCCCGGCCTTCCGTTCCGCTCTGCGGCGCGGTGAGGACGGCGCGGTCGAGCTCGACTTCCGTCCCTTCGAGATCAAGACCCTGCGCATCGCCCGCTCCTGAGCGTGCGTCACTGAGCGGCAGCGCCCGGTTCCCTCAGGGAGCCGGGCGCTGCCGCGCACCGCGTCATGACCTGTTCTTTCGCCGTTCACCCCCGGGTCTTTCATCTTTGAGCTAAGCCGCTCCTCGACTACGTTAGGAATGGACACACGCTTCCACGGTCCCCGGGCATCGCAGCCTGCGCCGCCCGGCGTGGAGAGAACGGAGGACTCACGAGATGAAGATCGTCGTCGCCGGCGGAGACGGTTTCTGCGGCTGGCCCACTGCCCTGTACCTCTCGCAGAAGGGGCACGAAGTCACCATCGTCGACTCGCTGGTCCGTCGGGAGATCGACGTCGAACTCGGGTCCAACTCGATGACCCCGATCCTTCCGCTCGAGGAGCGTGTGGCGGCGTGGAAGGACGTCTCCGGCAAGGACATCCAGGTGCGCATCGGTGACCTCACCGACTACGACTGCGTGCGCTCGATCTTCGAAGACCTCCAGCCGGAAGCCTTCGTGCACTTCGCTGAGCACCGCAGCGCCCCCTACTCGATGATCGACCGTGAGCACGCCATCGAAAACCACCGCAATAACGTCAACGGCACCCTGAACGTGCTGTGGGCGATCAAGGACTACGCCCCCGACTGCCACCTGGTGAAACTCGGCACTATGGGCGAATACGGCCAGCCCAATATCGACATTGAAGAGGGCTGGATCGAGATCGAGCACAAGGGGCGCAAGGACCGTCTGCCCTTCCCCAAGCAGCCCGGCTCCTTCTACCACCTGACCAAGGTGCATGACAGCGACAACATCATGTTCGCCTGCCGCATCTGGGGAATCCGCGCCACCGACCTGAACCAGGGTGTCGTGTACGGCCTCGAGACCGAGGAAACCCGCCTCGATCCCCGTCTGGTCAACCGCTTCGACTACGACGCCGTTTTCGGCACGGCTCTGAACCGCTTCCTGATCCAGGCGGCGATCGGGCACGACCTGACCGTGTACGGCAACGGCTCCCAGACCCGCGGCTACCTGAACATTCAGGACACCGTGCGCTGCATCGAGATCGCCTGCGAGAACCCCGCCGAACGTGGCGAGTTCCGCGTGTTCAACCAGTTCACCGAACAGTTCTCGGTGCTGGAGCTCGCGCAGAAGGTGCAGAAGGTCGCCAAGGACCTCGGGATCGACGTGGCCATCGACCACCTGGACAACCCGCGCGTGGAGAAGTACGACCACTACTACAAGGCGGTCAACACCAATCTGTTGGACCTCGGTCTGGAACCGCATCTGCTGACCGACGAGCACCTGGCCGAGATCCTCACCATCGCCAAGGCCAACACCGATCGCGTCAAGCGCGAACTGGTGCTGCCCACCGTCACCTGGAAGTGACCGGGAGGGTCCCTAGGTGAAGATCGCGATCGTCACCGAGACCTTCCTTCCCTCCGTGGACGGCGTGGTGACCAGGCTGCGCCACGCCGTCGAACGGTTCACGGATCTCGGGCATGAGGTGATGGTGGTGGCGCCCGACCTAGGCGTGACCGAACATGCCGGGGCGCGGGTGGTGGGAGTGCGGCCCGTAACGCTGCCGTTCTATAAGCACCGACGCTTCACCCTGCCCACCCCGAATGTTGACGGCATCATCCGCGGCTTCCACCCGGATGTGGTGCATGCCGCCCAGCCGATCCTGCTGGCCTCCTCGGGAGCATATGCAGCCCACCGCCAGGACCTCCCCCTGGTGGCGAGCTACCACACGCATATCCCGCGTTACCTGGACCTCTACACCGCCTGGAAGTGGTCCAAGCCGATCGTGTGGTGGCAGATCAAACGCAATCACGCCCTGGCTGACCTGAATCTCGCGACCTCCGAGACGATGCGGCAGGAACTCTCCGAGAAGGGCCTGCACAATCTGCACGTCATCAAGCGCGGTGTGGACACCGAGGCCTTCCACCCCCGTTTCGCCTCGGCGGCGATGCGTGAACGCCTCACCGAGGGAAATCCGGGTAAGAAGCTGCTGGTGTTCGTCGGACGCCTCGCGGCGGAAAAGGAAATCCACCGGCTGCGCCCCATGATGGATCGACGCGACGACGTTGCCCTCGCCATCGTGGGGGACGGCCCCTTCCTCTCCGAGCTGCGCAGTATCTTCGCGGGCACGCAGACCGTCTTCCCCGGTTTCATGGAGGGGGAGGAGCTCGCCTCCGCCTTCGCCAGCGCCGATGCCTTTGTGTTCCCCTCGGTCACGGAGACTCTGGGGCTGGTGATCCTGGAAGGGATGGCGTCCGGTTTGCCGGTGGTGGCGGCCCGTTCGGGGCCGACGATGGAGCAGGTGACCGACGGGGAGAACGGCCTGCTCTTTGACCATGACAATCCGGATTCGCTCGATGCGGCCCTGGATCGTCTCGGTGAACCGCAGCTGCGGGAGAAGATTCGCGCCGCCGCCCGGGCCGAGGCCGAAAAGCATTCCTGGCAGGCCGCCTCGGATGACCTGCTGCGCTACTACGAGATGGCGATCGAACAGCACCAGCCCCGACGGTGAGAAACCGCCGGGGCCGGTGGATGTGAGTGGGGCGCCTCGGGCGTGCTGCCCAGATCGCCTTGCTGTTTAGGAGATCTTGCTGCTCAGCAGACGCTCGCCCGCTGAGCCGCGGGCGGCGCGGGCAGCCTTGGGCAGCGCCGCGAAGACCCGGTCGAGCACATCGTCGGTGTGCGCGGTGGAGAGGAACCAGGCTTCGAAGGCACTCGGCGGCAGGTACACGCC